>CAZQZY010000018.1:5315-15868 GCA_964597935.1 uncultured Aquiluna sp. | reverse complement strand
TATGTCCTAAGCCTAGGAATCTTTTCTGATTCTTCTGAAGCAATTTGGGGCGTGGTCATGAATCATTCCGGTGGATTGCATCAGCGCATACATGGTTGTGCTTCCCACGAACTTGAAACCGAGACTTTTCAGGTGCTTGCTCATCGCATCCGACTCCGCACTTGTGGCCAGCCAGCGAAAGTTTTCAACCGGTGAGGCTGGCTCTGGCGGAGCAAATTGCCACAGTGTTGTCTTGAGATCTATTGCCCTATCAAGAATCAATTGAGCATTGTGAATCGCCGATTGAATCTTGGCTCGGTTCCGAATGATGCCGGCATCCCGCATCAGCTCCTCAACCTTGGCATCGTCAAAGGCGGCAACCTTTTCGATTTCAAACTGATCAAAGGCTTTTCGAAATCCTTCGCGGCGTTTCAGAATTGTGAGCCAACTCAGACCTGCTTGAAAACCCTCGAGACAAATAGCTTCGAATAGCGCCCTTTGGTCGCTGGCACGCTGGCCCCACTCTTGATCGTGATAGTCGATGTAAACCTGGTCATCGGTGACCCAAATGCAACGCTCATTCCCGTCCGGATGAACCCGGGTAAGGGTCATTTCAGAACACCCTCAAGCTGGAGCAGTTTGGTTTTGGTTTGCACCCCTCCGGTTGCTGAGTATCCGGTTAGCTTCCCGGTTGACCCCATCACTCTGTGGCAGGGAACGATTATTGGAACCGGGTTTGCCCCGACCGCGCCGCCTACTGCTCGAGCAGCAAGTGGTTTTGAAACCGCAAGAGCCACCTCGCCATATGATTTCGTGGCCCCAAAGTCGATGTTTAGTAGCTCTTGCCACACTGCCATCTGAAACTCTGTGCCCTGTAGGTCAAGGGCCAGATCAAACCCCTGGCGCCTATTGGCAAAATACTCAGCCAGCTGCGTTGCGGCATCCTCGAGGAGCTGACTTGCTTTTTGGGAATTCGAGAACTCTTTGGGTTTGGCGGTATCGGTGAGTATCTCCAGTTGTGCCACTCCGCGCGAGGTGGCGGCTAGTGCGATCCTCCCCAGCGGGGAGGAGACTACCTTCAGGGCTTCCAAAATCATGACTCAAGTATGGCTTGAGTTCACACCTTGCCACTGAATCCTCACCGGACCTGTGAGTAACTTATCCACACAAGCCGATCCACCGGATATTTGCCGCTGCATCACTTCTAAATTGCAAGGGTGAACTTGCTCTTCGTGCTGCCCTCTCTCGGCTACGGCCTTTACCTGTATGCGACCACGGGATCGCCGATTCTGCTGATCATGAGTGGCCTGACTGTTATCGTCTGGTCATTAGTTAGCTCCCAGCGTGATCATGACCTGAAAGCCGAGGTCACGGTCCAATCTGGTCGGGTCTTCCTGGGCGATAAAAGACTCAGCCCGCTCCCATGGCTATGGGGAAGGCAGGTGAGAAATGTGGTTTACCAGGCGATTGCTCAGACTAGAGCTGAGACCGAGGTTGAAGTCCGATTCTTACCCGGTGAGCTTCTTGACCTATCCAATCGTGAGCTATTTCGAGTCAAGCTCGACGAGCGTAATCCGCACCTGATCATCATTGGACGAAGCGGTTCGGGGAAAACGCAGCTTCTCAAATGGCTTCTCCAGAGTGCACCTGATTTCAGGGTTATCGACTTCAAAGGTGGTGTCGATTTTCCTGAACTTCAACGCTCTCAACTGTTCACCCAGGATGACCAAGCTGAAGCCATGGCATGGATTGAGAGGGAGATTAGAGACCGTGAAGCACAGCGCTCGCAAGAGTTGGTATGGATAGTCGTGGATGAACTTGGTGAAGCGCTCAGGGTAAGCAAGCTGAATCCGGTGTTGGAATCGGTTGCGGCGAAGGGAAGGGGGTTAGGCATTCACCTGGTGTTGGTCAATCAAACTATGACCGCCATCCCACGGACTATCTGGGCAAACTGCGCAAATCGAATCGTCTTGCAGGCTGATCCAGTCGATCGAGTTCAGCTGGGATTTAGTGCATCAGCCCCAGACCAGGCTCCACAGCGAATACGAGGAGACTTTCTGGGAACTCGGTCTTGTCAATTTGAATTTCCAGCGCCTAGAGCTTCTTCCAGGCTTCTTCAAGCAGGGGCCGCAGGATTGCTTCCATCTGATCAAACTCTGCCGGGCCACAGGTCAGTGGAGGCGCTAACTGAACCACTGCATCCCCACGATCATCTGCTCGGGCGTAGAGTCCAGCCTTATACATGGCCGGATTGAGGTAGCCGCGCAGAATCCGCTCACGCTGATCCGGAGTCAACCGCTGCATGGTGGCCTTGTCGCTGACGAGCTCGATTGCGAAGAAGTAGCCATCGCCTCGAACATCACCAACGATTGGAAGATCCTTCAGCTTCTCGAGGGTCTTCCTAAACACTGGTGAGTTGGTGCGGACATTGTCTACCAAGCGCTCTCGGTCGTAGATATCTAGGTTTGCCAGAGCTACCGCACAAGCAACTGGGTGAGCAGCAAAGGTGTAGCCGTGGGGGAAGGTGGTGGTGCCCTTGGTGAATGGCTCGAAGAATTTGTCCTTCATAAACAATGCGCCTAGCGGCTGAGCACCTGAGGTGATTGCCTTAGCGGTGATCATCATGTCGGGCTGAATGCCGTAGCGCTGGCAACCAAACATTTCTCCGGTTCTGCCATAACCGGTGATGGTTTCATCGGCAACCAGAACAACGTCGTACTTATCGCAGATTTCACGAACACGTCTGAAGTAGGCAGGGTGGGCGGTAATGCAACCACCCGAGTTCTGAATCGGCTCGACATAGAAAGCCGCTACGGTTTCAGGCCCCTCGAACAAGATCGCCTCCTCAACGCGATTTGCTGCCCAGATGCCAAATTCTTCCTCAGACTTGAATCCCTCAGGAGCCCTAAACCAGTTGGTGTTCGGAACTCTGAATGTGGATGGCACCAAAGGTTCGAAGGCCTGCTTCATGGCCGCAATGCCGGTGATTGAAAGAGCGCCGTGGCTGGTGCCGTGGTAGGCGGTCATGCGCGAGATGACCTTAGTCTTGGTTGGCTGGCCGGTTAGCTTGAAGTACTGTTTGGCAATCTTCCATGCACTCTCGACGGCTTCTCCACCACCTGTGGTGAAGAAGATCCTGGTCAAGCCCTCTGGCGCATAGGAAACAAGTCGCTCTGCTAGTTCTACTGCGCGTGGGTGCGCGTAGCCCCAAAGGGGCATGAAGTCGAGCTCCATCATTTGCTTTGCGGCAGCTTCAGCAAGTTCGGGTCTAGCGTGGCCGGCGTTCACGGCAAACAATCCTGAGAGTCCATCGATAACCTTGTGACCCTTGGTATCCCACAGGTAAATGCCCTCACCCTTGGCGATGATGTTCATGTCACCGTCTTGGAAGGGGGAGTGGCGGGTGAAGTGCATCCAGAGGTGGTCCTTCGCCGAGCGTTGCAGCATTGCATCGGTTGGGGTTTCTCCCTCACGCATTGCCTCGAAAAGCGGTAGCTTCTTCTGACCCTTTTGCCTGCGAGCCTTTTGAATTAGCGTCTTGAGTGGGTTTGCTTTTGGCTTCTGGATTGCCATTTTTATCTTCTTCTTAGTTGTTGGTTTCTGGGCTCATCATCGAGTTCCCCAGCTGTAGAACTGCTTGTGAAGTTTTAGGTAAACAAAGGTCTCTGCCGAAACTACACCTGGCAAGAGGCGAATGTTGGAATTGAGCAGGTTGATTAGGTCCTCATCATCTTCGCAAACAACCTCGACGAGGATGTCGAAGCCTCCTGCGGTCAGAACTACATAATCAACCTGGGGGATTGAAGAGAGCATTTCGGCAACTTTGTTTACATCGCCGGTGCACTTGACCCCAACCATGGCCTGGCGATTGAAACCCAGACGCATCGGGTCTGTGACGGCCACGATCTGCATCACTCCGGATTCGTTTAGCTTCTGCACGCGCTGCCTTACTGCGGCTTCGCTCAGCCCGACGACTTTGCCAATCTCGGCATAAGACTTTCGACCATCAAGCTGAAGCTGTTCAACAATGAGCTTCGAGACCTCATCTAGCTGAGACTGGCGGGTTCGCATCATTCTTGACATGGGTCTGAGTATGCCAAGAAATCGATACCTGCCCAAGCAATTCCGCACAATTGTGATGAATTTGCTACGAATTCAATTGAATTTTTTGATTTCAGTTCTGAAATGGTTAGTTGCCGTTTAGAGTCATTACATCTCAACTCAACGAGGAGTAATGCTGTGTCAGTAAGACAGTTGAAGAACTTTGTTGGTGGTCAGTACCAGACCCCAGAATCAGACAAGGTCAGCGACGTAATCAACCCCGCGACTGGCGAAACCTATGCCCACGCCCCCGTATCTTCGGAGCGAGATGTGCAGCGGGCTTATGAAGTAGCTCAAAAGGCATTCGAAGAGTGGAGCCAAACTACCCCGAGCGAACGTCAGCTTGCTCTGTTCCGCATCGCGGATGCCCTTGAGGCGAGAGCTCAAGAAGCTGCGGACGTTGAGAGTGAGAACACTGGAAAGCCTCGCGGCACCCTGGTGGATTACGAGATCATGCCTTCGGTTGACCAGATCCGCTTTTTCGCAGGTGCAGCTAGAAACCTCGAGGGCCGCGCAACTGCCGAGTACATGCGCGATCACACCTCATCGATTCGTCGCGAACCGATTGGTGTCATTGGTCAGGTAACCCCTTGGAACTACCCACTGAATATGGCCACCTGGAAGTTCGCTCCAGCAATTGCCGCGGGTAACACCATCGTGTTGAAGCCATCTGACACCACCCCGGCATCGACGCTTCTGCTCGCTGAAATCGCCAGCGAATTTCTACCCGCAGGCGTATTCAACGTTGTAACCGGAGACCGGGACACTGGTCGCGCCATGATCGAAAACCGCATCCCACAGATGGTTTCCATCACTGGTTCGGTTCGCGCAGGTATGGAGGTTGCGAAGAGCGCTTCGGCTGATCTCAAGCGGGTGCACCTGGAGCTAGGTGGTAAGGCCCCGGTAATCGTTTTCGATGATGCTGACTTCGAGAAGGCTGCAGCTGGAATTGTGGCCGCAGGATTCTTTAACGCCGGACAGGACTGCACAGCAGCGACCAGATTGCTCGTGCACGAGAAGGCCTACGACAAGTTCATGGCTGCTCTGATCGCAGAGGTCAAGGCAAGTGCCAAGGTGGGCATGCCATCTGAAGACGGCATCCTGTTTGGACCAGTCAACAACGCCAACCAGCTAACTCGAGTCAAGGGCTTTATCGACCGACTGCCAGACCACGCCAAGATTGAGCACGGTGGAAACCAGCTACCAGGTTCGGGTTACTTCCTAGAGCCAACTGTGCTCTCCGGTTTCAAGCAGGACGACGAGCACATTCAAGAGGAGATCTTCGGACCGGTAATCACAGTGCAGAAGTTCTCCTCAGACGAGCAGGCACTGAAGTGGGCAAATGATGTTCGCTACGGTTTGGCTTCGTCAGTTTGGACCTCGAACCACACCAGGGCAATGCGCTTTGCAAAGTACCTAGACTTTGGTGCGGTTTGGATTAATACCCACATTCCACTGGTGGCAGAGATGCCGCACGGTGGCTTCAAGCACTCCGGTTACGGCAAGGATCTATCCCACTACGGCTTCGAGGATTACACCCGCGTAAAGCACGTAATGAGCTACATCGGAGACTGATAGGAAAATTGGATTTTGGGGTCCAAAAATGGCTTTTTGTGTGACAAACTTTCCCTTGTTCCATGAAGCCGTTGGGTTTCGAAAGTTGGTTGGCGCCTAGCGCCCGATTAATAGGAGACAAGTAATGAAGCGTGGACTTCCTGAAGACCCAATGATGCGCCAGCTAGTTTTGATGGCTCAGCAAAAGATGATGTCGCGCAGGGCCGCGCTTCTGGGACTTGGTGGAACAGCAGCCGCATTGAGCCTGGCATCTTGTGCACCAGCTTCCTCGAGCCTCACACCAGCTGAAGACCTATCGGACTCTGAAAAGACTCTGGTTTGGCACAACTGGCCGCTATACATGGACGGTGAGGACGATGGTTCCTATCCAACCTTGAACAGATTCATGGATCAGACCGGTATCACCGTCGAGTACATGATGGAGATTGACGACAACGACACCTGGTACGCCAAGGTCAAGGACCAGCTTGCTCTCGGTGCCGACCCAGGTTTCGACGTTGCCTGCCCAACCAACTGGCTGGTAAACCGCATGATCGGCCTTGGCTACCTACAGACCATGGACAACGCAAACATGCCTAACAAGGTGGCAAACCTAAACCCTGCCTACCTAGGTGATGAGAACGACCCAGACCGCGTGCTCTCGGTTCCTTACCAGGGCATCATCGGCGGCATTGTCTACAACAAGAAGATGTACAAAGAGGCAACCGGCAAGGATGCCCCAACCTCGCTAGCAGATGTATGGGACCCAGCCCTGAAGGGACGCGTTGGCCTAATCTCTGAGATGCGCGACTCCGTGGGTCTTACCCTGTTGAGCATGGGCATTGACATCAAGGACCCAGCTTCCTTGACCGAAGACGCCTTCAACGAGGCTGTTGACTTCATCGCAGCTCAGGTCTCCTCTGGCCAGATCTTCAACATCAAGGGCAATTCCTACGGTGAGGACCTGTCAAACGGCAACATCATCGTCGCTCTTGCATGGTCCGGTGACACCACGATCCTCAACTTCGAGGTTGGCGAGGACCGCTTCGGATTCGTGGTTCCTGACACCGGTTCCACAATTTCGTCAGACTCCTTCGTAATTCCGATGGGATCTCAGCACAAGAAGAACGCCGAAGCCCTGATCAACTACTACTACGACCCAGTAAACGCTGCAGAGCTTGCTGCATACGTGAACTATGTAACTCCGGTTGTTGGTGCCAAGGAAGAGATGATGAAGACTGACCCTGAGTTGGCCGAGAACCCGCTGATCTTCCCGAACGATGAGCTGCTGGCAAACGTCCACGCCTTCCGTCCGCTAACCGGTCAGGAAGAGCAGCGCTTTGCAACCAAGTGGCAGAACCTGCTACTGGGCGCATAGGTGGCAGAGCAGTTCATCGCTCGAGGTCAAGACCTAGAGCTAGTAGGTATTCGTAAAGAGTTCCCTGGCTTCACCGCTATCGAGAACCTTGATCTGAAGATTCCGGCAGGCGAGTTCTTCGCCCTGCTGGGACCTTCGGGCTGCGGTAAGACTACGACCTTGAGGATCATTGCCGGTCTGGAAGAGCCCACCAAGGGACAGGTCCTGATCGGCGGCAAGGACGTAACGGGCACCAAGCCGCACCAGCGTCCGGTGAACACCGTTTTCCAAAGCTACGCGCTATTCCCGCACATGTCGGTGCTGGAGAATGTGGCTTTTGGTCTGCGCCAGCGCAAGATTGATGACCCACTTCCGAAGGCAACCGAGGCCCTCAAGCTTGTAGAGCTCGAGCACCTCGCAAACCGAAAGCCACAGCAGCTATCCGGTGGTCAGCAGCAGCGCGTTGCATTGGCTCGCGCGCTTGTAAACCGCCCGGCCCTGCTTTTGCTCGACGAGCCACTTGGCGCACTTGATCTAAAGCTGCGTCGTCAAATGCAGGTTGAGCTCAAGGCAATCCAAATGGAAGTCGGTTTGACCTTCTTGCACGTGACTCACGACCAGGAGGAGGCTATGGACATGGCCGACACCGTGGCGGTCAT
This sequence comes from uncultured Aquiluna sp., assembly GCA_964597935.1. Lineage (GTDB taxonomy): Bacteria > Actinomycetota > Actinomycetes > Actinomycetales > Microbacteriaceae > Aquiluna. Next base: position 8,218 of record CAZQZY010000018.1, on the reverse strand, counting down.
GAACCTCGGTCGGATCGAGCAGATGGGTGCTCCGGAAGCCCTCTACGATCGCCCGAAGACTGCGTTCGTTGCTCGCTTCCTTGGCCAGTCCAACATCTTTGTAGGCGATGTCATCGAGAACACCGAGCACGTGATCGCGATCAACGTAAACGGCCAGCGAATCGCAGCGCCGAAGCTTCGTGCCGAAAAGCACGAAGGCAAAGTTGCGATTGGTGTTCGCCCGGAGAAGGCGACCTTCCACGAGACCAAGCCAGAGTTGGGTGCTGACCACAACATGGTTGGCCCTGGCGAAATCATCGACATCAGATTCACCGGTGTTTCAAACCAGTACCTGATTGATGTTCCAGGATTCGGTGACATCACCGTCTTCGCTCAGAACGTTGGCAAGTCTCCGGTTGTTGAGCTTGGTGCTCAGGTTTACGTGAGCTGGAAGGTTGAGCACAGCTTTGGATTGAGTGACCTGCCCACCAAGGCAGACAACGACGAGAACTAAGCCATGGCATTCGTCGCTTTAGGCCAGGGAGGCGCCAAGAGCTCGGCTCCCGTGAAGAACTCAACCAAGGTTGCATTCATCTTGCTTGCCCCGGGCATGATCTACCTCGGTCTGTTCTTCCTCACTCCACTTGTTTCCCTAGTCATCACCTCGCTAAAGACCGCAAGCATGACCGGTGAAATCGGCATGTATGACTACGGCTTTGAGCCAGGAAACTACGCCTACGCCATCACGCAGTACGGGCCGCAAATCATCCGGTCATTCGGTTACGCTCTCGCGGCAACCGTTATGGCGTTGATCATTAGCTACCCAATCGCCTACTTCATCGGAGTCAAAGCCAGAAATAAGCCGGTGCTGCAGGCGTTACTGCTCACACTCGTAATTGCACCGTTTTTTATCTCCTTTCTGCTGCGCACCTTTGCTTGGAAGCAGATTTTCTCTAATGAAGCGCCGATAACTCAGTTCCTGCAGCAAATCGGATTGCTCGGTTCGAGTGACTACATCATCGGATCCTCATTCGCAGTCGTTTTCGGATTGACCTACAACTTCATTCCGTTTATGACCCTCCCGATTTACACATCGCTGGAGCGCTTAGATCTGCGATTGGTAGAAGCTGGTTCAGATCTCTACGCATCACCCGCGAAAACGTTCTGGAAGGTGACTTTCCCACTATCGCTACCGGGTGTCATCTCGGGGACTCTGCTCACCTTTATTCCGATCTCCGGTGACTATGTGAACGCCTCAAGAGACTTCCTCGGAGGATCTGACACCGCGATGATCGGAAACGTGGTTGAGGCCAACTTCTTCAGAATCCAGGATTACCCAACCGCCTCGGCACTCAGCGTGATGCTGATGGCGGCGATTGTGATCTTGGTTTCGGCATATGTGAAGCGCTCGGGTACGGAGGATCTACTGTGAAACTCTCGCTCGGTAAGTGGCTACTTCCAACCTATGTTGGCCTTGCATTTTTCTTCCTGATGATCCCGATTGGTTACACCTTCGTGTTTTCCTTCAACGAGGTTGAGAAGTCGAATATCGCCTGGAAAGCATTCACGCTGGACAACTGGCTGAATGTCTGTGGCCAGCAGGAGGTCTGCACCGCATTTGGTAATTCGGTAGCGATCGCGGTGATTTCTACCCTGGCATCCACTGCCCTTGGAACAGCGATCGCAATCGCGCTGGGGCGTTATAAATTCAAGGGCCGCTCTGTCACCAACCTGCTGCTGTTTTTGCCCATGGCAACTCCTGAGGTGGTAATGGGTGCCGGCCTTGCTGCGCAGTTCCTTGACCTCGGAATAGGCAAGGGCTTTTGGACCATCGTCGTGGCCCACATCATGTTCACATTGAGCTTCGTCGTTGTTACCGTGAAGGCTCGTGTTGCAACCTTGGACCCAAGGCTTGAGGAAGCGGCAGCTGACCTCTACGGCAACTCGGCTTCGGTGTTCTGGAAGATTACCTTCCCACTCCTGCTCCCAGGCATCATGGCGGCTGCCATGCTGTCCTTCGCACTGAGTTTTGATGACTTCATCATTACTCAGTTCAATGCTGGACCGGAGACCACCTTCCCGAAGTTTGTTTACACCGCAGCAGCTCGAGGCATTCCACCTGAGGCCAACGTAATTGGGTCAGCGGTGTTCTTCGTGGCAATCGCAATCGTGCTGGTGGTCCAGTTGCGATCAAGTCTCAAGGCTAAAAAGCTTGCCAAGAAGTAGGTAGAGAAAAACCCCCGATTGGAAACTCCAATCGGGGGTTTTCACTATTGCTAGTTGTAGAGCGCTGCCACAGCCTCACGGAAGTGGGCGTGGTGGTGCGCAACGTCCTCTTCATCGGTGAATGGTGACATCAGTGCCATGTTGTGGAACGGAGTCATCAAAATACCGCGGTTGATAGCGTGCAACTGCAGGTACTGCTGCAATTCGAAGTCATCTGCATCTGCGGCCTCACGACCATTCTTAGGAGCAGTTGGTCGGAAGCTGTACTCGCCGCGGCAGCCGATTCTTGATACCTGCCAGGGCAGCTTGTACTCATCGATCACCTCCTGGACATTCTTCACCCAGAGCTCTGCGAGCGCTTCCATGCGCTCAAAAGCCGCAGGGGTCAGCACGCTCTCCAAAGTTGCCCGCACCGCAGCCATTGATAGCGCGTTACCGGCAAGGGTGCCGCCCACGCCACCAATGTCGATGCTTTCTAGGTGCATCGAGGACTCGATCCTGAGGGCCAGCTCATTGGTGAGACCGTAAGCACCCACCGGGACGCCGCCACCGATGGTCTTTCCAAGCACCACCGCATCAGGGTTCAGTCCGTATTTGGCAGTCATGCCGCCAGGGCCGGCCGAAAGTGTGTGGGTCTCATCCAGAATCCAGATCACGTCATACTTCAAGCACAGCTCTTCCATGCCCTTTAGGTAGTC
>CAZQZY010000018.1:4156-5215 GCA_964597935.1 uncultured Aquiluna sp. | reverse complement strand
TCGATTGGCTTACCAACGTTGTCGCGACGGGGGATGGTGTTTCCCTCATCATCCATCACTGCAAAGGTCTCATCCACTGTGCCGTGGTAGCAGTAGTCGTGGACTGCAATCTTTGGTCTTCCGGTCACATGCCTTGAGTAGCGCAGCATGTGTCGGTTGGCATCGGTAGCGCTCAAGGTGAACTGCCACTTAGTAAGTCCAAAGCGATCACTTAGCATCTGACCGTTGTGGGCAGCATCTTCCGTGGGCAACATAAAGGTTGAACCGCGAGCGATCTGCTTTTGCACCGCCTTGACGGTGGCATCTGGAGCGTGTCCAGACATTGCGCCCGTGTCGCCCAGGCAGAAGTCGGTGTACATCAGGCCATCGACATCTGTGAAGTGCGCACCTTTGGCGTGCTCGACATAAATTGGATATGGTCCGGGCCACTTCGACATCCAAATCATCGGCACTCCGCTAAGTAGCGGTTCAGTAGCCGATTCATAGAGCTCGCGTGAGCGAGGGTGGGTCGAAATGTAGCGGTTTAGTTCTTCTCTGAAGAGGTTGTCTAGGCGGTCTCTGTCGCCATAGGCCTGCACGATGAATCACCTTCGATTCTAGGATTTGTTGCTAGTGAGCAGATTTTGCTCACTAGCAACGATAGGTGAAGACCTAGAGCTTTGCCAAACCGGCAGCCAAGACTTCGAGTGCATCCTCGAGCAACTCGTTGGTAATGGCTAGCGGTGGCAAGAAGCGAATCACGTTGTTGTAGGTACCGGCATTGAGAATCAAGACACCATTTGAGTGACAGTGCTTCACGAGCTCCTCAACAGCCTTCGCATTTGGAGTCTTGGTGCCTGGCTCAACGAGTTCGATTGCGATCATTGCACCCTTGCCACGGACATCACCGATGACTGGGTATTGAGACTTCAGCGCCTCCAGCTTGGTGGTGAGAACCGAACCAATCTCGAGTGCTCGCTCAAACCAACCACCCTGCTCCAGCTGCTCCAAAACGGCAACACCGGCGGCGACTGCGGTTGGAGAACCACCGAAGGTGCCGCCAAGGCCACCTGCGTGCGC
>CAZQZY010000018.1:2700-4056 GCA_964597935.1 uncultured Aquiluna sp. | reverse complement strand
AATCCACCCTCACCCTGAATTGGCTCGATGAAAACTGCAGCCAGCTGCGCAGCTCCAACACGCTTCTCAAGATAGGTAATCGCCCGGGTTGCTGCCTCTTCTCCGGTGAGGCCATCGGCATCGCGGAATGGGTAGCTCATTGGAGCGTGGTGCACGCTACCGGCAAGTGGGCCGAAGCCAGTTCCGTAGGGGTGCACCTTGAAGTTCATGGACATCGTCAGGTTGGTGCGACCGTGGTATGCGTGGTCAAAGACGGCAATCTCGGTTCTGCCAGTTGCCTTGCGCGCAATCTTTACGGCATTCTCAACAGCCTCAGCACCTGAGTTAAAGAACGCTGCTTTCTTAGCGAAGTTTCCCGGAGCGTGCTTGGTGATCAGCTCCGCAACGCGAACGTAGGGCTCATATGGCGCAACCGTAAAGAGGGTGTGGGTAAGTTTTGCCACCTGCTCTTGAACTGCAGCAACAACCTTCTCGTTGGTGTGTCCAATGGTGACAACGCCAATACCAGAGCCCATGTCGATGAACTGGTTGCCATCCACGTCCCGAAGGATCGCGCCATGTGCAGTATCAATAAATACCGGAAGGGTGGTTCCGACACCGGCCGATACCACTTGCTTGCGACGCTCTTGCATCTGGACCGAGATAGGCCCTGGAATAGAAGTTGTCAGAATTCGCTTTTGCTCTAGGCTCATGCGCCAAGTTTAAGCCCACTAACCTTGCTCTTAGCTCACAAAAAGCTGGGGAGTTTTTCAAGATGCGAAAAGTCTTAGTGCTGGGTTCTACCGGATCGATTGGAACTCAAGCTTTAGAGGTCATCGCCTCGAACCCTGAGCGATTTCAACTGGTTGGCCTCTCAGCACACTCCAACCGAGAGTTACTTGCTGAACAGCAGGCGCAGTTCAGACTCTCCGAATCTCAAATTGCAGTTGGTGCTGAGGCGGCAGCTGATTTGGTACTGGCATCTGATGCCGATGTCGTGGTGAATGGCATTACTGGATCGGCTGGCCTAGCGGCGACACTGAATACCTTGAAATCTGGCAAGACTTTGGCACTTGCGAATAAAGAGTCACTGATTGTCGGTGGCCCGCTTGTAAAAGCAATCGCGAGACCTGGTCAGATCGTGCCGGTTGACTCTGAGCACTCTGCTTTGGCGCAGTGTCTGCGGTCTGGTTCAGTTGACGAGGTGCGAAAGCTGATTCTCACGGCATCAGGTGGACCTTTCCGCGGTAAATCTAGAGTCGAGTTGGAGCAAGTTACCCCGCAAGATGCGCTCAAGCACCCAACCTGGAACATGGGTCGGGTTGTTACTACAAACTCTGCAACCTTGGTGAACAAGGGGCTCGAGCTCATCGAGGC
>CAZQZY010000018.1:0-2600 GCA_964597935.1 uncultured Aquiluna sp. | reverse complement strand
GCGGTAACTGAAGGTTGATTAGGTAGCCTTAGGTCGTGGAAACCCTGCTCTACTTACTCGGCATCGTTGCCGTGATGATTGGGCTTGCGCTATCCATCGGACTCCACGAACTTGGTCACCTATGGCCGGCAAAGCTCTTTGGCGTCAGGGTCACCCGCTACATGATTGGTTTCGGACCAACAATCTTCTCTAAGACCAAAGGTGAAACCGAATACGGGATCAAGGCAATTCCGCTCGGCGGATTCATCACCATGGTCGGAATGTATCCACCGGAGCGAAAACCCTATCGCGGGCCATTCAAAAACTGGATCACCGAGGCTCGGGCTGAGGTTCGCAAAGAGATTCTGGAGTCAGATCAGGGTCGTCAGTTTCATGAATTGAAGCCCTGGAAGAAGAACACCATCATGCTTGGTGGGCCGCTGATGAACCTTTTCCTTGGAGTACTGCTGCTGATGACCGCAATGCTCGGCATTGGTCCAATGCAGCCGAGCTTGACGGTGAACCAAGTATTCGACTGCGTGGAAGGTGAGACCTGTTCGGAGTCTGGTGTTTCTCCAGCGAAGACCGCGGGAATGCTGGCTGGCGATCAGGTTGTGTCGGTAAATGGAGTCGAGGTTTCGAGCTGGGAGCAGGCGGTGGAGCAGCTTCGCCAGCGAACCGAGCAGCCTTCCGAAATCGTTGTGAAGCGCGGCGCAGAGCTGCGTTCGCTCTCCGTGAAGCCGATTTTTACCGAGCGGCAGGTTTTTGATTCTCAAGGTCAAGCCGTCAAAGATGAAAACGGACTACCGGTGACTGAGCTCAGGCCAATCGTGGGCATTCAGTTGAAGTCGAAAAATACCCCGCTAACTCTTGAACAAGCAGCGGGATATACGGGTCAGACAGTCGTAGGTACCATGGCCTTCATCTTGGATCTGCCGCAACAGCTTTATTCGGTTACAGCAGCGACACTGGGATTCCAAGAGCGTGACCAAGCTGGTGTGGTTTCCATCGTTGGTATCGGCCAGCTTGCCGGTGAGGTCAGTGCGGCGGATGGACTGGGTATCGAGTCTAAGATCGCGACACTGCTACTGCTTCTGGGATCACTGAATATCGCACTATTTGCCTTCAACCTGATTCCGCTTTTGCCACTCGATGGCGGTCATGTTTTGGCAGGGGTTTACGAATCTCTTAAGCGCGGTGTGGCAAAACTCTCGGGTAGGAAAGAACCGGTTCAGGTCGACACCGCGGCAGCATTACCACTGGCCTATGCGGTGTGGGTCTTGCTCATCGCGGTTGGAATGCTCGTCATAATCGCCGACCTCACCAACCCAATTTCGATTTGATTTGGAAGTAAGTTTTGCTTTTAGTAGTTGAATGCTGATGGCTATGGAAGGAATCAAGTGCCAGCTGTAAACCTAGGACTACCTAAGTCTCCGCCTCCCGTACTAGCGCCACGTCGAAAGACAAGGCAGATTATGGTGGGCAAGGTGCCGGTCGGTGGAGATGCCCCAATCAGCGTGCAGTCGATGTGTACCACTCCGACCACCGATATCAATGCAACCCTGCAGCAGATTGCTGAGCTCACCGCCTCTGGTTGCGACATCGTGCGAGTTGCCGTTCCCTCACAGGATGACGCGGATGTGCTTCGCATCATCGCCAAGCGTTCCCAGATTCCGGTCGTGGCAGATATCCACTTCCAGCCCAAGTATGTTTTCCAGGCAATCGATGCAGGTTGCGGTGGAGTTCGAGTAAACCCGGGCAACATTCGTAAGTTTGATGACCAGGTCGGAGCTATTGCAAAGGCAGCCAAGGACGCCGGAGTCTCGCTCAGAATCGGAGTCAATGCCGGATCACTCGACCCAAGATTGCTCGAGAAGTACGGCAAGCCAACCGCTGAGGCACTAGTGGAGTCCGCAGTATGGGAAGCATCACTGTTTGAAGAGCACGATTTCCACGATTTCAAGATCTCAGTCAAGCACAACGACCCAGTGGTCATGGTTCGCGCCTACGAGCTGCTTTCCGAGCGCGGTGACTGGCCGCTTCACCTCGGTGTTACCGAGGCAGGTCCAGCATTCCAGGGCACCATCAAATCATCGGTTGCTTTCGGAGCTCTCCTCTCCAAGGGCATTGGCGACACCATCCGTGTTTCACTCTCCGCCCCTCCGGTCGAAGAGATCAAGGTTGGCTCACAGATTCTGGAATCTCTGAACCTGCGTCCTCGCAAGCTGGAGATTGTGAGCTGCCCAAGCTGCGGTCGTGCTCAGGTTGATGTTTACACATTGGCCAACCAGGTAACTGAGGGACTTCAGCACCTTACGGTGCCAATTCGCGTTGCAGTTATGGGCTGTGTTGTGAATGGACCAGGTGAGGCTCGCGAGGCTGATCTCGGCGTCGCATCAGGAAACGGCAAAGGTCAAATCTTCGTCAAGGGAGAGATCATCAAGACCGTTCCGGAGTCTGAGATCGTGGCAACCTTGATCGAGGAAGCAAATCGCATTGCCGCCGAAATGGATCCTGCAATCCTCGGAACCGCGCAGGTAACCGTAGGCGAATAGCCCTAACATTGTGCTCATGCCAATTCGCCTGAGCTCTTTGTTTTTGCGCACACTTCGCGAGGATCC
>CAZQZY010000017.1:0-17657 GCA_964597935.1 uncultured Aquiluna sp. | reverse complement strand
TGGTTAGACCGATACCGACATAGAACGCTCTGCCGGTTGCGGTGTAGATCATCACCAGGAACAGACCGAAGTAGAGGATCGAGGTTCCTAGGTCTCGCTGCAGAACCAGCACCCCGACGGTTGCGAACCAAACCACCAGGATCGGCCCAAGGTCTTTGGCTCTGGGAACCTTCATCCAAAGCACTCGTGAGCCAATCTCGCTCAATGAGTCTTTTCGCGACACCAGATAGCCGGCGAAGAAGATGGCTAGCAAAATCTTTGCAATTTCGCCCGGTTGGAAGGTGAAGTCACCAATACCAATCCACAGCGTTGCACCGTTTCTGGTTCTTCCGATCACCGGAAGTGTCGGCAGTAGAAGAAGCACTAATGCTGCGATGCCCGCGATGTATGGAAACTTTCGAAGCACCAGGTGGTTAGGAATCAACCAGATGACCAGCGCCGCAATCGCCATGGCAATCAATGTCAGCCAAACCTGTCGTTCGGCAAACAGTGCCGTTCCACCGCGGGCAGCCTCGGCCAAATCCAACCGATAGATCATCGAGATGCCCAGGCTGTTCAGCAAAAACGCCAGAGGCAGGATCAATCCATCGGCGCTAACCGCTCGCTGTCTGAGCACCCAGTGAATAAGCAGTGCACCAAAAGTTGGCAGTGCCCAGTAAAAAAGCAGTGACAGATCCATCTTCTGCAGCACAGCCAGCTGCACCTGGGCCAGTGCGAAGGCCAGGATTCCGGAAACCCAAACAATCAGTACCAGCTCAAAGTTTCGAGACCTTGGCACGGCTTTGAGGAGCTTTGGTATCGCAGACGTTAATGAGGTGTTACTCATTTTGGGCCTCGCGAAGTTGATCAAGGATCCGCTTGGCATCCTGCAGCGACTCGGCCGAGATGGAGCGATCGATTAGGTCTTGGTAAAGCATCGAAAGCGAATCAACTTCGATCTCGGAAACGAAGTAGGGCTTAGAGAACTTGAAAGGCCCAAGTGATTCTCGGATCCCTTGGTAGATGGTTACGTTGCCTTCAAAACTTGCCACGTAGTAGCGGGTTTGGGTGTACTCATAGGCAACATAACCAATGCCCGCTAAGGCAGAAGCCAAAAGCAACCAGCTGGCAATAATGCGTGCTGATTTGAAGCGAATCTTTCGTCTGGTTTCGGAAAGGATCTTGTTTAGTAGCTCTTCAGATTCTGGTGCGTACTGGGTTGGGTCCTCAGGACTTTGCAACAGGTCAAGCAGGCTGCGTGGCGAGAACAGGCGGAGAATCTTGCTGCCCTTGCGCTCTTCGATGACAACTTCATTGGCCGCCGAGCCCACGAAAACTGCAGCAGGTTCGATTTCGGTCGGAACTGCCGAGCGAACCACATCAGTGATCACCACGGTGACGTTATCTGGAGCACCAAACTCCAACGCCTCACCAACCAATAACTCAGCAGCTTCTTCGGTTGGAACCTTGGATGTCAGGATTCGATTCATTACGCCCTCGGGCACAACCCCCGAAAGCCCATCGCTGCAGAGCATCCAGCGATCACCAGGCATCGCATCGTGGATGGCGATGTCGATCTCTGGTTCGCCAGAGACATCACCGAGCACTCGCATCAGCACGCTGCGACGTGGGTGGATCAGAGCCTCGGCAGGAGTAATTCGACCCATGTCAACGAGTTTTTGAACGAAGGTGTGGTCTGAGGTGACCTGGGTGACCTCGCCATCTCTCGCTAGGTAGATACGGCTATCACCGATGTGGGCGATGACCATCTGATTCCCGTGTCGAAGCATGCCCGAGAAGGTGGTGCCCATGCCCTCAAGTTCCGGGTGATCGACCACGGTAGCCGAAAGCATTTGGTTGGCTTCCAGGATGGCTCGTTTGAGGGACTCAATCGCTTCTTCGATGGTCTCGCTCTTGGCGTCTGCCAGAGCAATGCGCTGTGAGGCGATTGCCGATGCAATGTCGCCGCCGGCGTGACCACCCATGCCGTCCGCCACGAAGAACAGCTGATAGCCGCAGTAGCCGGAGTCTTGATTGGAGCTGCGGTGCTTACCGATGTCGCTTGCCGCATAGCCCACGGTTTTGATTGCCAAGGCCTATGCCCTCAACTCAAAGTTTGTGGTTCCGATGCGGATGGTCATGCCCGCCTTGATGGTTGCTGGAGTGGTCACCTTGCGACCATCCAAGAAAGTTCCATTTGTTGAGCTGAGATCCTGCAGCACCCAGTCTTCGCCGACCTTAATCAGCTTGGCGTGAGTGTTTGAGGAGAACTCATCGCTGAGTACTAGATCACAACCTGCGCTGCGACCAATAAGAATTTCGGTCTTGTCCTCAAGGTCAAGACTCGTTCCGGCGGTTCTGCCGGTCAGTATCGCAATCTGAGTCGGCTCAAAAGCATCGCTGTCTTCCAGCCCCAAAGATGCGACGGATCCGGCGAGGCCACCCGGTAGCTTTGGCGCATTTTGTCTTGCAATCTTCGAGATCACTCGTCGGCCATAGAGGTCAGCACGAATCACAGACAGCAGGCTGAGCACAAATATCCACAGCACGGCAACGAAGCCGATTCGAACTAGAAAAAGCGCGAGTTCACTCAATGGGTCTCCCTCGCAATCAGCTCGAATACAAACTCACTTCTACCCGCGGAAATCTTGTTTCCCGAGCTCAGCGCGACTTCCTGGATCTTGATGCCGTCAACAAAGGTGCCATTGGTTGATCCGCGATCTCTTAGCGCTGCACCCTGGTCATTCCAGGCAACTTCAAAATGAATTCGACTCATACCCCTGTCATCGATTGAGACATCGGCGCTCTGGTCTCGACCAACGGATGTGGTGCCTCGGTTCAGGGGAATGCGCTTGCCATCAATTAGAAGTGCCGCCTGCCACTGCACGGCTTGGCCCGAAGCGGAACTGCCAACCCTTACCTGGCCACGAGGAAGCTTGGGGTCAACCTCAATCTTTAGTGTCAACTCACCTGCAAGTCTGTAGCCCTGCTTAGCAGCATGCATGGCGATTTCGGTTTTGATTGAGAGCAACATAGCCGGGGAAATTCGAGCGGCATCGTGCCCCGAAACCAGGATCAGATACCGATGAGGAACCAAAACTCTGGTCAGGTCAATTTGCTCAGCGGCGTAATCCATTGCGCGCCGAACAGCCTGGGTGATTTCAACCGGCTGTAGTTCAGCTTTACTCAGCCGAGCAAACACAGAGCCGACAGCCAGCTCAATGCGCTCCTCAGCCTTTTCCAAAAAGCTCAACCGAGACCTCTTCCTTGCGCGCTCAGGTGCTGGTAAGTCTACCCAGCGACCCTTCCCTCGGGCTTGATTTCTCTGCTAATCTCAACTCGCTCGACCAACAATTTGTTGGCCACGCGCGAGTGGCGAAATGGCAGACGCGCTGGCTTCAGGTGCCAGTGTCCGCAAGGACGTGCGGGTTCAAGTCCCGCCTCGCGCACGTAAGGGGGATTCCCATCAACGCTCAAACCCTAATCATCAGCCTCGAAATCATCGGGGTGATCGGCTTTGCCCTCTCTGGAATCATCGAGGCCGCCAGAAAGCAGTTTGATCTAGTCGGTGTCGTGATGGTTGGCTTCATCGCGGCTTTCGGCGGCGGAACCCTCAGGGATGTTCTCTTGGACCGCAGACCATTTTTCTGGGTGGAGCAGGAGTTCTGGGTTTGGGCTCTGATTGGCATCGGACTCGTTCTACCCTTCTTTTTCAAGGCAAGGCACATCGACCTAACCGAGAAGGCGATTCTGATCCCAGATGCCATCGGCCTGGGTGCCTTTGCAGCGGGTGGTACTCACATTGCTCTTATTTCTGGGGCGAGCCCAATGGTTGCTGTGGTCATGGGTGTTGTGACGGCAACCGTTGGTGGAGTGCTACGTGATGTTTTGGTGAACGAGGTTCCCCGTGCCTTCCACGACCACCAGCCATATGCAGTCTTGGCGTTCACCGGTGGTTGGTTGGTTGTCCTGCTGAGCTACCTCCAAGTCCCAGATTCTCTGACCGTGTTGATCGGCTCAGCTGCAGTTGTGGCACTTCGTCTGGCATCGATCAAGTTCGGCTGGGAACTCAAAAGGTGGAAATTCCTCTAAGCCAATTGCCAGACAAGCCAGTTTTCTGACTGTCAGCTGTTAGTTAGGGTCAAGAAAGCTGACTTTAGGTCTGGTTTTCAATAAACCCCCCTAGCTTCAACCTCGTCACCAAATGACAAGGAGAGTAATGAGAAAGTCAACAACAGCGGCAATTGCGCTAGCAGCCGCAATCACAGCGGGTGGATTGGCAATGGCTATCCCATCCCAGGCATCCTCCTCAACATCACCAAGTGTTGAACAGGGAGACTACGAGCGTGGCGATCACACCCACGCCACCATTTCGGCAACCGTTACCGGAATTCCTGCTTCAGTAACCAGCTCCCGTGAAGTTGCGATGGGGGCATACTTCAGTGCTTACGTGCTGGCTGATGGCGCAACTGCCCCGGCCAGCGCTCCTTCAGATAGCAAGCGAGTACACGTTGGTAAGGGTCGTGGCCACGATGCTGCGGTCGCTATCACCGGTTCAACACTTACTGCTGATTTGAAACTGAGAGCTGGACTAGCGGGTACGACTACCCGAATCGCACTCTATCCATCGGATGGATCAGCACCAGCTATCGTCACCGTGAAGGTTGACGCTAATTCGGTCGTGAGTGTCACTTCATCGAAGCCACTGACCGTTGCATACTCCGCAACTGTGGCAGCTGCCTCTAAGGCAGACATGGCTAACCACCGTGACGGTGACGGACGAGGTCACCGCGATGGCGATGGTCGAGGTCACAAGGGTGAAGGTCGTGGCCACTCAGACGGTGACCGCGATGGAAACCGTGGCGGTCACGGCGGACACCGAGACTAGATGTTCAAAGAGAAAATCCCCGATCTCAGATCGGGGATTTTTTCTTAGCCAACTTCTTGCAGTCGTTTACCGCGCGTGTGCTCTGGCTTGCATGCCAGGTTTGCAGAATTCGAGTTGCAGGTATCACAGAGCAGAATCAAATCTCTGCAGCCCAGGTCGGAGCAGTTCCTGAAACTTGAGGTTGGGCCGCCACAGCTTTCACACTCACCGATGGTCTTTGCCTCATCCGAGAAATTCACATTCATGCGACCATCGAAGACGTAGAGCGAACCCTCCCAGAGTCCCTTGTCGCGGAAGCGCTCGCCATAGCGAACAATGCCACCCTCGATCTGGTAGACCTCTTTGAAGCCTCGGTTGATCATCACTGCGGAGAGAATCTCGCAACGGATGCCACCGGTGCAGTAGGTCACTACTGGCTTGTCTTTGAGGTGGTCGTACTTGCCACTCTCAATCTCTCTGATGAAGTCGTGGCTGGTTTGAACATCTGGCACAACAGCATTCTTGAACTTGCCAATTTTGGCTTCAAATGCGTTTCTACCATCGAAGAAAACGACCTCATCGCCCTTTTCCTCGACCAGCGCGTTTACCTCATGTGGCTTGAGGTGTTTTCCGCCATTGACTACTCCAGACTTGGCAACTTTTACCTCTTCAGGAGTGGTGAAGGCAACGAGCTCATTTCTTACCTTGACGCTGAGTCTTGGGAAGTCGTTGCCGGTTCCCTCAGACCACTTGAAGTCGGTCTTTCCAAATCCCGGATATTCCTTGGTGGCACGGCAGTACTTCTTCAGGTCCTCCATGTCACCACCGAGGGTGCCGTTGATGCCGTGCTTTGAAATCAGGATGCGACCCTTGAGGTTCAGCGACTGGCACAGAGTCTTCTGCCAAAGCATGACTGCCTTCGGATCCTCAACTGGTGCGAAGGAGTAGTAAAGGATGATTTTGTTCAGAGCCATAACCCCAGTCTAACTAGCAAAAAGGTGCCTAGACTAGGGGTTATGTCGATGAAGCCAGGCCTAGATTTAGGCGCAATCAAGCAAGAAGTTCAGCCACAGGACGACCTGTTCCGTCACGTGAATGGTCGTTGGTTAGACGAGACCAAGATTCCTGAAGACCAAGCCCTCTACGGTTCTTTCCACATGCTCAGGGATGACTCCGAGCTCGCAGTAAGAGACATCATCGAAGAGGTTGCCAAGGATCCAAGCCCGGGAGTTGCTCAGCAGATCGGTGACCTCTACGCATCCTTTATGGATGAGCAGCACATCGAGAAACTCGGCGCAGCTCCGCTGAAGCCGGGTCTAGACCGGATCAAATCACTTTCGAACTACGCAGAGTTCTTCCAGATGATCGGTGCATTTGAGCGGGCCGGAGTTTCAGGCCTCTGGGGTTCATATGTCGACAACGATGCCGGCAACCCCGAGCGCTACCTAGTGCACCTGTACCAGGGCGGAATCGGCCTTCCTGACAAGGATTACTACACCGATGAGAAGTATCAGGAGATTCGTGAGGCATACCTCCCTCACCTAACCAAGATGTTCGAGCTTGCAGGTTGGAGCTCATCAGATGCAGCGTCTGCCGCCAAGACCGTTTACGGTCTTGAGGAGCAGATCGCGAAGGTTCACTGGAACAGAGTCGACTCTCGCGATGCAGAGAAGACCTACAACCTAAAGACGCTCGACGAGCTCAAGGCTTTGAGCGGAAACATTCTCTGGTCGGAATACCTTTCCGGTGCATCACTAAAGCCAACGCTGCTTGATTCCAATGTCGTGATGATGCCTTCGTTCTTCGAGGGGCTATCTGCGCTTTTGACCGAGAACAACTTCGAGGCATTTAAGCTCATGATGGCTATGGATCTGATTCGCTCCTACGCCCCATACCTATCCAGCGCATTTGTCGATGAGCGCTTTTCCTTCTACGGTCAGAAGCTGACGGGCCAGCCAATGAACAAACCCCGCTGGAAGCGTGCGGTTGCTCTAATCGAGGGTGGTCTAGGTGAGGCTGTTGGCCAGCTGTATGTGCAGAAGCACTTCCCCGCTCAGTCCAAGACCCAGATGGATGAGTTGGTTGGATACCTAATCAAGGCCTACGAGCAAAGCATCAAGGACCTCGACTGGATGAGCGAGGAGACCAAGGTTAAGGCGCTTGAGAAACTGTCCAAGTTCAACCCAAAGATTGGTTATCCATCGAAGTGGAAGGACTACTCGTCAATCGAGATCAGTCGTGATGACCTCGTGACGAACGTTGCCAATGTTTCTAGTTGGGAGTTTGACTACCACGCCAACAAGATCGGTTCCAAGATCGATCGTGAAGAGTGGCACATGACTCCACAGACGGTTAACGCCTACTACAACCCGGGGCTGAACGAGATCGTTTTCCCTGCCGCAATCTTGCAGCCGCCTTTCTTCTCACCTGAGGCAGACATGGCGATGAACTTCGGCGGTATCGGAGCCGTTATCGGACACGAGATTGGTCACGGTTTTGATGACCAGGGTTCAAAGTATGACGGCGATGGTCGTCTTGTTTCATGGTGGACCGAGGCTGACAGAAAAGCTTTTGAGGCTAGAACTCGCTCCCTGATTGAGCAGTACAACGAGCTCTCTCCAGCACAGCTTGATGACAAGCACAAGGTCAACGGTGAGCTCACCATCGGTGAGAACATTGGTGACCTCGGTGGACTGGGTATTGCCTGGAAGGCATACTTGCTCTGGCTTGGTGATCGCGAGCCTGAGGTAATCGATGGCTACACAGCTAAGCAGCGGTTCCTGATGGCATGGGCTCAGTGCTGGAGAACCTTGAGTCGTGACGAGATCATGATTCAAAGACTTGCAACCGACCCACACTCACCAGCCGAGTTCAGGTGCAACCAAGTGGTAAAGAACCTTGACATCTTCTACGACGCCTTTGGTGTGGAAGAGGGAAGCGAGATGTACCTCAAGCCTGAAGACCGAGTTGTGATCTGGTGAAACTCTGGTTCCGAATCCTGTATGTCTTTTTGACCTACAGGCGCAGGTCAAAGCTACGAATTGACGAAGTTTCAAGAATCAGCTTCAGAGTCTTGCCGTCAGATTTAGACATCTATCGGCACATGAATAACGGGGTGTTTCTAACCCTGATGGATCTTGGTCGTTACGACCAGGGACTTCGCACTGGCTTTTGGCAGAAGTGGCGCAAGCTCGGCTGGTATCCAATTGTGGTTAACTCCACAATCACCTATCGCAAATCGCTCGAGCCATGGCAGAAGTTTGACCTTGAGACCAAGGTCATTGGCTGGGACGACATCGCCTATTACATCGAGCAGCGCTTTGTTAGAGACGGCGAGATCTACGCCAGGGCAATCATGCGTGGCCGATTCCTCAAGCGCAGCTGGGGAATTCTTACCCCCGAGGAAGTGATGGCTGGATCTGGCGGCTGGCCAGGTGAAGAGCCGAAGTTACCAGAGTGGATATTGCGTTGGGCAAATGATGTTCAGTTACCCAAAGGTAAGGAACCTGCCCCAAGCACTTGGGACTAGTTGCTAGCTCCAGGCCAACGGCAAGCCGCGATTGCATCCTCAATCGGGTTCAGCAATAGATCCTGAGTTTCAGGGTGCTTTTCCATGTACTTAACGGTGTAGCTGCATACCGGTACAACTTTGCCCATTTTGTCGGTTCGAATTGCCGCCAGTGATTCCCGGAGCAGAATCGCTGCCAAATTCTTACCCTGGTGCTCCGGGTTTACCTCGGTGTGGACCAGGTGGATCTCGTTGGGTCGAAGACTGTAGTCCATCAGGCCAACCCGCTCATCACCCAAGTGAATTTCGAATCGGTGGGATGCT
Source organism: uncultured Aquiluna sp. (assembly GCA_964597935.1). Lineage (GTDB taxonomy): Bacteria > Actinomycetota > Actinomycetes > Actinomycetales > Microbacteriaceae > Aquiluna. Next base: position 8,979 of record CAZQZY010000017.1, on the reverse strand, counting down.
GGGTTGTGTGTGACCTTGGGTTCCATGCTGTTAACCTTCTCGAGTGTCAGTAAATCGTGTGCTCCAGGGAGACAACCTCCCACTGCTTAAATCTATGCCTTCTGAGAGCATTCAGCTGATTTACATCGACCCTCCGTTTAACACTGGACGAGAGCAAAAGCGCGCTACATCAATCTCCAGGATTAGCGAATCAGGTCGACTTGGGTTCAAGGGCACTCGATACGAGCAGATTGTAGAAAAGGTTCTCTCCTACGATGACGAGTTCAGTGACTACTGGAAGTTTCTCGAGCCAAGACTGGAAGAGGCTTGGCGACTATTGACAGATAGCGGGACCCTGTACCTTCACCTTGATTACCGAGAATCCCACTACGCAAAAGTTTTGCTGGATGCTTTGTTCGGGAGGGAGTGTTTTCTGAACGAAATCATTTGGGCTTATGACTACGGTGCGAGAAGCAAGTCTCGTTGGCCCGCAAAGCACGACACCATCTTGGTCTATGTGAAGAATCCAAAGACGTACTACTTCGACTCGACATCGGTTGATCGCGAGCCGTACATGGCACCAGGTTTAGTCACCAAGGAAAAAGCCGAACTTGGAAAGCTTCCAACAGATGTTTGGTGGCACACCATCGTCTCCCCAACCGGCAAAGAGAAAACCGGATACCCGACTCAAAAGCCTGAGGGCATCTTGCGTCGCATCATCTCAGCCAGTTCAAAACCCGGTGACACCGTGCTGGACTTTTTTGCTGGCTCTGGGACGACGGCTGCAGTCGCTCACAAACTAGAGCGTAACTTTGTAGTGATAGATCAAAACCCCGAGTCGATAAAGACCATTGTCAAGCGACTGGGTGACCTCGGTGCTCAGTTCGATCTGTCTTAGTAAGTAGCAATAGAACAAATGCCGTTAGCAGAATATAAATGGCGGCACTTGCCATTACCATTCCATAGTTGTCACCACCAGGTCGACCAGCGAGTTGGAACATCACCAGGGGCAGGGTTTCGTTTGATCCAAAGGCTAAGAAACTAGCGGCCCCAAACTCACCGAGCGATGTCAGCACAGCAAAGCCAGCGGCCGTCGCAAAACTCTTTCTAAGCTGCGGGAGCTCGATAAACCATGCGGTTCTAAAACTTCCCGCTCCATCCAAGCTGGCAGCATCCAGTTGCTCAGCGTCGATCCCAGTGCGCGCAGGTTGAAGAATCTGATATGCAATGGGTAGCGCAAACAGAACCTGGATAAGCGGCAGCAAAATCCAAGAGCTTGTTAGTTCACGGGGAAGGTAGCCTGCCAGCGCGAGCGTTGCCAGTCCAATCACAACCGGCGAGAGTCCCGCCGGTAGCAGTGGACTTAGCCGTGAAGGCTTTTTGGCTAGCACCCAAGCCAGTGGCATAGCGATTACCAAAACCACCAGTGCATTTCTGATGCTGTTGCTCGCTGCCTCCAAAACGGAGATGTTGAGCATCGAGCGGGTGCCGCGCGAAGCTAAGTTCTCCAGATTGGCGAGAATCCCATCCCCCCAGTTTGCTCGTGAAAGGACATTGATTAGCAGCCAGCCTGTAAGGAAAACAAAAAGCAGACTGGTTATCGAAGCAACTTTGCCAGCGGGTATCGAGCTGCGTGAGATCTCCGTCAACGAACCGGGAATCGTGACAAATTTCTTGGCTGAAAGAAATAGACCTACAGTTAGCAAAGTTTGAAGAACGGCAAGAAAGCCGGCTCTTTCTAAATCGAGATCCCGCAGAGCTGCAATTGCAATTTCAGTTTCAAGAGTGTCAACGGTCCCGGCTGAGAGCGTCAGAATCAAGCCGTAGGAAGTTGAACTATAGAGTGCGACTAGAAGACTCGCGCTTGCCATAGAGGGCAGCAGTTGTGGAAGTTGAATGTGCCTCCTGAGCTGCCAGCGGTCCGCCCCATCCAAAGTCGCAGCGTCCACCTGATCCTGTTCCAAAGTCTTGGACGCGACAACTCTCGCTATGAAACCAGCATTCATGAATGCGTGAGCAAACAGAACGAGAAGCATTCCGATAGAGGCATTTATCTCAAAACCGATTGTCCAGTTTGAGACAGCTATGCCAACAAGAAACGGTGGAAGCAGGAATGGGATGGTTACAACTACGGACACTATTCGGGCGAGTCCGCCTGGCAGTCGTGAGATCCAGAACCCAAGTGGCAACCCAAGAAAAGCGCTCAAAGCAGAGCTCACCACCGCAACTAGCGCGGTGGTGAGCAACAGCTCGAGGCTAGTTGTCAAAGACGTCTGACCAGTCCTTCAACCACTGTTCGCGATTGGCTGCATAGTCAAGGTTCTCGCCGATGACCGAGTTAGCTGGTGCACCAGCGGTTTGGAACTCAACCGGTAGTTCAACATCCAGGGTCGGATACACAAACATGTTCCAAGCCAGACCAGATTGGAATGACTTGGATTTCATGAACTCAACGATGGCTTTTCCGCCCTCTGGGTTTTTCGCCTTCTTTAGAACACCGGCGTACTCGGTCTGTCGGAAGCACTCGTCTCTTAGTGCCTTTGAGTTCTCAACACCGTTCACCAACTCAGCCGCTGGTGATGATGCATAGCTAAGAACAATTGGATACTTTCCGCCATAACGTGTGAAGTCTGTGAAGTAAGCATCGGTCCAAGACGCCGCAATCTTCAGGCCGTTGTCACGCAGTGATCGCCAGTAGGCAAAGACCTCTGCGCTGGTCTGGAAGCCTGCGTAGGTCGTGATCAGGAATGCCATTCCAGGCGAGGACAAAATTGGGTTCGAGATGACTGTCAGGTTTTTGTACTCAGGATTTCCAAGATCTCGCCAGGAGGTCGGCGGGGTCACCTTGGTTGACTCAAACCACTCGACGTCGTAATTGAAGCAAACGTCTCCGTAGTTGATGGGTTGTAGTTCTTCCGCGATGTCGTTCTCTTCTGCAACGGATAAGAATGTGTTGTCAATGCCGTAAACCGCATCGGCAAATGGGGCGTCTTTGGTGAGCGAAAGCTGGTTGGTAAGCGTTCCTGTGTCACCCACCTTTACCACCTCGAGTTTGTAACCGGTGCTCTCCTCGAACTCCGCCTTTAGTTCATCGGTGATAACGAATGAGTCGTGAGTGGCGAGACGAACTGTCGTGGTATCTACTGGTTCTGTGCTGCAGCCGGTAAGGGCAAGTGCAGCAACTATGAGTGTCGCTATTTTTTTCATTACGTGCCTTTCTTCTCAGTTAGGCACGGGATCGAGGTGTCTCCCTGCGCTGGCATTATCCAGATCAGGTTTGACGGTCGAAGACTTTCAGTCTTCCTCTCAGCCCGGTATACCGAACTCCCGTGTCAACACTCAGTATAAGTAGATAGGGCGCTTAGTGATTCCCGGCAGCAGCCGCTTCTGCGGAAGCACTCTTTTCCCTGAGCGGCACTTCCTTGATAAACCAGCTAATTACGAATGCCACAAGCACCACACCCGCCGCTAAGAAAAACACGTCTAGTGACGCATCCACAAATCCGATTCTGAATGGAGCAGTTAGTCGATCATCCGCTCCGATTAGGAATGAGGAGTCTTCCGAAACAGCATCAGCACCTGTCTGATTCTGCAATAACTCAAGAATGGCAGCATTGTTTGGATCCGCAAGAACAGCTTTATCGGTTAGCGCGGATGCAAAACCGTCTTGCACTGCGGGCTGCTCGAAGGCTGCCAGCACCTTGTCTTTTAGCTGACCAAACAGGATCGAAAGAAAGACCGCTACACCCAAGGTTCCACCAATTTGTCTAAAGAAGGTGGTGCTGGAGGTCGCTGCACCAATGTCTTTAGCCTCCACCGAGTTCTGTGAGGCAACCATGGTGGTCTGCATGAGCTGCCCTAGACCAAGCCCAATCATGACCATTCCAATTGACATAACCCAAATCGGAGTATCTGCCTTCAGGAAGAAGAACATGTAGGTGTAGCCAAGGAAGAGGGTTGCCGTTCCGGTGTTGAAGAAGATTCGATACTTTCCGTACTTAGATGTCACTCGACCAGCGGTGATGGTTGCCGTCATCATTCCTGCGACCATCGGAAGCATCAGCAGTCCAGCCTCAGTTGGAGTTGCACCATATGCGACCTGGAGCACCAGTGGCAATACAAGCATTCCGCCAAACATTCCGATGCCAATGATGAATCCAAGAACCTGAGTCCTCGCAAAGGTCTTGCTTTTGAACATTGAGAATGGGATTAGCGCAGCATCACCCATGCGCTTTTCAACGAACAAGAACGCGATGATTCCGACCACTCCGAGGGTGGCGAGAGCAATTGTTGGAGTGGATGTCCATCCCCAAACCCTGCCCTGCTCGGCGACCAAGAGGATTGGAACAACACCCAAAACAATTGTTACTGCACCCCACCAGTCAATTCTTTGAGGGCGTGGTGTGTGAGGGACGTGTAGGAACTTGAAAACCATGAACAGCGATACCGCGCCGATTGGGATGTTGATGAGAAATACCCAACGCCAGCCGTCAATAAACAAAAGCTGATCCATGCCGGCAAATGCTCCGCCAATGATTGGACCAAGAAGTGACGAAGTTCCAAATACGGCAAGGAACATGCCTTGATACCTGGCGCGCTCCCGAGGTGGCACTATGTCAGCAACGATTGTCAGTGCCAAAGCAAACAAACCACCTGCACCCAGTCCCTGCAAGGCTCGGTAGGCAGCCAGCTCCATCATGTTGTTTGCCAGGCCTGTAGTAACTGAGCCGAGTACAAAAATCGAAATCGAAATCAGAAACAGCGGGCGACGGCCAAAAATGTCGCCCAGCTTGCCATATATAGGTGTGCTGACAGTTGAAGTAATCAGGTAGGCCGTCGTAGCCCAGGCCTGCATTGAAAGCCCACCCAAGTCATCAGCAATGGTTCGCATGGCTGAGCCAACAACAGATTGATCTAACGCGGCCAGGAACATGCCAGACATTAGACCGGCGAGAACTATGAGAATTTCGCGGTGAGACATCTCACCTTCGCGTTGATTTGCGGCTTCCCGCTTTTGTGTCGATGTCAATCGAACTCCAAGTTTTAGGGTTATTAGGTGCCTCAGTCTACGCCCGTCTATCGAAGACCAGCCTTCGTGTTTGGTCCACCTTTAGTGATGGCCTGCGCTGGCGTTCTGCTGCTAATCCAAGCTGCCTTCGGAGCCGGACAATTGGGTGTTGTTCAGTCACGCCTCGGCGAACTTACTGAATCTAAAGCCCCGACATTTTCCATACGGTCCTCCGACTGGATTCGAGCCAAGCTAAGTGATCCAAATTCAGTGTTCATAGTGGTGAATAAGCAGAGGCAGATAGCGCCAAAGACCTTCGCACCAAACGATTTGGTTCAGGTTGAAACCTCAAAAACTTTGGACAACTCTCGAAAGCTCGCGTTATCGGTGGCAGCAGCCAAGGCACTGGAGGAGATGGCTGCTGGTTTGAGCGCAGCAGGCGAGGGCAAGCTTTTTCTCAACTCTGCCTACCGTTCCTACGATGTTCAGGCTGACCTATTTGTTAGCAAGGTGAAGCAGTACGGGAAAGCCGAAGCCCTGTTGAGAAGTGCGAGGGCAGGCTATTCGGAGCATCAAACCGGACTTGCTGCCGATGTCTCGGTGCCGGAGCAGGGGTGCGCGATTCTCGCATGTTTTGGAAACACCTCGGCAGGCAAATGGATTCAAGAAAACTCATGGCGCTATGGGTTCATAGTTCGCTACCTAGAGACAACCACCGCAATCACCGGGTACTCCTATGAACCTTGGCACCTCAGATATGTTGGCCTTGAGGTCGCAAGACTATATAACGAAAGCGGAATACAAACTCTTGAGGAGTTTTGGGGATTGCCAGCTGCCCCCGATTACTCCCCAGCTACTACCGAGTCGACAAGCAACTGAGCCTCAGCGAGAACCTGCTCCAGGTGCTCATCACCCTTGAAAGACTCACCGTAGATCTTGTAGACATTCTCAGTTCCAGATGGCCGAGCCGCAAACCAAGCAGATTGTGTCGAAACCTTTATTCCGCCCAATGCGCCGCCGCTTGGGGCCTGAGCCTCGACAGATGAGATCTCCTCGCCAGCAAGTGACTTAGCGCTCACGTCTGCCGGTGTGAGCTTGGAAAGTTTTGATTTCTGTTTGAGGTTGGCTGGCGCATCGACTCTCTTGTAACTGGGAGCTCCAAAGCGCTGAGTCAACTTCGCATAGTGCTCTGAGGGAGATAACCCGGTGCGGGCTTGAATCTCTGAAGCGAGCAGGCAAAGAATCAGGCCGTCCTTGTCGGTGGACCATGAGGTTCCATTCTTTCTAAGGAATGAGCCTCCAGCTGATTCCTCCCCGCCGAAGCCAAGTGACCCATCCGATAATCCTGGAACGAACCACTTGAATCCGACCGGCACCTCAAGCAGGTTTCGTCCCAAGTCAGCCACAACTTTGTTGATCATCGATGAGGAGACCATTGTTTTTCCAACGGCAGCTGACGCTGACCAGTCGGGGCGATTACGGAATAGGTAGTCGATAGCCACTGCCAGGAAATGGTTGGGGTTCATCAGCCCTAAGTCTCTGGTGACAATTCCATGACGGTCAGCGTCAGCATCGTTGCCGGTTGAAATATCAAACAGGTTTTTGGACTCAATCAAAGAAGCCATCGAATACTGAGATGAGCAATCCATTCGAATCTTGCCGTCCCAGTCCAGGGTCATAAATCCAAACTGGTAGTCAACATCAGGATTCACAACCCTAAGGTTCAGTCCGTACTGCTCGCCGATCTCTCCCCAGTAATGAACCGATGCGCCGCCCATCGGGTCGGCCCCTATCGAAACTCCGCTGCGTGATATCGCATCCATGTCGAGCACATCACCGAGTTGTGAAATGTAGTGAGAGCGGTAGTCAAACTTTTGCGGATTCGGCTTTGATCTGTGAACCCCGACAAGGCCAGCGGCAATCAGTTCATTGGCGCGCTTTGCGATTACTGATGTGGCATCGGAGTCTGCAGGCCCACCGTGGGGAGGGTTGTACTTGATGCCGCCGTCGGCAGGAGGGTTGTGGCTGGGTGTGATGATGATGCCGTCTGCTTGAGCCCCAGATTTTCTGTTGTGATCGATGATCGCTACCGATACCGCCGGGGTGGGTGTGTAGCCGTCATGAGAATCAACAAGTGCAATCACATCATTGCCCGCTAACACTTCGAGGACGCTTTGTTGGGCTGGTTCACTCAGCGCGTGGGTATCCCTGCCGACATAGATTGGACCGGCAATTCCTTGGCTCTTGCGATAGTCGACAATCGCCTGCGTGATTGCCAGAATGTGAAGCTCGTTGAATGATGTCGAGTTCGAGCTACCGCGGTGGCCAGAGGTACCGAAAGCAACCATCTGCTCAGGTATCGATACATCTGGTTTCTCAGAGAAGTAGTTATCAATAAGTTTGGCAACGTCTATCAAGTCACTCGGTTGTGCTGGCTGCCCTGCGCGCTCATGCATCTACTACCCCCTAAAAGGTCTGAAAAGGAAAAAAGCGTAGGCAGCCGAAAAGCCGAACCCAACAGCCGCATACAAAACTGTGAACCAGGAGATGGGTGCCGGAATTAGGAGCGTCAGGACACCCAGTAAAAATGCACTCACAAGCATGACTCGCCCAGACCATAGAACAGCTTGGTCGGTGCCGAGTCGAGCGCTTACCAACATGTTTCCGGTTAGTGCAATCAGAGTGATTGCGATCATTCTCAGGGACCAGGTCAGATCTTGATCTGGGTCGAGTGACAAGAGCTCAGCGAAGAACTCTGGAGCAACCAGCAACCAAAGCGCGCTTAGACCGAAGGTCGAGCCCCCAGCAAAGAGCACTCTTCTGAGGTTGGCGATGTCCCCGCGATTAGACATAACAGCATGCTATTGCTTTTGCTGGGCTAGCGCCTCCCCTAATCTTTATCTATGTCTAAGGCAATTCGGATCGCGTATCTAGGACCAGCCGGCACTTTCACTGAGATGGCCGCTCGTCAAGTAGCAAGTCCTTCGGGTGCGGAATTTCTCCCCACTTCCTCAGTGACTGATGCCATGGATATGGTTTTGGCCGGAACTGCCGACCGCGCTGTTGTCCCGATCGAGAACTCAATCGAGGGTGGAGTATCGGCCACTTCTGATGCGTTGGCTGTGACACCCGGTCTGCAAATTTACGGCGAGTATCTGGTTCCTGTTCGATTTGATTTGATGGCACTACCAGGCAAGAAACTCTCCGAAGTCAGCTCTGTTTTGACGCACCCAGTCGCTTATGCCCAGTGTCGGAGCTGGCTATCAAAAAACCTTTCAACCCACCAACACATTCCTGCCTCATCGACGGCAGCTGCTGCTAAGTCGCTAGCCAATGGTTTCGAGGCTGACGCCGTTATCGCTGCGGAATCGGCAGCTAGTCTCTACGGTCTAGAAATCCTGGCTTCTGACATAGGCGAAAACAAGAGTGCACAGACCCGATTCGTCGAACTTGGATTGTCTGGTAAACCAGCTGCAAAGACTGGTTCAGATAAAACCAGTGTGATTGTTGAACTTCCTGACGATCGACCCGGTGGCTTGCTAGAGATGCTCGAGCAGTTTGCCGCCAGGGGTGTGAACCTGAGCCGAATCGAATCGCGTCCGGTTGGAGATCGCTTTGGCCGATACAGATTCAATATCGACGCTCAGGGTCACATCGATGATGAGGCCATAGCTGAAGCACTGATGGGGCTTCACAGATTCAGCCCAAGTGTTATTTTCTTGGGTTCCTATCCGAGGGCAGACAAGAGCGAATCCAAGCACGAGGGTAATAATGCAAACTCTGCCTACCGGGATGCCAAGGCCTGGATCGATTCCCTTAGGAACGCCTGAACGGAATCACGGCCCTGACGGCTACACCTTCATTCTCGTTCGCGATGCTCCAAGACTCTGTCAGCTCGGTGAGCAACTCTGACCCCAGCCCGACGGTTGATTCCGTGACCGGGTCCCCATTGTTTATGGCGAGGACTTTCACTCGCTGATCCTCGATTTCAA
>CAZQZY010000016.1:0-17658 GCA_964597935.1 uncultured Aquiluna sp. | reverse complement strand
CGAGGTTTTTGGCATCGACATTGTGCACGCTGTTGAGTTCTCAAAGATCGGATGCTTCTGACTTCATCTCTCGAATCAGCTTCAGAGCAACTTCTCAAGTCTACCGATTTGACTTCCTCTGTCAACCCCCGGTTTCCCTTGGAGTTTCAGAGTTTGTAGGCCTCGGAGACCTAAATCCTAGACATCAGAAATGCGGGCCGCAAGGCCTAATTTCTCATCTCGAGGATTTGTTGTACTTGAGCCGGCGATCTCAGCGGATCTTGCCAAACTTTGGACAACTCGGAAGAGCTTAGTCACGATTTGGTAAACCTGTCAAATCGATTGCGAGATTCGCGTGTTGCCCTTATTTGACGAGAAAAAGAGCGGCCATTGTCTTCTTGCCGCGAGCCAAAACTGCCATCGACCCGGAAAGGAAGTCGGTCAGAATCGCATCCTCTGATTCAACCTTTTCCTTATTGACAGAGATGGCTCCCTGAGCAATCGCTCTCCTAGCAGCGCCATTGCTCTCACACAAACCTGTTGCCACGAGTGCCGAGATAACGCTGTCTCCGTCTGAAACCAGAGCGCTAGGGAGTTCAGTTAGTGCGTCCTTCAGGGTTGAAGCATCCAAAGCCCTGAGGTCGCCTGACCCAAACAGGGCTAACGACGCATCTCTAGCTGCCTCGGCCTGCGGTCTCGAGTGAACGAGTTCAGTGACCTCTAGCGCCAGGCGACGCTGAGCTTCCCTTTTGAACGGCTCGGCCTCAACCTTCTGTTGGTACTCCTCTATCTCGGCTCGAGAGAGGAAGGTGAAAACTTTGAGTCGATCAATAACGTCGGCGTCATCCGTGTTCAGCCAAAACTGATACATCGCATATGGGCTGGTCAGCTCTGCATCCAGCCAGATCGCATTGCCCTCGCTCTTGCCGAACTTCTTTCCATCTGAGTTGGTTATCAGCGGTGTGGCAATCAGGTGAACGCTCTTGCCCTCAACTTTGTGTATCAAGTCGCTGCCGGCGGTTAGGTTGCCCCATTGGTCTGAGCCTCCGGACTGCAAAACACAGCCGTACCTCCGGTAAAGCTCTAGGAAATCCAGCCCTTGCAGAATTTGGTAGCTGAACTCGGTGTAACTGATGCCGCTGTCTGAATTCAGTCGAGCCGAGACCGCATCTTTCGCGAGCATTTTGCCAACGCGGAAGTGCTTTCCAATTTCTCGCAGGAGATCAATTGCGCTGTAACCACTGGTCCAGTCCAGGTTGTTTACCAGTTGAGCTGGGTTCTTGCCCGAGTAATCCAAAAAACGACCGGTTTGGGCGGCAAGTTTCTCCACCCAAAGCGCGACTGTCTCCTTTGAGTTCAGCGTACGTTCTGCAGTTGGCTTGGGGTCACCAATCAAACCGGTAGCGCCACCAACCAGGGCCAGCGGGTTGTGCCCGGCTAGCTGCAAACGGCGCATGGTGAGTAGCTGAACCAGGTTGCCAAGGTGCAGTGATGGAGCGGTTGGGTCAAATCCGCAGTAGTAGGTGGTTGGAGTCTCAAGCTGGGCTCGCAGAGCTTCCTCGTCGGTAGATAGGGCAAGTAGGCCACGCCACTTGAGCTCATCGACAATGTGCGAAAACGAACTGTCGTTGCTTTGGGTGGCCAGAGTCTCTTGGGTTGCCAACTAGGAATCCTTTCGAGCAATCAGCTGAGTAAGTTGCGCCAGTTGTTTCTCAACCTCAGAGACGGCAGTGCCGCCCGCACCATTTCTGGAATCAATCGCGACCGAAACTCTTGTCACCTCGCGAACCGCAGGCTCGAGAAAGTCGGAGACCCTTGCAAGTAGTTCGTCAGAAGCCTCGGAAAGCTCAACGCCAGCGAGTTCACACTCACGAACCAGTTCACCGGTGATCTCATGGGCAACTCTGAAAGGAACACCTTTCTTCACGAGCCACTCGGCCACATCAGTTGCTAGCGAGAACCCCATGGGTGCCAAGCGCTCGAGGCGCTCGGTATTGAATTTGAGAGTCTTCACCATGCCGGTGAAAGCAGGCAATACCAGAAGTAAGGTATCGACCGAGTCAAATACCGGCTCCTTATCTTCCTGCAGGTCACGGTTATAGCTCAGCGGCAGGCCCTTCAAGGTGGTCATCAACCCAGTTAGGTTACCCAGCACGCGCCCAGCTTTACCCCTTGCAAGCTCTGCAATGTCCGGGTTTTTCTTCTGTGGCATTATCGATGAGCCGGTGGAATAAGCGTCATCTAACTTGACGTAATCAAATTCAAAACTTGACCAAACGATTATCTCTTCGGCAAAACGAGACAGGTCAATAGCAATCATCGCTGCCACAAACGCAAATTCGGCAACCACATCCCTGGAGGCGGTGGCGTCCATGCTGTTCTGCGTCGTGCCCACAAAACCAAGCTCGCTGGCGACCAGATTTGGGTCTAGACCCAAAGTGTTACCCGCTAGAGCTCCAGCCCCGTATGGAGAGAATCGCGCGCGACTGCGCCAGTTTTCAAGCCGCTCCAGATTGCGCACCATTGGCCAAGCGTGAGCGAGCAGGTGGTGCGAGAGTAGGACTGGCTGAGCATGCTGAAAGTGGGTCCGTCCAGGCATCGCAACACCAAGGTGTTCCTTGGCAAGGTCTGCGAGAACTGCGAGGTAATCGACGAGCTCGCCTTGAATAAGGTCTGCACAGTCGAGCAGGTAAGAGCGAATCAGTGTGGCAATCTGATCGTTACGAGATCTACCGGCCCGGACCTTGCCAGCCAGATCCGCACCGGCGATTTCAATCAGTCCACGCTCCAAAGCGGCGTGCACATCCTCTTCACTCGGCTTAGGCACGAACTCACCACTTCGAACCCTGGCTTCAAGTTCCTCTGTAGCACTTTTCAGAACTTGGTGTTCAGCGTCAGTTAGGTAGCCGGCGGCAGCCAGCGCTACCAGGTGGGCTCTTGTGCCAGCTAGGTCATAGGTGGCAAGGCGCCAGTCAAAATGTGTGGATTTGCTAAGCGCGGCCAACGCCTCATCGGGACCAGAGGAAAACCTCCCACCCCAGAGTGCGTCATTTGTCTGTGCCATAGAACCTCTTTAGAAACCTGTGAGGAGTTTACTTGGCTAGCTTCTGCTGTCGGTCCAACCAAACCATCAGGGCCTTCTGAGCGTGAAGCCGGTTTTCGGCCTCTTCCCAGATAAAGGATCGTGGACCGTCGATTACATCGGCCGCCACCTCATAGCCGCGATACGCGGGAAGACAGTGCAGGAATATCACCGATGGGTCGGCCAAATTCAGAAGCCGCTGTGTGACTGTGTAGTCGGAGAAAATCTTGACGCGCTTGTTCTTTTCCTTCTCCATCCCCATCGACACCCAGGTGTCGGTTGCCACCACATGAGCGTGCCTAACGGCATCCTCTGGTCGCTCGTGAATCTCGATTGAGGTTCCGAACTGACTGGCGATGCGCTTCGCCTTCTCAACCACCTCACGTTCGGGTTGGTATCCACGTGGAGCTGCAATAGAAACATTCATTCCGGCCATAGCGCAGGCAACTAGGTAACTATTTCCCATGTTGTTTGCTGCATCGCCTACGTAGGCAATTTTCACCTTGTCGGTGTGGCCAAAGTGTTCCTTGATTGTCAACAGGTCGGCCAGCAATTGGCATGGGTGCCAGCTGTCACTCAAGGCGTTGATGACTGGAACTTTTGAGTTCTGTGCCATTTCCTCTAGCCCAGCCTGGCCATAGGTGCGCCAGACAATTTGAGCAACCTGTCTTTCTAAGACCTTTGCGGTATCCGCCACGGATTCTTTACCCCCGAGCTGCGAGGTACCAGAGTCCATAATCAAAGGCACTCCCCCAAGGTCGGCAATTCCTACGGCAAATGAAACCCTGGTTCGAGTCGAGGTTTTGTCGAAAATCACAGCTACGGTTTTTGGGCCAGCGAAGACTTTCTCGCTATAGGGCTGTTTCTTCAGGGCGATGGCCAAGTCGAGAATCTCCGCCTGCTCCTCGGGCGTGATGTCGTCGTCTTTCAAAAAGTGTCTAGTCATCTCTACCTCGTTACCTGAGTTCCAACGCCGGCCCTGGTGAAAATCTCCAGCAAGATGCTGTGCGGAGCCCTGCCGTCAATAATGTGGGCCTTGGGCACACCACCATCAACCGCTGCCAGGCATGCCTGCATTTTCGGGATCATGCCACTTTCAAGTCTCGGCAGTAGCTCCCGCAACTCTTGAGTGGAGATTTCGGAAACCAATGAGTCCAGATTTGGCCAATCAGCGTAGAGACCGGCGACATCGGTGAGCACCATCATCTTCTCTGCACCCAGCGCGACTGCGAGAGAGGCCGCGGCAAGATCGGCGTTGACATTCAATAGTTCGCCCATCACTGTTGGGGCCACAGTCGAGATGACCGGAATAACGCCCCGATCCAAAGCTGAGAGCACAGCCCTCGGGTTGACAGTTCGGACTTCACCCACAAGCCCAAGATCGACTTCGCCCTGATCGGTTTTGGCTTTCACCTTCTCGGCTTTGAAAAGGTCATCGTCCTCGCCTGAGAGCACAAGTGCACTGGCACCTGCTTGCTGGATCATTTGTGCCAGGCTCTGGCTGACCTCATTGCGCAGTACATCTCGAACCACACCGATTGTTTGTTCGTCGGTATACCTAAAACCATGTCTGAACTCGCTCTGGATGCCCATTTGTGCCAGGCGAGCGGTGATTTGGGGTCCACCTCCGTGAACCACAACCGGGCGGATGCCAACAAATCTCAGATAGGCCATGTCCTGCGCAAAAGCCTGCTGAAGGGCCTCATCGACCATGGCATTGCCGCCAAATTTGACGACCACAATTTTGCCGTGAAACTCGCGCAGCCAATCTAGTGACTCAATCAGCGTTTGAGCCTTGATTTGAGCCAGGGCCTGGTCTTGGTTAGCGGGGATCATCAACTTGAATACGCGCTGTTCTCGGTAACGTAGGCGTGCGTCAAATCATTGGTAACAACGGTCGCTTCTGATGTTCCCACCTTCAGATCTAACAGAATGTCAACTCGCCGCTGTGAAAAATCCACCAGACTTCGATCCTCCTTCGGACCTCCCCCGGATGAAACCATCACGCCGTTGATTGAAACATCAATGTCATACGGGTCGAACTGGGCTTTGGTGGTGCCAACCGCAGCCAGAATGCGCCCCCAGTTCGGGTCGTTGCCATAAATCGCCGCCTTGAACAAGTTGTTGCGCGCAATGGACCTAGCAACCTCGACCGCCTCATCCTCACTCGCCGCGTTTGTCACCCGGATGTGGATTGAGTGCGATGCACCCTCCGCATCCTCAAGCAGTTGAATAGCCAAATCTTTACAAAGCTCAGTCAGTCTCTCGGTGAATTCGGAGAGGTCGGGTTTGGTGGCAGAGGCACCCGATGCCATCAGGGTGACCTGATCGTTTGTGGACATGCAGCCATCGGAATCCAACCGGTCAAAACTAACCCTGGTCGCAGCGCGCAGGGCAGTGTCCAGCTCGACGGAACTCATGACTGCATCTGTGGTTATGACAACTAGCATGGTGGCGAGTCCGGGTGCGAGCATGCCTGCCCCCTTTGCCATGCCACCGATTCGATAGCCAGCGCCTAAGACCTCGGCCCGCTTGGGCACAGAATCAGTGGTCATAATCGCCAGAGATGCGAGTTCGCCACCGGTTTCTGAGAGCGAGCCCAACGCTTCGTGAATACCGGAGTAAAGCTTTGTTCGATTGAGTTGTTCACCGATCAAACCGGTTGAGCAAACCAAAACGTCGGATGCCGCAACCTCCAGTCCAGCTGCCACTAATTCGGCAGATTGATGAGTGGTTTGAAAACCCTCTGCTCCGGTGTAGCAGTTGGCGCCGCCGGAGTTGAGCAGGATCGCCTCGACCTGGCCATCCTTGATGACCTGCTGGGACCAAAGAATCGGATTCGCCTTGGCCCGGTTAGAGGTAAAGACTGCGGCAGCAGCCTTGAGTGGGCCTTGGTTCACCACCAGCGCGAGGTCGTGATTCCCTGAAGACTTCAGTCCGCATCTGACTCCAGTGGCCAAAAACCCCTGGGCAAAGGTCACGCTCACGGTGCTACTCCATTTACCTCTAGGCCAGTGGTCTCTGGTATTCCTAAGGCTAAGTTCATGCTTTGAATCGCTGCTCCCGCGGTGCCTTTCACAAGGTTGTCAATGGCGCAGGTCACAACCGCTCGCTGAGCGTGCTCGTCGTACTCGATTGCGATCTGAACTGAATTGGAACCCAGGACACTGGCAGTCATCGGCTGACCCTCAGTCAAAACCTCAATGAACGGCTCATCAGAGTAGGCCGCCTCATATGCCTCTCGCATGGCTGCCTCGGAGAAGCGGTAGTTGGTTTTCACGGTATTGACAGCCAGGATGCCTCGAGACATCGGCACCAGTACCGGGGTGAAGGAAACCTGGACTTGATCACCCGCTGCCTTGGAAAGATTCTGCTCAATCTCGGGGGTGTGGCGATGGACCCCGCCTACCCCGTAGGCCTTGGCCGAACCATGGATCTCGGCATGCGCTAGCTCAACTTTTGCAGCTCTGCCAGCCCCAGAAGTTCCTACCGAAAGCACGGAAACGACATCGCGCGGATCAAAAAGGCCTGCGCTAAAACCAGGTGCAAGAGCAAGGGTTATCGCGGTGACGTTGCATCCGGGTACAGCAATTCTCCTCAGACCCCTGAGTTTGCCGCGCTGTTTTCCCCCATCTGCCAAGGTCAACTCCGGCATGCCATAGGGCCAGGTGCCAGCGTGTTTAGTGCCGTAGAAGTTCTCCCAGGCTTCGGCATCCTCCAGGCGGAAATCAGCTCCACAGTCCAAAACCAAAGTATCCGCTGAAAGGCCGGCAGCCACCTCTGCAGAGGTGCCGTGCGGCAGACCCAAGAACACCACATCGTGCCCGGCGAGGACTTCGTGGTTTGTCGGCTCAAGAACTCGATCTGAAAAACTGCGCAGGTGGGGGTGTATGTCGCCGAGGCGATTGCCGGCATTGCTATTCGCGGTGACCGCACCTAGTTCGAGCTGTGGGTGGTTTGCAATCAGGCGCAGCAGTTCAGAGCCGACGTAACCGCTTGCCCCTGCAACTGCAACTTTGAAAACCATCTAAGCCCTTAGCTCCGCTCCAAATTCTCGGTTCGCCAACGCTACCGCAGCATCCCTGGCCTGTGACGCTTCTTGTTGGGTCAGGGTGCGATCTGGCGCCCTGAAAACTAAGCCAAAAGTCAGCGATTTCTTACCATCAGGTATTCCGGTGCCTCGATAGTCATCGACGAGCGACACAGATTCGAGTAGCTCCCCAGCGCCCTCGGAAATGACCTTTGCCAAAGCTGCAGCCGAGACGCCGATTGGGACAACCAACGAAAGATCCTGCGTTGCGGCGGTCATCACGCGAAGCTCTCCGGCCTGCAACACCTCTGGAGCTTGCTCGTTCAGCTTCTCGAGGTTCAGTTCGAACACAGCCACCACACTGGGTAGATAGTTAGCCTTCGAAACTGCTGGGTGCAATTCGCCTACAAAGCCAACTTCTTGGCCACCAACAATTACCTTTGCAGTGCGACCCGGATGCATACCCGGTAGTTGCGCTTGAACGAGCTCGTAGTGAACACCAGTTGCCTTGGCTATGAGGCCAACAGCCGAGACGGCGTGAGAGTAGTCAACCGCGATTGGCTTCACACCTGGCCCCTGTGGGAGCCAGTTACCAACCAGCAGTCCGGCGATCATTCTTGGCTGAACTGGAATTGAGGCATTGAGCTCAGTCAGTTTTGCGGGGGTGGGTCTGGTATTTCCAATCGGAAGCTCTGCAACTGCTTTGCCAAGGGACGGATAGAAAACAGAACCCTCCTCAACCAGCGCGACATCAAGATTGCTTCTTGAAAGATTGCGCGCCGCAGCTTGGATCAAGCCGGGCAGAAGCGACTTTCTGAGCTCTGCGAACTCACCCTGAAGTGGGTTCTCTAAGACCACGCTCTCTCCGGAGCTGAAGATCGAGTTTTGCTCGGGTGACAGGAAAGGGTAGTTCAGGACCTCGGTGAATCCTGCGCCGGTCAAGCCAGCTAGCACTCTGCGTCGAAGCTGCTGCTTACGAGTAAGACCCCTTCCCGGAGGGGCTACCGGCAGACGCACCGGAATCTTGTCATAGCCCACTAATCGGGCAACTTCCTCAGCTAAATCAGTTTTGTGGGTGAGGTCTGGACGCCAGCTTGGAGGGACTACCTCCAGAACATCGCCCGCGACAGAAACTTCACAGCCAATTTGAATAAGAGCACCCGAGATTTGCTCCGCTGTGAAATCGGCTCCCACCAATTCGGCAGGGAACGACATCGGCATACTGATTACGGTGGATGCAATTTCTAGCTCAAAACTTGCACCGGAGCCACTTAGCCTCCCACCGGCTAGATCGATGAGAAGTTGAGCAGCTCGCGAAGCGGCAATTTTCGCAACCAGAGGGTCTACACCGCGCTCAAAGCGCTTTGAAGCCTCGGAAGGTAGCTTGTGCCGGCGCGCGGAACGAGCAATTGAAATCGGATCGAAATTAGCTGCCTCAAGAATTACCGACGTGGTCGAATCGGAAACTTCAGTTCTGGCTCCACCCATCACACCGGCCAGACCCACCGGACCTTGATCGTCACAAATCAGTAGGTCCTCGATGTGCAGCTGCCTGACCTTGCCATCCAAGGTTTCCAACTGCTCACCTTTTTGGGCCCGGCGAACCGAAAAGCCACCAACGACCTTTGCTGCGTCGTACGCGTGCAACGGTTGACCCAACTCGAGCATCACGTAGTTGGTGATGTCGACCGCGATGGAAATTGATCTCATGCCCGCTAGCTTCAGGCGATTCGCCATCCAACTCGGAGTCGGTGCCTTGGCATCTATGCCGTCGACTCCCAGCAAGAAAAAGCTAGGGCAGCCGGGCTTACCGTGAATCGGAGTCTGGTCTGAGACCGACAGCGCGATACCCGCCCCTTGGTGAACCTCAACCTTCGACGCAGGGTCAGTGAATATGGCCCCGCTGGCATGTGAATACTCCCTTGCGATACCTCTGATCGATAGGCAGTAGCCTCGGTCCGGAGTCACATTTACCTCTGCGGCAGATTCGCTCAATCCCAGAAGCTCAAGTGCATCGGTTCCAACCTCAGGATCAAGTCCCAGAGTCTCAAGCCTCAGAATCCCGTCATGCTCGTCACTTAGCCCAAGCTCGCGAGCTGATGCAATCATTCCGTCGGAAACATGGCCGTAGGTTTTGCGCGCAGCAATTTCAAATCCACCGGGTAGAGCGGCACCTGGAAGCGTGACCACCACTTTGTCACCCACGAAGAAGTTCCTGGCGCCGCAGACGATTCCGTTGACAATTCCCGGGGCGACCTCAACCTGGCACCAACGGATGGTTTTGCCATTGGATTGAGCTTCCTCGACAAACTCTAGAACCCTACCTACAACTATCGGACCGCGAATATCGCCGCCGTGGGCACCCTCTTCCTCGAGGCCCACTTTGACCAGTTCGGCCATGACCGAGTGCGGGGTCGCATCCTTCGGAAGGTCAACAAACTCTGACAACCAGCTCAGTGGAACTCTCATTAGATCACCGAGCCAAACTGCTGGGAGAAGCGCACATCTGCCTCGACCATGTCGTGCATGTCTCGCACTCCGTTTCTAAACATCAAAGTGCGCTCGATGCCCATACCGAATGCGAATCCTGAATACTCATCGGGGTTTATCCCAGCCGCCATCAGCACATTTGGGTTCACCATGCCGCAACCGCCCCACTCCACCCAGCGCGGTCCGCCCTTGGCTGCAGGGTGCCAAACATCCAACTCTGCCGATGGTTCAGTGAAAGGGAAGAAGCTTGGGCGCAGACGTATCTTGGCCTCGGGGCCAAACATCACTCGTGCAAAATGCTCCAGCGTGCCCTTGAGATCAGCCATTGTCAGGCCTTTGTCAATCGCAAGACCCTCTACCTGGTGAAACACTGGCGTGTGGGTCGCATCAAGCTCATCGGTTCGGAAAACACGACCCGGGCACAGCACATAAAGCGGCAGCTCACGCTCGAGCATTGATCGGACCTGCACTGGCGATGTATGTGTGCGAAGCAGCAGGTGGTTTTCGACCGGAGAAACGAAGAAGGTGTCCTGCATGGCCCGAGCCGGGTGATCGGGGTGGAAGTTGAGGGCATCAAAGTTAAACCACTCGTTCTCAAGCTCTGGGCCATCAGCGATTTCCCAACCCATGCCAACAAAGACATCGGAAACTTGATCCATCAACAGTGAAAGCGGGTGTCTGGCACCCTGCCGGATTGCCACCCTTGCGGCGGTCATGTCGACAGCCTCAGCCTTGAGCTGCTCCTCCAGGGCTAGTGCCTCCAGAGCAGCTTCTCTACTGGCAAAAACTTCATTCAATTGGGCCCTAGCCCCACCGACAAGCTTTCCCGCCTCAGCCTTTTGTTCCGCTGGGAGGTCACGAATCATGGCATTCAGTTGCGAAAGCACCGATGCCTCACCAATTAGCGAACCCTTCAGGGCCTTGAGCTCAGCAAAAGACTGCGCAGCAGTAACCTGCGCGAGGGCGTCCTCAAGGGCCGACTGGACCGTCTGTGGATTGAGTTCTAAGGGCACCCGCACAAGTTTAGTCTTGCGAGTGCTGTTCGAAGGCAGAGGCATACAGACAAACTGATGCCGCCATTGCAAGATTTAGGGACTCAGCTTGTCCGTAGATAGGCAGTGAAACCGACCGATCCGCAGCGTCAAGCAAACCCTGGCTCACTCCGTGGGCCTCATTACCAAAAATCCAAGCGGTCGGCGCTGCAAGCTCGCTTCTGAGGTTGGTAACGCTCTCCCCCGACATTGCGGTCGCCCAAACTTGCAAACCCGCTGCCTTAAGTTTTGAAACTATCGAACTGGCTTCAGCCTCGATTGATACCTCGACGTGAAAGATGCTTCCGGCGGTGGAGCGAATCAGTTTCGGGTTATAAGCATCAACAGAATCCTTGGTGAAGATGACCAGGTCAACGCCAGCGGCATCTGCCGCCCGAAGGATAGTTCCAGCATTACCTGGGTCGCGAGCCTGGTCCAATACCGCGACCAGCCTTGGCTTTTTGGCCAGCGCCTGATCTAGATCAACGTGAAGCTGTGAAACAACGGCAACGATCCCCTGCGGCGACTTAGTCTCAGAGAGTTTCTCCATCACCCGCTCAGAAACCAGGGTTACAGAAACGCCAAAAGCTTCAAGCTCGGATAACTCGCTCGCGTAGCGCTCTGCCGCTTGCTCGGTTGTGAAAACCTCCCGCGCCAGCTTGGGACGGGAAACAAGTTCTTTTAGACCCTGAGGGCCATCAAGCAGAAAGAGCCCGGACTCAGTCCGGGCGTCTTTCTGATTTAGGCGCGATATCCCCTTGATCCGATCGGACTTCGGGTTATCCAGCATTAGCTGGCCTTTGGAGCGTTCACATCCTTTGGAAGCGCTGCCTTAGCGGAAGCAACCAATGATGCAAAGGTCTTTGGATCGTGGATCGCCAGGTCCGAGAGGATGCGGCGGTCAACCTCGATGCCTGCTAGCTGCAGACCCTGGATGAAGCGGTTGTAGGTCATACCGTTGGCGCGGGCACCAGCGTTGATGCGCTGGATCCAAAGGCGACGGAAGTCACCCTTACGCTTGCGGCGGTCGTTGTAGGCGTAAACCAACGAGTGCAGCAACTGCTGCTTTGCCATGCGGTACAGACGTGAACGCTGACCGCGGTAACCGTGAGCACGCTCAAGCGCAACGCGACGCTTCTTTAGCGAGTTGACGGCGTTTTTTACTCTTGCCATTTTCTACTCCTTCTATAGCGTCGGTTAGCGACCGAGCTGCTTCTTTAGCTTCTTGAAATCTGCGGCTGAAACCACCTGGTCCTGGTTCAGACGACGGGTGCGTCTGGATGACTTGTGCTCCAGGTTGTGGCGCATGTTAATCTGCTGCTTCATGAGCTTGCCGCTGCCAGTGAAGCGGAAACGCTTCTTGGCACCCGAGTGGGTCTTCATCTTCGGCATGATCTCTCCTTATTTCTTTTCTTCAGCCTGAGTGGCAGCCTTGTCGGCTGCACGCTTTGCCTCGGCACGTGCCTCAGCCTTGTTTTTCAAAGGTCCGATAACCATGACCATGTTTCGGCCATCAATCGAAGGGTGTGACTCGACCGAGCCAAACTCCACAACCTCTTCAGCCAAACGCTTGAGCAAGGTGACACCCATCTCCGGACGAGATTGCTCTCTACCGCGGAACACGACCATTACCTTGACCTTGTCGCCGGCCTTTAGGAACTTCCTAACCTGACCAACCTTGGTGCCATAGTCGTGATCATCGATCTTGAGACCGAATCGCACAGTCTTGAGCACGGTGTTGACCTGGTTCTTGCGAGCCTCACGAACCTTCTGAGCGGCTTCGTATTTGAACTTGCCGTAATCCATGATCTTGCAAACCGGCGGGTTGGAACCTGGGGCAACCTCAACTAGGTCAAGGTCCGCCTCACGCGCCAAGCGCAATGCTTGATCAATGGAAACAACGCCGACCTGTTCGCCAGCTGGTCCAACGAGTCGGACCTCGGCTACTCGAATACGCTCATTGATGCGAGGATCGCTGATAAGAAGCTCCTTAGTTACCTTTGCAGCTCACGATAAACGTGCAGAAACAAATCAACGCTCAAACCCGAACAACCTTTAGAGGCGGTTGGCAGGTGGGATCGCAATCCACTTCCGACTGAGCTAACGCCCAGAGCCTGAGGTAGCCTAGCAGACCGTGAACCTTTTTTGAAAGAGGAAATTTGGACGAGTTAACCAGAGACATCGCCGAGGTGCCAGCAGTAGAGATCATCACCACCGCCGCCGTTCACCTGATGAGCGCTGCCGCGGTGCAGTGCGGGCTTGCCGAGGACCAAAAAGCAGATCTGGATGAGGCTCGCAAACTAATCAACGCACTGGCGGGACTCATTACCGCTGCAGCGCCAGAGATTGGCGATCACCACGCGAGACCACTAAGAGATGGCCTGCGCTCACTCCAGCTAGCATTTCGCGAGGCCTCGACCATTCAAGATGAACCGGGCAAGGGGCCTGGTGAAAAATACACCGGTCCGGTTAGCTAACTAGCTTCACTGATACCGAATCAACCAACTCCAGAAACCTTGTGGTTTGAAGCGCGTTGCCAAAATCGGCCATCATTTGCTGCACCTGCTCGATGCTCAGTCCAGGTTCGAGCTTGAGGATAATTGCAAGCTCAGGGGCAGTCAGCCTTCCGGTTGGATCTCCATCCAAGAGGTTAAAGGCCACTACTTCCAATCTGCCGGATAGGGCTTTTTCTACGAGTGAGCGAAGTTCAAGATTCTCACTCGGGCTGTACCAGGGCAGATCTTGAGCCAAGGCTGCGAGCGCCGGCCTCCTAATCCCAACGGCAACAGTCGCTGGATCCAGAATTACTCTTTCATGACCCTCAGCCACTGCCGCTACCGCTAGCTTTTCAACCCCCACCGGAACCGGCCTGGCATCTGAGCGCCAAGCTTGCATGGCCGCAACCGATGAGAACGCAGGAATTGCTGTTTTTCCGTCTGGAGTTGAGACCGCAACGATGCTTAGGTCAGCGCTCTTATCGACGACCTGTCCATGAGGGCCCAGTTCCGAATCACCCAGTTGAGCAAGGAGCGGGACCAAGAGCCGCTTGCCCCGCAACGCATCAATCACAGAAGGCAGGTTTATTTCACTCGAGAGCGCAGCAGCCAGATCTGGATGGGCAGACCCGTCATCATCGGAGTATGGATTAGCGCTGAACTCACGCCCCTCCCACGGGACACCCGCTGAGTCGTGAAAACGGTCGTGAGACATTTGCTAGTTTGCGATTTCTAAGGCCTGCTGCAACGTGAAGCGACCGGCGTATAGAGACTTACCAAGGATTGCACCCTCGAGTCCAAGGGGAACTAGCGCTTTCAGGTTCGCGATGTCCTCGAGGGAAGAGATGCCGCCAGAGGCAACAACCGGCTTTCCGGTTTTTTCCATCACGGATTTGAGAAGCTCAAGGTTTGGCCCGCGCAGAGTGCCATCTTTCGTCACGTCAGTCACGACATAACGTGCACAACCAGCGTCCTCAAGTCGAGCCAGTACATCGAACAAATCCCCACCCTCTTGAGTCCAACCTCGGGCTGCCAAAGTGGTGCCGCGGACATCAAGACCGACCGCGATTTGATCTCCGTAGCTTGCTATGACCTTGGCCGTCCAGTCAGGGTTTTCGAGGGCTGCGGTCCCGAGATTCACTCGGGTAGCCCCCAACTCCAAAGCCGCTTCCAGAGAAGCATCGTCTCTGATTCCCCCGGACAGCTCAATCTTTGTTTCTCCGCTGGCTTGAACTACTTCGCGAATCACTGCCCGGTTCTCGCCCCGCCCGAATGCAGCATCGAGGTCCACCAGGTGGATCCACTCTGCACCGGCATTGATCCAGTCTTGCGCAGCGGCCAGCGGATGACCAAAGTCTTCCTCGCTTCCCGCCTCACCCTGAGTGAGTCTCACGGCTTTGCCGGAAGCAACATCGACAGCGGGTAGCAATTCGAGTTTCATTTAGCCCTCCTAAAGAGTTTGGATCCAGTTGCGAAGCAGTTGTATCCCAGCTTCACCAGACTTCTCTGGATGAAATTGAGTGGCACTGAGGGGCCCGTTTTCAACCGCAGCCAAAAAGCGTTCCGAGTGCTGGGACCAGGTCAGTTTTGGCTCAATAAATGGGGGCTCAACATCCATAACCCAAGACCTGGCAGCGTATGAATGGACGAAGTAGAACCTTTCTTCTTCAACTCCGGAAAACAGTTTGCTTCCAGAATCGGCTTCCACCTTTGACCAGCCGATGTGAGGCAAAGTCGGCGCGTGCAGCATCTCAACAACTCCTGGCCACTGCCCAAAGCCCTCAGTTTCGATGCCGTGCTCGAGCCCTTTTTCGAACATAACCTGCATCCCCACACAAATTCCCAGAACCGGTCGGCTGGCCGTGAGGCGTGCATCGAGCAACGAATCAACACCGCTAGCATTCAGCCTCTGCATGACTGCCGAGAATGCTCCGACCCCCGGGATTAGGAGCCCATCCGCCTCCAATGCGCTTCTGCGATCAGAAGTCAGTTCGACCTGTGCGCCCGCCTCTTCCAACGCTCGACAGGCTGAATGAACATTGCCGCTGCCGTAATCGAAAACTACGACTTTCTTCAAAGAGCGCCCTTGGTTGAAGGTACGCCACTCACCCTCGGGTCTAGCTCAATGGCTTTGCGCAACGCACGCGCAAAGGCCTTGAACTGCGCCTCCGCAATGTGGTGTGGATCGCGACCGGCCAACAGTGTTAGGTGAACCGTGAGGCCAGCGTTGTAGCTGATGGCCTCGAAGACGTGTCGCACCATGGACCCGGTGAAGTGGCCACCAATGAGGTGGAATTCAAATCCAGCAGGTTCTCCTGAGTGCACCAAAAACGGACGTCCAGAAATGTCGACTACAGCGCGCGCCAAAGCCTCATCCAGTGGTACCGAAGCATCGCCATAGCGAGCAATTCCAGACTTGTTACCAAGAGCCTCTTTGAGAGCTTGGCCAAAAACGATTGCCACATCTTCGACAGTGTGGTGAACATCGATGTCAACGTCCCCCGTTGCCTTGACCGTTAGATCAATCAGGGAGTGCTTGCTCAATGCAGTGAGCATGTGATCGTAGAAAGGCACGCCGGTGCTTATGTTGCTGTGACCCGAACCATCAAGATTTAGCTCAAGCTCAACGCTGGACTCGCTGGTTTTGCGAGTCAACTTTGCAGTACGCATGCGTCCTCCTAGGTGAAATCTCAAGTCTAGCCAAGGCTTTTGGCTAGCGCCTCCAGAAGATAATCGGTTTCTGATTCCGTGCCGGCTGTGATTCTCAAGGTATTTGGGATGCCGACATTGCGAACCAAAACCCCTTTGTCTAAAAGTTCGCTGAAGATTTGTTGAGGGTTTTCAAACCCATCGCAGAGCACGAAGTTAGCCATTGAGTTGTATGGCCTAAGTCCAAGATTTCTTAGCTCGGAGATGATCCTGTCTCGTTGAACCTTGATCATCTCAACATTGGCCAACATCAATTCCTGACCTTCGAGAGCAGCTATAGCCGCCGCTTGGGTAAGGGCAGATAGGTGGTATGGCAGCCTCACGATTCTCACTGCATCGACAAGGGCTTCTGAGGCTGCCATGTATCCAAGGCGCACTCCTGCGAAAGCAAATGCCTTACTCATGGTTCTAGAAATCACGAGGCGCTCCCGACCTTGGAGCAGGTGCAGAGCGGACAATTCCTCGGCAAACTCCGCATAGGCCTCATCAACTATCAGAATTCCATCAAAGGATTCATAGGCTGCCTGAATCACCTCAAGCGAGATTGGAGTCCCGGTCGGATTGTTGGGGTTGCAGAGAATCACGATGCGCGGCTTGTGCTCGCGGATCATTGAGGCCACATAGGTGGGACTTAGTTGAAAATCAGCTTCCCTGGGTAGCTCCACATAGGGAGTCAGCGAGATCCTGGCGATGTTGGGATACATCGAATAGGTCGGTCCGAAGCTAAGCGATGTAGCACCCGGTCCCCCAAAGGCTTGGAAGAGCTGCATCAAAATCTCATTGGACCCATTTGCGGCCCACACTTGTGTCGCTGACAGTCCATGGCCAAGGTAGTTAGCCAGTGCACCGCGCAGCTCGAGGAACTCGCGATCTGGGTAACGATTCAGATTCGGGAGAATGTCTTTGATTCGCTTGAGAATTTGATCTTGAACCGGATTTGGAATTCCGAATGTGTTTTCGTTGACGTTCAACTGATAAGGCACGGCAATTTGCGGAGCGCCGTACGGCTCCTGATCCCGAAGGTCAGACCTTATTGGAAGGTCTCGAAAGCTTGCCACTGGACAAGCCTAGCCAAACAAAAACCTATCGAGGTAGGGCGATGCGCTGGCCCGGCTCCAGAATTGTGGATTCAAGGGCATTCACGGCGACTACCTCCGCGATCCAGTCGCGAGGATCTTGGCCCTGGGCGAATACTTCCGCAAGGTCCCAAAGAGACTCCCCGTAACCAATGGTGATGTAGTCGAGAGGTGCCGGCTGTTCGTTAGTGGCGACCGAACCGTTCATGCCCGCGAGGCTGAATGAGACAGCCAAGCCAACTATGACGATCCCGCGAATCAACTTCACTGGGCTCTTAAGTGAGTAAGACGTTGCCTGAGACATGTCATTCTTCCTCTCTGTTCGAATTCTTGTTTCGAACATTTGTTCTAGTTTAGAAACCGAAAGTCCATAAATGCAAGATAAATTTCTAAAAACTTCCGAGATTCTCGAAAATGTGTTTGATAAACCCGTGCCTACCGAATACAGTTTCGATATAGGTAGTCAAGTGGAACCCTCTGACATTTTTGAAAGGCTGCACATGGACCAGAGCAATCTCACCTCCGTTCAGCAGAAGATTCTTGATGTGATCCGCGAGTCCATGGAGAACAGGAATTACGCCCCATCAATGCGTGAGATCGGTGAGTCAGTGGGGCTTTCATCAACTGCCAGCGTCTCGCACCAGCTAAACAAGCTTGAACTGCTGGGCTATATTTCACGTGATCCCCGTAGACCGAGAACTATTGACCTGCTGGGCGAGGACCAAGATGGGGAGCTATTCAAGGCGGATGCAGCAATGGTGCCCCT
>CAZQZY010000015.1:0-21406 GCA_964597935.1 uncultured Aquiluna sp. | reverse complement strand
GTGGCGATGATCATGTAGGAACGTAGATTGGCGAACTTCTTCACCCGAAAAGCCTACTTCGGCTTTTTGCCCGATGCAGCCGCGATGCCCAAATGAACACCTGACATAGCAAGATAGGCGCCAAAAAACCCGACTGCGCTGACCGTATCGAGCGAAACCGCGAGGAAAAGCAGTCCAAGTAACAGGCCAAACACTGCCGAGATCAAAAAGTCTTTGCCGGCTTGAGTCTTGAATCCGCTGCGACGGCCCTGGTACAACTCAAATGCCCCTGAAATCAGGCCCCAGGCCGCCACCAGAGCAAGAAATGCAGGGAGTTGGGTCGTTTGATTTCCAAGCGCAAGGAATGCAAACAGTCCAACCAGCAGGGCCAAAACCGCAACAGGCAGCTCCTGCAACGCCGAGAGCTCAGCCTTTTTGGTCAGAGTCAAGGCGGTCAGACCAAGACCCAGTGCAACCCCATAAACACCGAGGACCGTAAGGCCAACGTCAGGGCCGTGAGCCTGATTGAAGGTGATGAAAATGCCTAGACCAAAGCTAATTGCCGCTCTGAAAGCCTGCTTGTAGTTCACGTTCACTAGCTTGGCATATTCACAAAGCGCGAGTACTGACCGTGGAAGGCAACCACAACGGTGCCAGTGGGTCCGTTTCGCTGCTTCGCAAGGATCAAATCGGCTTCACCGGCTCGTGGGTGATCTTTTTCATAAATACCCTCGCGGTGTAGCAGGACGACAACGTCGGCGTCCTGCTCAAGCGAACCAGATTCACGCAGGTGCGAGATTTCGGGGCGCTTGTCCTTTGACTGCTCAGTCTGACGATTGAGCTGTGAAAGGGCCACCACTGGGATCCCGAGCTCTTTAGCAAGTAGCTTCAGCGCTCTTGAGAACTCTGAAACCTCTTGCTGACGAGACTCGACTTTTTTACCGCTGGACATCAGCTGGATGTAGTCGATTACGACCATCTTTAGGTCAACCTGCTGCGCCAGCCTGCGGCACTTAGCGCGTATCTCAACCAGTGACATGTTGGGGCTGTCGTCGATATAGAGCGGCGCATCGTTGATCTTGCCGCGGATAGCAGCGAGCCTGGTCCAATCCGCCTCGGACAGATTTCCCTTGCGCATGGACTGGAGGTAGATAGAGGATTCTGCGGCGAGCATGCGCATCGCAATCTCGGCTCGACCCATTTCGAGCGAGAAAAAGATTGTTGCCTTGTTGTGTTTGATCGCGGCGGCGCGAGCAATATCAAGGGCGAAAGTTGACTTACCTACCGCGGGTCTAGCAGCCACGATCACGAGCTGTCCGGGGTGAAGACCATGGGTTAGGGCATCTAGATCAGTGAAGCCGGTTGGAATGCCTGTTAGCTCCCCGCCGCGCTTCTGCGCGGTCTCAATCTCATGAATAGCGGCCTCAATGGAATCGCTCAGCCCTACATAATCCTCTTTCGAGGTTTGGCTAACCACCTTGTAGACCTCGGCCTGGGCTTGGTTAACCAGGTCGGTTACTTCTCCTTGGCTTTCGTAGCCGGACTGAGCAATTCTGGTGCCTGCCTCTATAAGTCTCCTAAGGATGGACTTCTCGGCAACAATTTGGGCGTAGTAGCTGGCATTTGCCGCGGTAGGAACGTAACTAGTGAGCGAGTGGAGGTAGTCCGCACCGCCTGCCTTCACGAGGTTTCCCTGCTTGTTTAGCTCGTCCGAAACCGCGATGACATCGGTTGGCTCGCCCTTGCCAAACAGGCTCAGAATCGCGTTGAAGATGAGCTCGTGCTTGGGGGCGTAGAAATCTGAACCCGAGACCATCTCAAAGACCTCGGCCACGGCCTCCTGGCTAAGGAGCATGCCGCCCAAGGTGGACTGTTCGGCGTCGAGATTGTGGGGCAAAACCCTAGGATCCGAAGCCGGAACTGGCTGCAACATAGTCATGTGCTACTCCTTCCAAGCAATGAATCTTGTATAGCTTGGGGCACTGACAACTAGGTTTCAACATGGGTTGTGAATAACTGTGGATAACTCTGTGGAAACACGCCGAACAAAGCTGTGCATAACTGTGGATAACCTGTGGAGAAAAAACTGAAACGGGCCTGCAGCCCATGTTTTTCGCGGGTAGTGGTTGTGGATAAATTTAAGTGGAAAACTTTCAAGTTGAACCTGAGGGTTGTGGATAACCGCACAAAACTGAGTAAAAAATAAGGGTCCGCAAGCCTGCGGACCCTTATTTGTTTAGTTTCTGTTTACTTAGCAGCCACTACCTGGAGCTTGAGGTTTGCAACTAGCTCGCCTACGCGAACGGTTGCCTCGTACTCACCGGTTGACTTGATGTTGCTTGCGAACTCAACCTTGCGCTTGTCTAGAGCACCTAGGCCGGCAGCCGCAGCTGCGTCTACAACATCGCTGGTCTTTACGGAGCCGAATAGACGGCCGTCCTTACCGGCCTTGACGGCGATACGGATTGCCTTCTCCTCCAGCTTGGCCTTCAGCGCCTTTGCCTCCTCCTCGGAAGCGATTGCGCGAGCCTGACGGGCTGCACGGATTGAGGTGACCTGCTTCTCGCCACCGCGGCTCCAGATAACTGCTAGGCCGTTAGGGATCAGGTAGTTACGTGCGTAACCGTCCTTTACCTCAACAACATCGCCTGCGGCACCTAGGCCAGAGACCTCATTGGTCAGAATTAGCTTCGACATGGGGGTTCTCCTTAGCGTCCTGCACCGGAGTATGGCAGTAGCGCCATCTCACGTGCGTTCTTGATTGCCTTGGCGATCTTGCGCTGGTCCTGCACGGTTGCACCCGTGATACGACGAGCGCGGATCTTGCCGCGGTCTGAAATGAACTTGCGAAGGGTAGCGACGTCTTTGTAGTCGATAACCTCGATCTTGATGGTCTTGACCGGCGCAAGCTTGGCAAACTTAGAGTTAATGCGAGGCTTGCGGGCCTGTGCTGACTTTCCAGCCATTTATGTTTCTCCTGAATCTTTCTAAAAAGGTGCTTCGTCGACGGTTGGGTCAGCCGCAGGGTTTGCCCAGGCGTTAGCGCCTGAAACCTGTGGCTTGGCATCCTGCCATGGGGACTCCACCTGGCCACCCTCGCGTGAGCGACGAGTTACCGAAGCGGTTGCGTAGCGCAGCGAAGGGCCGATCTCGTCAATTTCGAGCTCGAGAGAGGCACGAGCCTCACCCTGCGCGGTCTGGTAGGCAGATGGTGCCTTGAGACGACCGGTAACCACAACTCGGGTTCCCTTGGTCAAGCTCTGAGCGATGTTCTCTGCCGCCTCACGCCATGCGGTGCAGCGAACCCATACGGTTTCGCCGTCCACCCATTCGTTGGTTGAGCGGTTAAGGGTGCGTGGGGTTGAGCCGACGCGAACTGATACAACGGCAACACCCCCCTGGGTGTAGCGAAGCTCCGGATCGTCAGCTAGGTTGCCGACGATGGTGACGCTAACCTCGCCAGCCATTTAGGACCTGTTACCTGCTGGACGCTTGCCTCCTGGACGAGGACCGCGAGGTGCGCGAACCTTCTCCTCAGGCACAAACTCAATTGGGTTGATGCTGAAAACAGCGTCTTCGAGACGTAGCACCTTGGTGCGTAGCACGTTCTCGTTCAGCTTCAGCTGACGGTCGACCTCAATCACAGCAGCTGGCTCGCAGGTCACGTTGACCACTGCGTATACGCCCTCTGCCTTCTTCTTGATTGGGAAGGTCATGCGACGTCGTCCCCAAATGTCAACCTTGTCCACGGTGCCGCCCTGTGCAGGGACGACAGCAAGGAACTTGTCGAGCATCGGGGCAACTGTGCGCTCATCAAGAGCAGGGTCAAGAATGACCATTAGCTCGTAGTTATGCATAGCTAACCCACCTCCTTCGGTCTAAACGGTCACGGTCCTTCCGTGACAGGAGGGTATTTTGCATAGTGTTGCCTTGGGCAACCTTGGAAGTCTAACGAGACTGCCACCAGGTAAGCAAGCGTTTTTTGGCTTCTTCTGGCCCAATTTCGCCCTCATCGAGGCGAATTTCCATCAAGAATTTGTAAGCCTGACCGACCTCAGGACCAGGCTTTAGGCCAAGCAGCTCCATAATCGCTGCACCATCCAGCTCTGGGCGCAGCGAATCGAGCTCTTCCTGCTCCTGCAAAACCTTGATGCGCTGTTCTAGATCGTCGTAAGCGTGGGCAAGTCGATCAGCCTTGCGACGGTTTCGCGTTGTCACGTCGGCTCGGGTCAGTGCGTGCAGTCGAACTAGCTGATCTTCGGCGTCTCTGACATAGCGCCTCACAGCGCTGTCGCTCCACTGCTGGTCGGAGTATCCGAAGAAGCGCAGGTGCAGCTCAATCAACTTGGCCACCGCCTTGATGGTGTCGTTGTCGAAACGAAGCTCCTGAAGTCGCTTTTTTGCCAGCTTTGCGCCAACTACATCGTGGTGGTGGAAGGAAACCGCCCCACCTGGCTCTAAGCGCCTGGTTGCCGGCTTTCCGATGTCGTGCAGCAGGGCAGCAAGCCTGAGAATCAGGTCGTTTTCCAGCCCGTAGTCAGATTCGTAGTCGATCGCCTGTTCCACAACCGTGAGGGTGTGCTGATAAACGTCTTTGTGGTGGTGGTGCTCATCTAGTTCAAGCCTCAACGCAGGTAGCTCGGGTAGCACCAGGTCAGCGATTCCGGAGTCAACCAATGCCTCGAGGCCGGGTCTTGGGTTTTTTGATAGCAGTAACTTAGCTAGCTCGTCTCTGACCCGCTCCAT
The DNA here is from genome assembly GCA_964597935.1 of uncultured Aquiluna sp. Lineage (GTDB taxonomy): Bacteria > Actinomycetota > Actinomycetes > Actinomycetales > Microbacteriaceae > Aquiluna. The sequence continues at coordinate 16,681 of CAZQZY010000015.1, read as the reverse complement.
CGAGATGATCGTGATGCGCTCACGCATGGAAACCATCGCCTCAAAAGTCTCGGGTTCAATCTCAAATCCCAGCTGCGAGGCAAACCTTGCGGCACGCATCATGCGCAGTGGGTCATCAGAGAACGAGATCTCAGGCTTTGATGGGGTTTTGAGCGTGCTGAGCAGCAAATCACGAAGTCCGGAGTGTGGGTCAACAAAGGTCCTGGAAGGAAGTCGCAGTGCCATGGCGTTGACGGTGAAGTCGCGCCTTACCAGGTCATCCTCGAGGTTGTCGCCAAACTCAACCGTGGGTTTTCTGGTGGTTGCGTCGTAGGAATCCGCTCGGTAGGTCGTGATTTCGACCTTTTCATCGCCAATCTGGGCTGCGATGGTGCCAAAGGCGCGACCAATATCCCAGGTAGCGGATGATATTGGCTTCAAGATCTTCAAGATCTGATCTGGGTTAGCGCTGGTGGTGAAATCTAGGTCTGGAGCGACTCTGCCCAGAATCGCGTCTCGCACTGGTCCACCCACCAGCGCCAGCTCGAAACCCGCTTCCTCAAAAAGTGCGCCAAGCCGGTCCAGCAGCGGATTTTGGGTGTTCCGCTGCAGGTTCTCCAGGGCTTGGGCGACGTCTAGCACGGCACTAGCTTGCCACAGAGGTTTTGCTAAACCGCAAGTAGAGTTGCTGCATGAAAATCATCCGCCCACAGACCCAAATCGAGGTCTCGGCTGGCGGTTTGGTGATTAACAGCGAGAACCCAGGTCTGATAGCCCTAATTAGCCACAAAAATCGCGGTGGTAGGGCGGACTGGTGCATTCCCAAGGGACACATCGAGCGCGGAGAGGACCTTGCTGTCACCGCAATCCGTGAGGTTTATGAGGAGACCGGCCTAGAAGCCGAGATCATCGACAAGCTTGGTGAGATCACCTACACCTTCAAGATCGGTTCCCAGCGCATCCGTAAGACCGTTCACCACTACCTACTTCGTCAAATTGGCGGCGAACTCTCGGGCGATCACGACCCAGCGGGCGAGGTTATTGAGGCCAAGTGGTTCCCGTTGGAGGAGCTGGAAAACGTTTTGGCTCATGAAAACGAGCGTCGAGTTGCCCAACGAGCGCTGGAGATTCTGAATTGAAGCGCTTGCTTGCTGCTTTGATGGTGCTGTTCAGCATCTCTGGACCGGCGTTTGCATCGGATTCGGTTCACATTGTCCCCGGTAGCACCATCAACCTGGTTGCCAGGGATGCCAGAATCCCGGTTACGGTAATGAACCCCAGCTCAGTGCCCATGGAAGTGACCGTTTACGGGGCTGCAACCAGCTTCCGACTGGAAGTCCTTGATAGCCAAACCATTGTTGTTCCGGGCAACACCTCGGCCGTTGCCGAGTTGCCGGTGAGGGCAATTGCCAACGGCCCAGTCTCGATTCGATTATGGCTAGAGGTCAAAGGCAAACAAATCGGCGAGGAGAGCGTGATTGACGTCTCGGTGAACTACGACGTTGAGCTGTTCCTGCTGGTTTCGTTGGCGGTAGCGATGTTCTCGCTGATCGTGATTGGTGTGGTGAGGACGGTTGTGAAGCTAGCAAGGAGCCGGGGTGAGTGACCAAGAACCCTCGGTAACGAGAAGCTCGCTTTTGATGGCATCGGGAACCATAGTCTCCCGAATCCTGGGCTTTCTGCGCGCGGTGATGCTGGCGGCAGCGATCGGAGTCACAACCGATGCTGCGGACGCCTTCGGGGTCGCTAATCAACTCCCAAATAACGTCTACGCAATCATTGTTGGCGGTGTTCTCAATGCCGTCCTGGTGCCACAGCTAGTTCGCGCTCGAGCTCTCGCAGATGGCGGCAAGGGCTACATCGATCGATTTGTGACCCTGGCAATCACGGTGTTTTTCCTTCTCACCCTGGTTTTCACCCTGGCAGCGCCACTTTTGGTTCAGCTTTACACCTCGGAGTGGACTGCAGAGCAGCTAGCTTTGGCTACCGCCTTTGCATACTGGTGTCTGCCTCAGCTTTTCTTCTACGGCCTCTACTCGATCCTCGGTGAGGTGCTCAACTCAAGAAGCGCCTTCGGACCCTTTATGTGGGCACCGGTACTGAACAACGTGGTCTCGATTCTTGGTTTGGTCGCCTTCGTGGTGATCTTTGGTGCTGACCCTACAGGCGAGCGCTCGGTGGAGAACTGGGGAGCGGATCGAATAGCCCTGCTATCGGGTAGTGCAACCCTGGGTGTGGCCGCGCAGGCGCTGATTTTGCTACTCAGCTGGAAGCGAATCGGACTGAGTCTCTCGCTGAATTTCAGGTGGCGGGGCTTTGGGCTCGGGCCCGCTTTGCGGGCAGCCAGCTGGTCACTTGGAATGGTTTTAGTGACCCAGGTAGGTGGCTTGGTTCAGACCGCGGTTGCCTCAACCGCCGCTTCAGCACGAGACACAGCTGGCATCGGAGTCGCATCGGTCGCGGCGGCGGCGATTGCCTGGTTGATTTTTATGCTTCCACACTCGGTAGTGACGGTCTCGGTTGCAACTGCCTACTTCACAAGAATGGCAAAGCATGCAAGCCATGGTGAGTTTGAAAAGTTCAAGCAGGACCTGACCTCCGGATTGAAGGTGATCGCGCTAGTTAGCGTCATCTCGTCAGCGCTAATCATGGTTCTCGCCTATCCGATCGCCAGGGTTTTTGCCGGTGAGTACCCTGCCACGGTTGCCCTGGGCAACGTAATAATCGCCCTGATGGTTGGTTTGGTGCCATTCAGTTTCGTTTACATGATTCAACGCGCGTTTTTTGCGCTTGAGGACACCAGAACCCCGTTTGTGTTCACTACCGTCCAGATTGTCCTTCACATCGCGGGATCGCTGACGTTGGGAGCAGTGATGCCTAAGGAGTGGTTGGTGGTGTCGCTGTCTCTACTGACCGCAAGCACCATCATGGTTCAAGGAATCTTGGGCTACTTCTTGCTTCGCAAAAAAATCGGCGGCCTGAACGGCTTTGGCGTTGGAGCAGCACTTTTCAAGTTCATCCTGGCTGCTATCCCATCAACCGCACTCGCCTTAGTAACGCTGTGGGCGATTGGTGGTGTGGGAGAGGGGGCATTTGCCCTGGACAAAGTTGTCACCTCGATCATCGCCAGCATTTTGGTCGGTGGGGTGGGATTGGCTAGCTATCTAGTGCTGCTGTGGCTGATGAAAGTTCCACAGCTGCGCGAGGTATCAAGCGCTCTAGGCGCTAGGTTAAAGCGAGACTGAGAGTTGAACTCTTGGTGAAGACTTCCCAATCAGAGATGGAATACATAGATGACCATCTATGTTTGGGGTTAGGTAAGGAAGTGCCATGCGCGAAGTAATCATTATTGGATCCGGCCCAGCCGGCTACACAGCGGCAATCTATGCTGCGAGAGCCCAGCTCAACCCGCTGCTGATTGCCTCGAGCGTTGAGCCCGGTGGTGAGCTGATGAAGACCACCGAGGTTGAAAACTTCCCTGGTTTCCCTGAGGGTCTGATGGGCCCTGATCTGATGGCTAACTTCCAGGCTCAGGCTGAGCGCTTTGGCACCGAGATCCTGTTTGATGACGTAATCGAGGTTGACCTAAAGGGAGATGTCAAGATCGTAAAGACTGGCGGTGGCGAAACCTTTGAAGCCAAGGCCGTCATCATCTCCACCGGAGCTGCCTACCGCGAGCTGGGACTTCCGAAGGAAAAAGAGCTCTCTGGACACGGAGTTTCATGGTGTGCGACCTGCGACGGCTTCTTCTTCAGGGAGAAGACCATTGCGGTGGTTGGCGGTGGCGACTCAGCGATGGAGGAGGCCAACTTCCTAACCAAATTTGCCTCCAAGGTTTACATCATTCACCGTCGTGACAGCCTCAAGGCATCCAAGATCATGCAGCAGCGCGCCTTTGATAACCCAAAGATCGAGTTCATCTGGAACTCAGCTGTTGCTGAACTAAAAGGTGAAGGCAAACTCGAGGGTGTTGTGCTTGAAAACACCGTCAATGGTGAGAAGTCTGAGCTTGCCCTGGATGGTTTGTTTATCGCGATTGGAAATGACCCGAGGGTTTGGCTTGTTGAGAACCAGGTAGAGCTAACCGAAGAGCGCTTCATCAAGGTCGAGGGTCGTTCGTCAAAGACCTCGCTTCCTGGCGTCTTTGCCGCCGGCGACGTAATCGACCCAACCTACCGCCAGGCAATCACTGCCGCTGGATCGGGTTGTGTTGCGGCTTTGGACGCTGAGCACTACCTGTCGAATCACTAGGAGGTTTTACGTGAAACCAGTAAACGCCACCAGCGCAAGCTTCAAGACCGAGGTCTTGGACGCTGAACTACCCGTAATCGTTGACTTTTGGGCGGAGTGGTGCGGTCCATGCCGCATGGTTGCCCCAGTTCTAGACGAGATTGCCAGCGAGTACGAGGGCAAGCTCAAGATTGTCAAGGTGAACGTTGATGAGGAGCCACAGCTGGCCATGGATTACCAGGTAACAGGTATTCCGCTACTTGGTGTATTCCAGGGCGGCAAGATCGTGAAGCACCTCGTTGGGGCAAGACCAAAAGCTGCAATCCTCTCGGAGATCAACGAGTTCATCTCCTAGTCCCGCGAATTTATTGGGCAAAACCCCCCGTTTCGGGCTAAGCTAGCCAAAAATCGGGGAGTGTAGATGACTCAGACGCGTTCAGGCAGTGTTACCAACTTTGACAGTTGGAAGCACGCGTACGCGGCGCGAGCAGCAAACCTTTCAGTATCCGAGGTTCGAGCACTGTTCTCAGTGGTATCCAGGCCTGAGGTCGTCTCCTTGGCTGGCGGAATGCCGGATGTTTCTGCGCTAGATGGCGCATTGATCGAAGAAGCCTTCAACTCGATGATGGCCTCAAGGCGCAACTATGCGCTCCAGTACGGTGGTGGACAGGGCGACCTGCGATTGCGAGAGCAGATCCAAGAGATCATGCTGCTCGACGGCGTCCAGGGCTCAGTAGACGACATCATGATTACCACCGGCTCTCAGCATGCTCTCGAGCTTCTCGCAGACTTGTTCCTGGACGCCGGCGACGTGGTTTTGGTTGAGGCACCGAGTTACGTAGGCGCTGTGGGCATTTTCCGCCACAAAGAGGCTCACATTGAGCATGTTTTCACGGACGAAGATGGCATTTCCCCAGAAGCTTTGGCCGAGGCGGCAGATCGCATGTCAGCAGCCGGCAAAAAGGTAAAGCTTCTCTACCTGGTGCCGAATTTTGCCAACCCAAGCGGTGTGACGCTGTCTGCAGAGCGCCGTCAGCAGGTTCTAGAGGTTTGTCGTGAGCGCGGAATCCTGATCATTGAGGACAATCCCTACGGACTTTTGTACTTTGAAAACCAGCCTCCCAAGGCCCTGCGCGCCTTTGATTCCGAGGGGGTTGTCTATCTTGGGTCCTTCTCCAAAATCCTTTCCCCGGGCCTCAGGGTGGGCTACGTGCTAGCACCCCCAGCCATCAGGGACAAGCTGATCCTGGCTAACGAGTCAGCGATTCTTTCGCCAGCAACCTTCGCTCAGATGTTGGTTAGCGAATACCTTTCGATTTCTGACTGGAAAGGGCAGATCGACCGCTATCGCAATCTCTACCGCGAGAAGCGCGATGCGGCTCTAGAAGCACTGGAGCAGTACTTGCCACGGGTGCAAACAACTAGGCCAAACGGTGGTTTCTTCCTATGGCTGACGCTTCCAGAGGGCCTAAACAGCAAGGAAATGTTGCCATTGGCGGTCACCGAGTTGGTTGCCTACACTCCGGGAACCGCCTTCTACGGCGATGGTCGAGGTCAGAACAACATTCGAGTTTGCTACTCTCACCCAACTGCTGAGAACGTCAAGGTGGGCATCAAGCGACTTTCCAACGTCATCAACCTGCAGCTTGATCTCCTAGACACCTTCAGGTCTGAGTAGTCATGTCACTCAAGGTCCTGGTTCTAGCGGGTGGTATTTCACACGAACGCGATGTTTCTCTCAAATCTGGGCGTCGGGTTGCCGATGCCCTGATTGATGCTGGGGCAGAGGTCGAAATTCGTGAACCAGACGCAGATTTGATTGGGCACTTGATTGCATCAAGACCTGATGTGGTTTGGTCAACCCTGCATGGCGCGGTGGGAGAGGATGGGACAATTCAGTCCCTGTTGGAGCTTGCTGGGATCGCCTTTGTTGGCTCCGATGGCGCTGCGGCCAAGCTGGCATGGCACAAGCCAACCGCCAAGACAATTCTTAGGCGTCACGGTATTCAGACCCCTGACTCAATTTCGCTTCCCCGGGCTACTTTCCGAGAGCTAAACGCCGAGTCAGTGCTGGCCATGGTTGGCACTCAGTTGGGGTTCCCGCTTATCGTCAAGCCCGCGGAGAGCGGTTCGGCCCAGGGAGTAACCCGAGTTAACAGTGCTGCCGGATTCGCCAAAGCCATGGTTGATGCCTTTGTTTACTGCGACACCGTGCTGATTGAGAAGTTCGTTGAGGGCACAGAACTGGCGATTTCGATTGTTGACCTGGGTTTTGGGCCAAGGGCCTTGCCAGCTGTCGAGGTTGAGGTTGAGAACGGCAGCTTCGGCTACAGCGAGCGTTACAGCCCGGGTGAAACCAACTATTACGTGCCAGCAAGATTGAGCCCAAACGTGGTCGAGAGAGCCGCCGAGGTCGCCCTTACAGCTCACAACGCTTTGAGACTGCGCCATCTTTCAAGAATTGACATCATCGTTGATCACGAGGGAACGCCCTGGTTCCTAGAGGCCAACGTCACTCCAGGAATGACCGAGACCTCGCTTTTCCCGCAGGCAGTGCTCGCAGATGGATCAAACCTGTCGGAGTCTTATCTCACCATTGCCCAAGCGGCAATTAGGGGCTAGTTCTTCTGGATTTGCTCCACAATGCGACGCAAATCAGCTACATTTCCAAACTCAATGATTAGCTGGCCCTTTTTACGACCCAGTTGAATCTTCACGACGGTATTCAGCTTCTCACCTAGAGAATCAGACATCTCCTTGAGCATGTCCTGCTTGCCACCGGGGACAATCTTCGCCTTCTTTGGCTTGACCTTTACGCCACCGACTAGCTCCTCCAAGCCGCGAACCGACAGTCCCTCGCGGATTACGCGGTCAGCCAACGAGCTCATCAGCTCCTCGTTTGGAGCACCAAGCAGCGCACGGGCGTGGCCGGCGGAGAGCACTCCTGACGCCACCTTGGCCTGAACCGCCACCGGAAGCCTCAATAGGCGCAGGGTGTTGGTTATCTGAGGTCTGGAGCGGCCCAGACGGTCAGCAAGCTGCTCCTGAGTAGTTCCAAAGTCCTCCAGAAGCTGCTTATAGGCAGATGCTTCTTCAAGAGGATTGAGATTGGCTCTGTGAAGGTTCTCCAAAAGAGCGTCTCGAAGCATGTTTTCATCGGCGGTCTCGCGCACCACGGCTGGAATTGTGGTCAGACCGGCTTCTTTGGATGCCCTGAGTCTGCGCTCACCCATGATGAGCTCAAATCCGGAGCCCTTCGGCCTTACAACCACAGGTTGAAGCACACCGAACTCACGAATCGAGTGAACTAGCTCGGCAAACTGCTCTGGCTCAAAAACGCTTCTGGGCTGCTGCGGGTTCGGGGTGATTTGAGAGATCTCAAGATCTACAAACCGAGCCCCCGGCACGGGAGCCAGGCTCGGTGAGGTGGTGTTTGTGAAGAACACATCGACAGCATCCCGGTCACCGCCTGGAATTAGTGAGCCAATGCCTCGACCTAAGCCGCCGCGCTTTTTTTCTTCACTCATCTGATTACTCCTCTTTGAGCCAACTCGATTGCGGCTTCCTGATAGGCCAGGGAGCCTGAATTCTTGGGGTCGTAGCTAATTGCCGTCTGACCGAAGCTTGGAGCCTCGGAGAGCCTCACAGAGCGGGGAATTGTCGCATCCAGCGTCTCTTTAGGGAAATACTTTCTGACCTCGGCCGCAACCTCGGTGCTGAGGTTGGTTCGGTTGTCATACATCGTGAGCAGAATCCCACCGACAATCAGCGTGGGGTTCAATGCTTTGCGAACCCGCTCAATGTTGCTCATCAGCTGGGTTACACCTTCGAGTGCGTAGTATTCGCACTGAATTGGCACCAAAACCTCGGTCGCAGCAACCAACGCGTTGACCGTCAACAGCCCCAGCGAAGGGGGAGAGTCTATAAAAACGAAGTGGATTGGGTCTTCAAGGGAAGCCAGGAAGCTCTGCAGGGAGTTGGCAAGTACTTTCTCGCGATTCTCAAAGCCAACCATGTCGATCTCAGCACCCGCCAGGTTGATTGTCGCGGGTAAACAGAAAAGGTTTTGGTGCTCAGGGCTTGGCTTCACGGCATCGGCCATTGGCAAACCATCAACCAAGACTTCGTAGCTACCGGTTACGCCGTTGTGATGCTCTACGCCGAGGGCCGTAGATGCGTTTCCCTGTGGATCGAGATCGATTACGAGTACTCGAAGGCCCTTGCGAGCCAGCGATGCCGCCAGGTTTACAGCGGTGGTGGTCTTTCCCACACCGCCTTTTTGGTTGGAAATGGTGAGGATTCGCGTAGATTTAGGGGCCTCAAGAACAGCTTCTGCGACCCTTTTGGCCCGTTCGTTGTTCTGAGTCATCTCCCGCAAAAGGGGAGTGTTCTGCGCTAATTGACTCACTTGCGCTCCGATGTTTCACGTGAAACATGAGTCACATTGGTTTGACCCAAACCCTGCCAGCCAATAGGGGTAGGAGAGGTTTCAAGTCGGTCATTTGGGTAGCCCATACCGGGCTTTACGGTTGCAGCGGTGTTTGCGGTTAGGTCTGCTGGCTGGTCTGACATCTACTTCTCCTGAGCCTTCAGCCTAATGCGAACCACCGTCGCGGTTTCTGGCGCTTTACCAGTCCCAAGGGTCAAAATCTCAGGCTCGTCGAATCCCAGTCGGTCAAGTCTTGGTTTTGCCAGTGCTATTTCTTCTGGGGCTCTGGAGCCCTTCATGGCAAGCACGGTCTTCAGATTTGATCCGCGAGTTAGGGGGGTTAGCAGTCTCACCAACTTGTCCAGTGCCGCCACAGCCCTGGCCGTGACAATGTCGAAGTCGGTTCGCTGCACATCCTCAGCCCTTGCTCGGATCACTTCGATGTTTTGGATTCCGAGGTCGGAGACTACCTGGCTCAACCAGTTTGCCCTGCGCTCCATTGGCTCGATTAGTGTGAACTGGGACTTTGGTTGGGCGATCGCCATCGGAATACCCGGCAGCCCGGCACCTGAGCCCACATCCGCGACCTTCACACCTGCCGGCACTAGTTCGGCCAACAGCGCACTATTTAGAACGTGACGGCTCCAAATTTTAGGCAATTCTCGGGGTCCCAGTAGTCCAAAAGTCTCTGAGTCCTTGGCCAATCGGTCAGCGTAACCCCGGGCGAGCGAAATTTGATCACCGAAGAACTCCTGCGCGAAGGCGGGTTCTGTCTCTACTGTCGACAAATCAACCATTTCCGCCCCCTAATGTTTCACGTGAAACATTAAGCCTTGTCGATAACGATGTGGCGGTCTTTGCCCTGACCCTCAGACTCAGAGCTGAAGCCTGCCTCTGAAACCATGTCGTGCACCAACTTGCGGTCGTAGGAGCTCATTGGCTTGAGGTGCTGAGGCTTGCCAGTCTCTTCAAACTTGGCAATTGCCTTCTCAACTACAGCACGAAGCTGATTGTTCTTGATCTCGCGTGACCCGCCGATGTCGAGGATCAGTCGACTGTTCTCACCGGTCTTGGCCTGAACAGCCATTCTGGTGATCTCTTGAAGCGCCTCAACAACATCTGGGTTCGAAACCTTGCCGAGGTTAGAGTCCTCGTCGCTGGTCACAGAGATGTAAGCGCGATCTTGGCGGAATTCGATCTCCAGGTCACCATCTAGATCGGCGGTGTCTAGGAACTCCTCGATGAAGTCTGCGGCGATTTCGCCTTCTTGCTCTAGTTCTGTTTCTCTACTCATGGTTTATTTCTTCTTCTTTTTGGCTCGCTGCTTGCTCACTGGCTGCTGGCGCTGGCGGGTCTCTTCCTCAGTTGCCTCCTTGGCAGCTGGGGTTTCCTCGATAGGGAGCTTGCCCTTACGAGCTAGGCGCTCCTGGCGCTCCTTATAGGCCGGTGAGCCTGGGGTTGGCATGTTTCTGATGACTACGAACTGCTGGCCCATGGTCCAGAAGTTAGATACCAACCAGTAGGTCATCACGCCCAGTGGGAAGGTGATGCCTGAAATCAAAAATACGAAAGGCAGTACATACAGCAAAATCTTTTGGGTCTGCATGAACTGGCTGTTCTGAACATCAGGGTTCTGGTTTTTCGCCATGATCTGTTTTTGGGTGATGAACTGTGAGGCGCTCATCAAGATGATCATGGTTCCGGCAAGGATCTTTACGTTCAAGTCATCGCTACCAAAGAAGGTGTCGGAGAGCTTGGCTCCGAAAATCTCTGCCTGCGAGAAGGACTTTGCCAGCGTGGCATCAAGCAGACCTACGCCAACCTGATTGTGCTGTGCACCATTCAAAACAAAGAAAAGACCCATAAAAATAGGCATCTGCAGCAGAAGTGGAAGGCAGGAGCTGAGTGGGTTTGAGCCTGTTCGCTTGTAAAGGTCCATCTGCTCTCGAGCGAAGCGCTCACGAGACTCACGATCAGTCTTTCCCTTGTACTTCTTCTGCAGCTTCAGAAGCTCAGGCTGTACCAGCATCATGTTGCGCTGGCTCTTGATCTGCTTGACAAAGACAGGAATTAGCGCTGCACGGACAACCAGAACCAAACCGATGATGGCTAGAACCCAGGAAGCGCCTGAGTCTGAGGCGAGACCAATAGAGCTGAACAGGGTGTGGAAAGAAACCAGGATTAGCTCAATTAGCCACTTGATGGGCCAGAGTAGGTCCATTGGCTTACCTCGACTTTTCTTCTGTTGCGGGACTTACAAATCCTAGCTTGCCTATCGCTATCCAAGCTGGGGCAGTTTTTGGATCATCTATGCCCCCCTTAGACCACGGGTTGCAGCGCAAAATGCGCCAGATTGTTAGCGGGACACCCCTGAGGACCCCCAGATTCTGAAGCGTTTGCAACCCGTAGCTCGAGCACGATGGGTAATAGCGGCAGACATCTCCATACAAAGGTGAGATTAGCTTTCTCCACATCAGCACAAAAGCAATAAGGGCGTTTCTCGGAAGCAGTATGGCGAAAGCCAGCAGCCGAGACATTAGCTCAACTTCTCCAGGGCGGAAACCAGGGCGGACTCGAGATCACCAAAGGTCGACTCGGCGCTGGCCGGATGGAGTCTGATGACCAGGTCGTAATCCTTCAGAGAGGCTAGGTGGCCGCGAACTATTTCTCTAGCCCGTCTGCGCACCAAATTTCTCGTCACGGCGTCACCAAGGGTTTTGGGTGTAACAAATGCCGCTCTGGAAGAGCCTGGGATGTAATGAATAGTTGCCAGAGCGCTGGATGAGCGTTTTCCCTGGCGGATAACTGCCTTAATCTCATCAGACTTGGTAAGTCGATGAACCTTAGGCAGCATTGACTGCCTAAGCGCTTAGCTCAGCGCGTCCCTTTGCACGACGGGCAGAAAGGATCGCACGTCCGGCGCGGGTGCGCATACGAGCACGGAAACCGTGGGTCTTCGCGCGACGACGGTTGTTCGGCTGGAAAGTGCGCTTGCTCACTTGAAAACTCCCTGAATTCTTTAGGACTCAACTGTCCTAGACAACCTCAGTAATTTACGCCATCTCCCTTTGGAGAGTCAAGCCCGAATCTCGAATTTCATGACAGAAAAAACGCTTCTCATAAAAATTTGATAAACATTGGAATGACACGCCGATTAAATTTGATATCTGTCGCACTTCTCTGTTGAATGTCCAAATCGAGAATCCAAGGGGAAGCTCCTAGAGAGTTATCCACAGAAAATTCAGGGTTTTTCCACAACCTTTATTTCTGTGTAAAAATCTGTGGATAACTCGACGCAACTAGGGAGAATTGTGGCAGAAGCTGGACTCGTAACCGCCTGGGAAAGGCTGGTAAAGCGAGTCGCTCTAGACGAACTGGTCACCCCCCACCTCAAAGGTCACCTGGATCTCGCGGTACCAAAGGGTGTTTTAGATGACACTCTTTATCTAGAAGTGCCCAATGAGACGAGCAAGGTCATGTTGCAGCAGCGACTTCGTGACCAGATTCTGGGTGCTCTGGATGAGCTAGCAGAATTTGGTGGACCGACAAGCTTTATCGCAATCACCAACGAAAACCTCCAGGTTCCGGTTCGCACTGAGGTTGCGTATGAGCCAGCAGCACCCGAATACGATCGCGACCCAGCAACTGGACCGGTGGCAGCTTCGGAAACATCGGGCCTAAACCCAAAGTATTCGTTTGAGAATTTTGTTACCGGTGGATCTAACCGGTTTGCCCACGCGGCTGCATTTGCTGTGGCAGAGGCCCCTGCGGAGGCATACAACCCGCTGTTTATCTACGGCTCCTCTGGACTCGGCAAAACACACCTGCTTCACGCAATTGGGCACTACGCCATGCACCTCAAACCCAAGACCAAAGTTCGCTACGTCTCCTCTGAGGAATTCACAAACGACTTCATCAACTCGATTCAAAATAACCGAACCGCAGAATTTCAGGCTCACTACCGAGATGTGGACATCCTCCTTGTCGATGACATCCAGTTTTTACAAGGTAAGGACCAGACTCAGGAAGCCTTTTTCCACATCTTTAACGCCCTACACGATCACTACAAGCAGGTTGTCATCACCTCAGATTTGAGACCAAAGCAGCTTGCTGGTTTTGAGGAGAGGATGCTCTCTCGCTTTGAGTGGGGATTGATTACCGATATCCAAGCTCCGGAATTCGAGACCCGAGTTGCAATTCTGCGGAAGAAAGCCGCCCAAGAGAAGATTTCAATCCCGGACAATGTAATTGAGTACATGGCGACTCGAATTTCTTCCAACATCAGAGAGTTAGAGGGAACTCTCATTCGAGTAACTGCCTTCGCAAACCTCAATCGGCAGCCAATTGACATGGATTTGATCCAAATGGTTTTGAAGGACAACTATTCGGCCGGAGACGGGGCGCAAATTTCACCAATGGCCATCATCACCGCAACAGCCAGGTACTACAAACTCACCCCGGAGGACATCACGGGTTCTGGAAGACAACAGGCCGTTGCTCTTGCTAGGCAGATTGCCATGCATATTTGCCGCGAACTAACAAACCTCTCACTGCCAAAAATCGGTACCCACTTCGGCGGCCGCGATCACACCACCGTGATGTATGCGACCAAAAAGGTGAGTGAGCTAATGCGTGAGCGCAGATACATTTACAACCAGGTATCAGAGGTAATCGAAAAGATTAAAGAAGAGAACAAATAGTTTTCAAAATAACCTGTGGATAAGTCCCTGGATCTCTGTGGAGAACCGGGGTTTTATTGTTAGAAAACCATTGCGGTGTGTGATCAAATCAAAAGTTATCCACAGCAGGCTTAGTTACTAACAGATTTATCCACAGAGCTGTGAACAACTTACACGGATGTAGTTTTTAGCATTTACAAAGGTGAAACCTGGTTACTAACAGTTTCAACAGAGGTTAATGATGTTTTTATAGAGATATCTAAATTTCTGAAATTCATAAAACCAGAGCTTTTTATTAGTTCTGTGGTTGGTGTGCCAAGATAAAGAACCGTCGTAGGAAGAAATAATGAAATTTCAAGCAGATAGAGAAGTTCTCTCGGACGCGATCTCATTTGTAGTTCGCATGCTTTCTCCTAAACCACAACTCCCACAGCTCTCCGGGGTAATGATCACCGCCAAGGACAACGCGGTAGTTCTCTCGATTTTCGATTATGAGGTTTCAGCAAAGGTCGAAATTGCAGCAGCTGTTGATCAACCGGGACAGGTCCTTGTTCAGGCAAGACTTCTAGCAGAAATCGTTTCCAAGTTGCCTGGGGACACAGTGGCATTTAGCCTGACTGAATCCAGACTTGGTTTGAGCTCTGCAAGCAGCAAGTTCACTCTTTCTGCAATGTCAACCACTGATTACCCAGATGTACCTGCAATGCCTGCTTCTTCTGGCAAAATCTCTGCGTCTGACTTCGCACATTCTGTTGCTCAAGTTGCAATTGCTGCTTCCAAGGAAGAAGTAACACCAGTACTAACAGCTGTGATGATCTCCGCAACCTCGAAAGAGCTCACCCTGGTTGCAACTGACAGATTCCGAGTCGCCGTAAAGTCTTTGCCCTGGCAGGGCGCCGCTTCAGAAAAAGAGATTCTTATCCCGGCTCGTGTTTTGCAAGAAATCGCAAAAACCTTCTCCCACCAGGGTGATTTAGAGATTGCTTTCTCGCAGAACGATAGGGATCTAGTGGGCTTTAGTGCTGGCTCCAAGAGTGTTTCCACGGCAACAATCAAAGGCAAATACCCTGCCGTGCTTCAGTTATTCCCATCCGATTCCGACCACTTTGCCGTCTTGAAAACCAGCGACATCGCAGATGCAACTAAGCGCGTTGCTCTAGTTGTAGATCGTGAGAAACCACTCCGCTATAAATTCTCTGATTCTGAGTTGAGCCTAGAGTCAATCGGATCAGACGTTGCCGAAGCTTCCGAGCAGGTAACCGCATCACTAAACGGAGAAGAAACAACGGTTTCTCTCAGACCGCAGTTCCTCTCTGATGCCTTGGCTGGTGTGGACTCTGCGAACGTGAAGATCGCGTTTACTCAGAATCCTTCTAACCCAAACAAGCCGGGTCCAGTACTGATCACAGCCGCTAATTCTGAAAACAACTACAAGTACCTACTTCAGCCAAACCTGCTTGTCTCCTAGTAGGAGTTTCTGGTGTGGGTCAGAAATCTAAAGCTTTCAAACTTTAGAAACTATAAAAGCCGCAACCTGGATCTGTTGCCGGGTATGAATCTGTTGTTTGGTGACAACGGAAACGGAAAGACAAACCTTGTAGAGGCCTTGTTTTTTCTGGCAAATCTCGAATCCCACAGAATTTCTGACACCAAAAGCCTTATCAGGCAAGGTGAAAGCCAGAGCACTGTGATAGCTCAGGTCTCTTATCGGGAGCGAAACCTGCTACTTGCGGCCGAGATAAACGCTGGATCCGGAAATAAGTACTACCTGAATGGGAATCAGCAGAAGCGAACATCTGAATTTCAAGGCCTCTTGGCCGCGGTAATTTTCGCGCCAGAGGATCTCGATCTGATCAGAAGAGACCCAAATGATCGAAGAAGATTCATGGACCAAGCGCTTATCTCACTAAGACCAAGGATGGCTGCCGTCAAAGCAGATTATGAAAGGGTGCTCAAGCAGCGCAACGCGCTTTTGAAAAGTGCAAAAACTCAACCCAAGGTTGACCTCAGCACTTTGGAGATCTGGGATCAGCAGCTGGTGAGGCTAGGAACTGAGATAACAATGGCTCGAATCGAGCTACTCCAAACCCTAGAACCACTGCTTCAAAACTTTTACCGAGCACTTTCATCCGACGCAGAACAGATCAAGCTCGATCTTGAACTAAACATCGGATCCGAAGACGATGGTGCCGTGTTGGAAAACCCAGATGCAGAGCAGATAGCCAGCATGTTTCACGGGAAACTGCAGGAGCTAAGACCAAAAGAACTAGAGCGCGGGGTGACCTTGGTTGGCCCACATCGCGACGAACTACGAATCACAAAGGCCGGGCTATCCACCAGAAGCCACTCTTCTCAGGGCGAGGCTTGGTCATTAGCGCTGGGCCTAAAACTCGCGATTGCCCAGTTATTGCGGGAGAACTCAACCTCGGGGGACCCGGTATTGATTCTCGACGATGTTTTTGCAGTTTTGGATGCGGGCAGAAGGACAAGACTTCTGGAGTTTGTTGCTGATTATGAGCAGGTTTTGGTAACCAGTGCCGATCGGGCATCGACACCGGATTTGAAGTGGTCTCTAGAGATTTCGGTTGGTAAGGATGGCGAACTTGCTCAACTTTGAACCCATTGATCGCTACTTCAGAGACTTTCTCGGTAGTGCTAAGTCGCATCAAAACAAGGATCTGCGGCGCAGATCTGAGAAATCGAAGGGATCGCAACCCTTTGAAAAGGGCCGAGACCCAGTAATTGCCAGTTCTTCCATGAACCAGCTCTTTGAGAATTTCAACTGGGGGCTCAACATCACTCGGGCCGAGTTGTTTTCTAATTGGGAAAAAGTGGTTGGGGCGGCAAATGCCGAGGCCTCCAAACCCGAGGAGCTCCAAGACAACGAGCTCACAATTAGGTGTCGAAGCACCGCCTGGGCCACCCAGCTAAGACTCCTTGAAACCCAAATACTTGGTCGAATAAACGATGAATACCCATCGCTTAGGGTGCAGAAGCTAAAGATAATCGGACCAAATGTTCCGAGTTGGAAAAAGGGCCCTAGATCTGTCCCCGGAAGGGGCCCTCGCGACACTTACGGCTAAGCGCGATATCCCAGCATTGTCGGTGCCAAAAGGTAGAATTCAGGGGTTAGTCAACCCGAATATCAGTCGGTCTTTCGAGGCCGCAATTCACCGGAACTAACCCAGACCGGAAAGCAACTTAATATGTCAGAACCACAAAAAAATTATGACGCTGGCGCCATCCAGGTCCTAGAGGGACTAGAGGCTGTTAGAAAACGCCCTGGAATGTATATCGGGTCCACCGGACCGCGCGGCCTACACCACCTCGTATATGAAATTGTCGACAACTCTGTTGATGAAGC
>CAZQZY010000014.1:9260-21617 GCA_964597935.1 uncultured Aquiluna sp. | reverse complement strand
TAATCTCGGGCTCTATCGCTGACCGAGCAAGATTTGGCGCTTGGTTGGTATTCGCAGGCATCTGGGCAACCGTTTCCTACTTCCCAGTCGCAGCCTGGGTTTGGGGTGGCGGATGGATCATGGAGCTTGGAACCTGGCTAAACATGCCAGATGTGATCGACTACGCAGGTGGTACCGCAGTGCACATCAATGCAGGTGCAGCCGCACTGGCACTAGCGTTGGTCCTTGGAAAACGTTTCGGGTTCGCAAAGGGAATCATGCAGCCGCACAACGTTCCTCTGGTTCTTCTAGGCGCAGCCCTACTTTGGTTTGGATGGTTCGGGTTCAACGTTGGTGCTGAGTTCCTAAACGGAATGGAGAACGCTGGTCTCATCACAGTGAACACACTCGGTGCAACTTCATCCGCAATTCTCGGGTGGCTATTTGTTGAGAAGCTCAAAGAGGGCAAGGCAACGTCAATTGGTGCTGCATCGGGTGCAGTAGCCGGGCTGGTTGCGATTACTCCGGCCTGTGCGAGCATCACCCCCGGCTACGCACTGCTACTGGGAGTTATCGCCGGAGCATTGAGTGCACTAGCTGTTGAGCTGAAGTTCAAGCTCGGTTACGACGACTCCCTCGACGTGGTCGGTATTCACCTGGCTGCTGGACTGATCGGAACGCTGTACCTCGGCTTCTTCGCAACCGACACCGGTCTGTTCACCGGAGGAGACTTCGGCCAGTTGATTGTTCAGGCAATCGCAGCCTTCGGAGTCCTGATCTATGGATTCGTTGCAGCGCTGGTAATCGGACTAGCAATCGACAAGACCATTGGCTTCCGAGTCAAGTCTGAAGACGAGATTGCCGGTGTGGACCTGGTTGTCCACGGCGAGGCAGCCTACAGTTTCGGCCAGGACACAACCGGTCGGTAACTTCAAACCGAGAGGCGGTGGGAGAAATCCCACCGCTTTTCGCTTTTTTGACAAGGTTTCGGTTTTATGTGGCATAATTTTCAAGTTCTCTGTCGAGAGCAGTGCGGATGTAGCGCAGTTGGTAGCGCATCACCTTGCCAAGGTGAGGGTCGCGAGTTCGAGTCTCGTCATCCGCTCTCAGAGGTTCTACCTTTGAAACGGTGGAGTGGCCGAGAGGCGAGGCAGCGGCCTGCAAAGCCGTGTACACGGGTTCAAATCCCGTCTTCACCTCTTGGATAAAGAAGGGCGATTGGCGCAGTGGTAGCGCGCTTCCCTGACACGGAAGAGGTCACTGGTTCGAACCCAGTATCGCCCACCAAGCCTTTGATTATTACGTTGCCCTAACCTTCATTCTTTGGTTGAAGTGAGTTTTTACTTGGTTAACAGATTTGCCAAAATCAAGCGCTAACTTGGGGACATGGAATTCAAGATTCAGCGCCGCCTCCGGGTTGGCCTCGCCGCGTTAGCGGTAACCGCTCTGAGTGCTGTCACACTTAGCACTCCCGCCGTCTCTGCTGAGACGTTCTCGACCCCATCAGCACCATCCTCGATCACTGTTTCGCAAGCCATTGGTGGCCTGCGAGTGAACTGGTCTGGTGTCGAAGGGGCTCCTGCAGTCACTCACTACATCATCTCCGCTGGCCAGGGTTCATGCCCTGTCATAGTTGGTAAGGACTCTCGCAGCGCACTGATGCCTACGCTGTCCACCAAGTCATTGACTGTTCAGGTTCAAGCTGTAAACGAGTACGGTATCTCCGCCGGAGTCAAAGCAGCCGCTGTTACACCGATCAGCGTCTCGACCAAGCACAAGAGCGTTCAGCTGCTCCAGTTAAGCGACTTCCACGGCCAGATTGAGCCAAACAGCAGCTTTGGTGCGGCGTTGCTTTCGGCCAATTTCAAGGTCGAGCGTGAAGCGGTTCCAGCAACCTTCACCGTTTCATCGGGTGACAACATCGGTGCTGCACCACCAATTTCTAGCCAGTTTGCCGAAGTGCCAACCATCGAGGCCATGAACCTAATGGGATTCGATGTCTCTGGCTTCGGTAACCACGAGCACGACCGAAACCTCGCACACCTTCGCCAGATGATCCGCAAGTCTGATTTCCAGTGGGTTGCCTCTAACTACTCAACCCTTCGTGGCCTCGACGCAGGTAATGGCAAGCGCGCCAAGAGTTACACGATCATTGAGCGCGACGGCGTGAAGGTTGGATTTATCGGTATCAACACCTCTCAGACTGTCGAGCAGGTCATGCCTGGCAACCTTGACTTCACCTACGCCGGCAAGAAGGGAACCGTTGTGATTGCAGACAACGCTCCAGGGATTGCCAAAGCTGCTGCGGCTGCCAAGGCTGCGGGTGCACAGGTTGTAGTAGCACTGATCCACGAGGGTTGGAACACGAACCTGGATGGCAAAGCTGTTGGTCCACTTGTCGACTATGCCAAGAGCCTCAAGGGCGTTGACGTTGTATTCGGCGCTCACTCACACCAGACCTACTCATCCGTGCACAACGGAAAGCTAACCGCGATGGTTCGCAACGCCGGCGCTCAGTACAACAGAACCCAGGTCTGCGTGAATACCGAGACAGGCAAGGTTGTCGGTGCATCCAACGAGCTAATCACCACAGCAAATGCACCGGTGAAGACTCCTGATGCAAACACCGCTGCGATGGTGACTCGCTTCAAGAGCTCACTGAACGCAAAGATGGACGTCAAGGTTGGCCAGATTCAGATCTCAACCCCGATTGCGGGAACACCACCTGTTCAGCGAAGCGGCGAGCACGCATTTGGTAACTGGTCCGCAGATGTGGTCCGTGCCAAGTACGGAACCGACTTTGCTCTAATGAA
Organism: uncultured Aquiluna sp.; assembly: GCA_964597935.1. Taxonomy (GTDB): domain Bacteria; phylum Actinomycetota; class Actinomycetes; order Actinomycetales; family Microbacteriaceae; genus Aquiluna. The sequence goes on along the minus strand of CAZQZY010000014.1, from coordinate 18,825 downwards.
TGGTGGAGGCATCCGCTCCACCTTCCCAGCCACGACCTATGTCCCTGGTGACAAGTCAATCAAGCGTCCGACCGCTGGAAACCAAGAAGGACCTTGGGATCTGCTACTTGGTGACGTCTACACAATTCACCCATTTGGAAACGTCTTCAGCACCATTGAGGTAACCGGAGCGCAGATCTGGGCAGCAATGGAGAACGGTGTATCTCGTTACCCAACCGATGGCCGTTGGCCACACGTGTCGGGCATGAAGTTCACCGTGGACGTGTCTAAACCTGCCGGTTCAAGAATCGTCTCTTTGGTCGACCTAAACGGCAAGGCGATTCCTAAGGATGGCACCAAGTTCACCCTTGCGCTAACCGACTTCGTTGCCAAGGGAGGAGATGGCTACAACATGTTCGACATCTCCAAGCTCAATGTCCGAGACCTTGACGCTGAGGTCCTGGCTGCCGCTCTCCGGGCAGACATGGCCGCAGGCAAGGTAACACAGATGAAGCTTGACGGTCGCACCACAGTGATCGGCAAGTAATCAGCTCCAAAACTAAACCCCCGAAGAGATTCGGGGGTTTAGTTTTTCCTGATCCTGTCTAGGCCTTGAGCTTCAAGGTCTTGGCGGTGGAAGCCAAGACTTTCTTGGCAAGTGCCGCGTCGGAGTTCAGCTTCTTGCCGTAAGTCGGGATCAGCTTGGTGAGCGGTTTTTCGAACTGTGCAAAGTGATCGGGGTAGAAGCGCTGCATCACATCGAGCATCACACTCACGCTGACTGAAGCGCCTGGAGATGCACCCAATAGTCCAGCGATTGAGTGATCTTGAGCGGCAATCACCTCAGTTCCAAACTGAAGCGTGCCACCTCCCTTGACCGGTTTGATGACCTGAGCGCGCTGACCAGCTTCGTAGAGCTCCCAGCCCTGTAAATCTGAGCTTGGGATGAAATCTCTAAGCGAGAGCAGTTTTTGTTTCTTCGACTTGAGAATCTCTGAGATCAAATACTGGACAAGCGAGAAGTTCTTCAACGCAACGGACAGATACGGAATCACGTTGGCGGGCCTCACAGAGAGCGGGAGGTCGAGCAATGATCCAGACTTCAAAAACTTAGGGTTCAAACCTGCAAAAGGTCCAAACAACAGCGAGGTCTTTCCGTCAACAACTCGGGTGTCAAGGTGTGGCACGGACATTGGGGGAGCCCCGACGGCTGCCTGGGAGTAGACCTTGGCATGGTGCCTTGCGACTATCTCGGGATTGTCGGTTCTGAGGAAGTGACCACTTACGGGGAAGGTGCCGTAGCCCTTGATTTCAGGGATGCCGGCATTTTGAAGGAGCTTGAGTGCCCAGCCACCAGCGCCAACAAAAACCTTCTCGGCTCTGATGTCAAGTCGGCCCTGCTTTGATTTGGAGGTCACGCGCCAGTGCCTGTCGTGATACTGGTAGAGCTTGGTCACCTCGGTACCGGTGTGAATCTCAACACCCTGAGTCTCCAACCACGAAATCATTTGCGAAGTGATTGCGCCATAGTCAACGTCAGTGCCCTGCTCAATGTAGGTCGCAGCGTATTCACCGTTTTCTCGACCCTCGGCGATGAGAGGCGCCCACTTACCTATGGTCTTGAGATCCTCTGAGTACTGAAGCCCTGCGAAAAGTGGCTGATCCTTCAGTGCCTTGTGTCTTCGCTTTAGGTAGTCGACATCCTTTGCGCCAGTGACAAAAGTCATGTGTGGCACGGTACGGATGAAGGTCTCCGGCGACCCGAGAATTCCCTCTTGCACCAGGGATGACCAAAACTGCCTTGAAACCTGAAACTGCTCGTTGATCGCTATTGCCTTTGAAGCATCGGGTAGTGAACCGTCCTTGCTGTCAGGCATGTAGTTGAGTTCACAAAGAGCAGCGTGACCGGTGCCGGCGTTGTTCCAAGGGTTTGAGCTCTCGAGAGCTACCTGGGGGAGTCGTTCGAAAAGGACGATCCGAGCTTCGGGGTTGGTTTTTTTGATGAGGACACCAAGGGTGGCACTCATAATGCCGCCACCGATAAGCGCTACGTCGAAGCTCTCTACATTTGACACAAGTGATAAGGGTAATGCCTAGGCGAGGATAGTCACACCCAAAAGTGCACCAATGCCATAAGAGACAACCATGGTGAGAACACTCACCACGACGTTTCTAAAAATCGCTCTTCTTCGCGAAGAGCCGCCGCGCTCAGCCGCCCACCAGCCGGTCAGCGCCAGAGCAAGAATCACGGCCACCACAGTCACGGGAACACGGTTCTCCTGCCAGGGACCTAGAACCGCGAGCAGAGGTAGCAGGCCGCCACTGGAGAAGGCAAGGAATGAAGCCCAGGCCGCGGTCCATGGGCTTGCTGCAATCTCGAGATGGTGTCGACCGAAGGCAATCTCGGCATCTTTCTGAGCGCTTACCGAGGTGTACTCGCCACCGGCCATCGAAATCGCACCAGCCGCAAGGGCAGCAAAACCGGCAAGAGCGACGGTTGCCCGGTCAGCTCCTGCACCAGCGATACCCATAACCACACCGGCGATTGAGATGACGCCGTCGTTTGCCCCCAGCACAGCTGCTCGCAGCCAGTTGAGTTTGTGCTCGAGTTCGTGCCTTGATTGATCAGTCATGTCGCAAGGCTAGCCAGGTTGAAATTGATAAGTCCAGCAAGGTAAACCTAAGTATCGTGGGTAGACTTTGGCGGGTTAGGAGTCAACTTGAAGGTCACAGTCAATGCGGTTGAAACCGAGCTAGAGGCTGGCTCAGACGGCTTCAAGCTCTTCCAAGATCGCGAAATCATCGCGCTGCGTGTCAACGGAGAGCTCAAAGATCTCGCATACAGACCCTCTGCTGGTGACGTAATTGAGGGCGTGCACATCTCGTCAGAGGATGGCCTTTCGATTCTGCGCCACTCAACTGCACACGTAATGGCACAGGCCGTCCAAGAGCTATTCGACCCAGCGAAACTGGGCATCGGACCGCCAATCAAGGATGGCTTCTACTTCGATTTTGATGTTGACGAACCTTTCAAGCCGGAAGACCTAAAGCGCATTGAGAAGCGCATGAAAGAGTTGGTCGGTAAGTCACAGCGCTTTATACGTCGCGAGGTTTCCGATGAAGAGGCTCGGGATCTCATGCGAAACGAGCCATACAAGCTCGAGTTGATTTCCCTCAAGAGCTCAGACGTTGGCGAGGGTGCAGCGGAGGTTGGGGCCGGACAACTTTCGGTCTACGAAAACCTAAATCCTGACGGCACCATCGCCTGGCGCGACCTTTGCAGAGGACCACACCTGCCAAACACAAGAATGGTTGGCAAGGCATTCTCACTGCTAAGAAGTGCTGCTGCGTACTGGCGCGGAAATGAAAACAACAAGCAGCTCCAGCGAATCTACGGAACAGCGTGGGCCTCTCAAGAGGATCACGATTCCTACATGCAGCGCCTCGAAGAAGCGGCTCGTCGCGATCACCGAAAGCTTGGGGTTGAACTAGATCTGTTCTCATTCCCAGATGAGATCGGCTCTGGACTGGCAGTGTTCCACCCGAAGGGTGGAATCCTGCGCCGTGTGATGGAGGACTACAGTCGAAAGCGTCACGAAGACGCAGGTTACGAATTCGTCTACTCTCCACACATCACTAAGTCCACTCTCTTCGAAACCTCTGGGCACCTGCAGTGGTACTCCGACGGCATGTTCCCGCCAATGAAGTTGGACTCTGAGTTTGACGACGCTGGGCAGCTCAAAAAAACTGGTGCCGACTACTACCTCAAGCCAATGAACTGCCCGTTCCACATTTTGATCTTCCGTTCCAGACAGCGGTCCTATCGCGAGCTGCCGCTCAGGATGTTCGAGTTTGGATCGGTCTATCGATACGAGAAGTCAGGTGTGCTTCACGGCCTGACTCGAGTTCGAGGTATGACCCAGGACGATGCCCACCTTTTTGTCACCAATGAACAGTTGGAGCAAGAGCTGACGAGCGTTCTTGAGTTTGTTCTCGGATTGTTGCGTGACTACGGATTGACCGACTTCTATCTCGAGCTCTCAACTCGTGACCCAGAGAATCCAAAGTTCGTCGGCAGTGATGAGATTTGGGAACGAGCTACTGGAACGCTTCAATCGGTTGCCGAGAAGTCAGGCCTGCAACTAGTTCCAGACCCAGGTGGGGCCGCGTTCTACGGACCAAAGATCTCGGTGCAGGCTAAAGACGCGATTGGCAGAACCTGGCAGATGTCGACGATTCAGCTCGACTTCAACCTGCCAGAGCGCTTTGACCTCGAGTATGTGGGTAGTGATGGTGAACGCCACCGCCCGATCATGATTCACCGAGCCCTGTTTGGCTCGATCGAGCGGTTCTTCGGAGTCTTGACCGAGCACTACGCCGGGCACTTCCCACCGTGGCTGGCTCCGGTTCAGGCAGTATGCATTCCAGTTGCAGATGAGTTCGCCGATTATCTGGAGGACTTTGCGGCTGAGCTAAGCTCCGCGGGCGTTCGCGTCGAAGTGGACCGCTCGGATAACCGGATGCAGAAAAAGATTCGTGACCACACGCTGATGAAGGTGCCGTTCATGATTCTTGCCGGTGGCCGAGACGCAGAGTCGAACACCTTCAGCTTCCGCTACCGCGATGGCTCGCAAACCAACGACGTGCCAAGAGCTGAGGCCAAGAAGTTGATTCTCGACGCTATTTCCCAGAAGAGACAGGTCTAAATGACCGAGTTCCTTGAGGGTTTCTCGGGCATGCAGGACAACTTTCAGCGGCTCTGGACCCCGCATCGACTGGTTTACCTCCAGACTGGACAGCAACCACCAGACGAAGAGTGCCCTTTTTGCCTCGCTCCCGGTAAAACACCTGAAGAAGGCTTGGTCGTTTACAAGGGAGAGAGCTGCTACGTACTGATGAATCTCTTTCCCTACAACACCGGACACCTTCTGGTTTGCCCGTATCGTCACGTTGACACCTATGACAAGGCGACAGCCGAAGAGATTCAGGAAATCGGCAAGCTAACGCAACAAGGAATGCGAACTCTGAAAAGGGTGTTTGGAACCGATGGGTTCAACATAGGCATGAATCAGGGCGCGGTTGCGGGAGCAGGAATCGCTTCACATCTGCACCAGCACATCGTGCCGAGGTGGAAGACCGACTCAAACTTTTTCCCGATCATCGCTCAAACCAAGGCTTTGCCGAGGTTGTTGGGTGAGGTTCGAGAAACAATTGCAAACAACTGGATGAGCGAAGTTTAGGATTTAGGCATGTCAGAAGAATTTCTAGAAGCAACACCACTTGTAAAGCGCGGCCTAGCAGAGATGCTCAAGGGTGGCGTAATCATGGACGTCGTCACCGCCGAACAGGCCAAGATTGCTGAGGATGCCGGCGCTGTGGCCGTCATGGCACTCGAGCGAGTCCCAGCCGACATTCGTGCCCAGGGTGGCGTTGCCAGAATGAGTGACCCCGACCTGATTGACCAGATCATTAACACCGTCTCTATCCCGGTGATGGCAAAGGCAAGAATTGGCCACTTTGTTGAGGCTCAGGTGCTTCAGTCCCTAGAGGTCGACTACATCGACGAGTCTGAGGTGCTCTCGCCTGCTGACTACGTAAACCACATCGATAAGTGGCAGTTCGAAGTTCCATTCGTGTGTGGCGCTACCAACCTCGGCGAGGCTTTGCGCCGCATCACCGAGGGTGCCGCCATGATTCGCTCCAAGGGTGAGGCTGGAACCGGAGACGTTTCGGAGGCAACCAAGCACATTCGCACCATTACCTCCGAGATCCGTGCCCTGGCAGCCAAGTCGGAGGAGGAGCTCTATGTGGCAGCCAAGGAGCTGCAGGCTCCGTATCAGCTAGTTCGAGAGGTTGCTAAAACCGGCAAGCTGCCAGTTGTTCTATTTGTTGCCGGTGGAGTGGCCACACCAGCAGATGCCGCGATGATGATGCAGCTTGGAGCTGACGGAGTCTTCGTGGGCTCAGGAATCTTCAAGTCTGGCAACCCAGCAGCCCGAGCCGCCGCAATCGTAAAGGCAACCACCTTCTATGACGACCCAAGCGTGATCGCGGAGGTCTCGAGAGGACTGGGTGAAGCAATGGTGGGTATCAATGTCAATGACTTACCAGCCCCACACCGTCTTGCGGAGCGTGGCTGGTAAGTGCGTATCGGAGTCCTTGCACTGCAGGGCGACTTTCGAGAGCATCTGGCGACTATAGAGGCGTTGGGCGAAGAGGCCATCAAGGTTCGCACCGCTGGGGACCTCCAGGGCGTTGACGCATTGGTCATTCCAGGTGGAGAGTCGACCGCGATTTCCAATCTGGCGAAGAGCTTTGGACTTATAAGCCCGCTTCGTGACTTTGCTAGCGCTAAGCCAGTTCTAGGTACATGTGCTGGTTTGATAATGCTTTCTGACGAAGTCGAAGGTGCTATCGAGGGTCAGGAGTTCATCGGTGGCCTTCCAATAAGGACATCTCGAAACGCTTACGGTGGTCAAACCCATTCCTTTGAGGCGGATGTTGACTTCGCCGGCCAGAAGGAGAGAGTCGCCTTTATCCGGGCTCCTAAGATTCTTGATTCGGGACGTGCAACGGTGATCGCCACTTTGAATGGGGAAGCGGTAGCCGTGAAAAGCGGTAACCTTTTCGGAGCCAGTTTTCACCCTGAAATCACCGGCGCAAAGATTCTCCACAGGCTCTTCCTTGACGCCGTGCGAGAGACAGTAACGAAGTAATTTAGAGGAATTATGTCCGGTCACTCCAAATGGGCAACCACCAAACACAAGAAGGCTGCCAACGACGCCAAGCGCGCAAAGCTGTGGGCGAAGCTGATTCGAAACATTGAGGTTGCAGCACGCACCGGTGGTGCTGACATCGATGGAAACCCAACCCTCTATGACGCTGTCTACAAGGCCCGAAAAAACTCGGTACCGAACGACAACATCGAGCGTGCCATCAAGCGCGGATCTGGCGCCGATGACGGCTCAGTCGACTACCAAAACATCATGTACGAGGGTTATGGGCCAAATGGTGTTGCGATCATGATCGAGTGCCTGACGGACAATAAGAACCGCACAGCCGCCGAAGTTCGCCTCGCAGTTACCAAGAACGGCGGCAGCATGGCTGACCCCGGGTCCGTTTCCTATCAGTTCGCTCGTAAGGGAATCATCGTTATCAACGGTTCAACCGAAGACGCGATTCTCGAGGCCACCATTGAACACGACATCGAAGATGTTGCACTGGTTGGAGACTCCTATGTCCTAACCTGCGACCCATCTGCGACCGTTGATGTCCGTACCTCGCTGCAAAACGCAGGTATTGACTATGAGTCAGCTGACGTTGAGTTCGTGTCCTCGCTAAAGATTGATCTCGATGCTGATGGCGCCGAGAAGGTCATCAAACTCATCGATGCAGTTGAAGATCTAGATGATGTCCAGACCGTCTACACGAACATGGACATATCTCAGTCGGTCCTGAGCGAGCTTGAAGCCAGGGGATAAGTGATCATTCTCGGTGTCGACCCAGGACTCACCAGGTGTGGGTTTGGGGTCATCGAGTCTGAAGGAACCAAGCTATTGGATTATGGCCTGTTCACCTCTTTGGCAGGCACCGACCCGCGAGATCGGGTTGGACAGATCGCCCAGAATCTCGCAATGGTGCTTGATAAGCACAAACCAGCGGTCATTGCCCTTGAGCGTGTTTTCGCGCAGGCAAACCTGCGTTCCGTCATGGGCGTCGCTCAGATCTCCGGTGCGCTGATGCATTTGGCTTTCGAGCGGTCAATTCCGCTGCAGTTTTTTACCCCCAGCGAGGTGAAGGCAGCAGTTACCGGTAATGGACGTGCCGATAAGGCCCAGGTGTCCCAGATGGTTGGGAGGCTGACCGGCACCGAAATCCCTGGACCGCCAGACATCGCAGATGCGATAGCGGTTGCAATTTGTGGCAGTAAGCGCGGTGCCATGGGTGGCACAACTGCCCAAAAGAAGTGGGTTGCTGCCGCAAAGGCCGCTAATCGCAGAATAGGTTAGGGACGTGATTTCCTCGCTAACCGGAGAGCTGATCGGGCTCAGCCTTGATAGGGCTCACCTAAGCGTTGCCGGGGTGGGATTTGAGATCGCGATTACTCCCAGACACTCTCTATCTCTAAAGCAGGGTCAAGTTGCAACCCTCCACACCAGACTCGTGGTCCGCGAGGACGAACTCTCGCTCTACGGTTTCCAATCCGCCTCAGAGCGAGAACTATTCGACCAACTTGTTTCTGTAAACGGAATCGGCCCTAAGCTGGCGCTCGCAGTATTGGCGGGGCTCCCTGAAGATCTACTCAGACAAGCCATCGCGAACGGCGATGAAGCAGCATTCAGGGCGATTTCTGGAGTTGGCCCGAAAACCGCAAAACTGATCATTTTGTCCCTCAGCGGTAAGGTTCAGCTTGGTTCGGGCAAGTACCCAGCAGTGTTGCAAGCCTTGGCTCAACTCGGAACAAACGAAGCAAAAGCCCAGCAGATAGTTTCGACTCTGCCCACCGATCTGGATGACTCAAAGGCGCTCAAGCTTGCTCTTGCACAACTCTCTGCCGGGAAGCTAGCCAATAATGAGTGATGAGGAACGGGAGCTTGAGGCAAGACTTAGACCTGCCTCGCTCAATGAATTTGTTGGACAGCAAAAGGTTGCAGACCAGCTATCGCTAATTATCAACGCCTCTAAGCTCCACGCTCGGCCAGTTGACCACGTGCTGCTGGCTGGACCCCCCGGACTGGGTAAGACAACGTTGGCCATGATCGTTGCTCATGAGTCAGAGAGACCGCTGAGGCTAACCAGCGGACCCGCAATTCAGAGCGCGGGGGACTTGGCGGCGATACTGTCTGCCTTGCAATTTGGTGATGTGCTTTTCATCGATGAGATTCATCGCATGTCTCGCTCGGCCGAAGAGATGCTCTACCTAGCCATGGAGGACTTCCGGGTAGACGTAATGGTGGGTAAGGGGCCCGGGGCTTCTTCGATATCCCTGGAGCTTGAGCCCTTCACTCTTGTTGGCGCGACGACTAGAAGCGGAATGCTGCCAACGCCCTTGCGTGACCGATTTGGCTTCACCGCATTCCTTGAGTACTACTCCAGCTCTGAACTAGAGCAGGTGATTGTCACATCAGCCAAGAAGCTCGGATATGAGATAACAGCTGAAGCTGCGGCATTGCTTTCCTCAAGATCAAGGGGCACCCCAAGAATTGCAAATCGCTTGCTAAGAAGAGTCAGGGACTTTGCCCTAGTGAATGGCAACAGCGCGATAGAGGTAGATCACGTCCTGGAGACCATGCGCATCTTCGAAATCGACCAGGCGGGTCTTGATCGAGTTGATAGGCAACTGCTAGAGCTACTAGCGACGAAGTTTTCCGCTCGCCCGGTTGGGTTGTCAACACTTGCGGTGGCAATCGGTGAGGAGCAAGACACCATCGAAGCGGTGATTGAGCCTTACCTGATTCGACAGGGTTTGCTGCATCGCACACCTCGTGGCAGGGAGATAACCGAAGCTGGGAAGGCTCACCTCAATAGCATTCCGAGCTAGCTGGGTTTCTCACCTATAATTTCGGGGTATCTGTCGGTAAGGAAA
>CAZQZY010000014.1:0-9160 GCA_964597935.1 uncultured Aquiluna sp. | reverse complement strand
GGTTCAAAGGTCATGCTGCACTCCGGAATCAAGGGCACAATCAGCTCCATCGATGGCGATGACCTGATTGTCGAGACCACTCCGGGTGTGAAGCTGACAGTTGTAAAGCAAGCAGTTCGCTCAGTCGAAGCTGCCACTGAGGGGAACTAGTTTTGGAGAGAAGCACCGAGCAGTCAGCAAAACGTAAGCTGACCTGGACCGCGGGAATTGCGGCCTTTTTTGCTGGACTCTTGATTTGGGGCACCGCGACCGGACAGGCTGGAGCATCGCTCACTCCAGAGCTAGCGCTTGACCTTCAGGGTGGCACGCAGATCATCTTGACCCCTACCATCGCAGACGGCAGTCAGGCGACTTTGGAGCAGCTAAACCAAGCCGCAACCATCATCCGACAGCGTGTTGACGGAAGCGGTGTTGCCGAGGCCACTGTCACCGTCCAGGGTGAGCAGAACATCGTGGTTGCGATTCCCGGAACACCGGATGAGACCACGCTTCAGCTGATCAAGGCGAGCGCGCTCTTGGAATTCCGCCCGGTTATTACTTTTGCAGCCAACACACCTTCCTCGGAGAGTGTGGCGGTGGACCTGGAGTCGCTGAACAACACTCCAGCAACTGCTCCGGTGAATGCCTCTGATCCAGCTTGGATTACCGAGCGCGTCCAAGCACAGTTTGATGCGCTTGACTGCACCCAGGCATTCCGCCAGCCAGGTCAGGTGGACGATGCGGCCCTGCCGCTAGTCACCTGTGACGAGTCTCTTTCGTTCAAATATGTTCTTGGACCTGTTGAGGTCAAAGGTCTCAACATCTCGGACGCCTTTGCTGGAACCATCACCACCACCACCGGTGCTTCCACCAATGACTGGGCAGTGAACCTAGAGTTCGATGCCACGGGTACAGATGCATTTGGAGCGGTAACTTCGAGACTCTTCGGGCTTCCTTCTCCGCAGAATCAATTCGCCATCACCCTTGACGGTGTTGTGATTACTGCTCCCGCTACGAACGCGGTAATTACAAATGGCCGCGCTCAGATCACCGGAAACTTCACCCAGGAGACCGCTACCGTTTTGGCTGACCAGCTGAAGTACGGTGCGCTTCCTATCGGTTTTGAGGTTCAGTCGCAGGAGAACATCTCCGCAACCTTGGGTGACGAGTCTCTCAGGGCCGGATTGTTGGCAGGTCTGATTGGAATGATCGTGGTGATCATTTACATGACCATCACCTATCGAGGTCTAGCCTCCGTAGTTCTCGGTTCGCTAATCGTTGTGGCACTGCTTGTCTACCTGGCAATTGCCTTCCTCTCATGGCGCCAGGGTTACCGCCTATCGCTTGCCGGTGTAGCCGGTTTGATCGTCGCGGTGGGTGTCACGGCCGACTCATTCATCGTTTACTTTGAACGTATTAGGGATGAGCTGCGTGAGGGTAAGTCACTTGAGGTCGCCGTCGAAGCAGGTTGGAAGCGAGCCTTTAGGACAATCCTGGTTTCAGACGCTGTATCGTTCACTGCAGCTGTAGTTCTTTACCTGTTGACCAGCAGCTCCGTTCGAGGTTTTGCTTTCACACTTGGTCTCACCACCATCATCGACTTGCTAGTGGTTGCACTCTTCACCCACCCGATGGTTCAGCTGCTGGCTCGAAACAAATTCTTCGCCTCTGGTCACAAGTGGTCTGGCTTTGATCTCAGCGCAGCCAAAGCCGCCTACCGAGGCCGCGGTGAATTCCGTATTTCCGCTTCCATTGCTGAGGACAAGGTTCTCAAGTCATCGAAGGAAGCTCAAAAACGTCAGACAATCGCCGAGCGCAAGGCAGCGGCAGCAAAGGGTAGCGATGAGTAAGTTCAGAGAGCTCGGAAACCAGCTTTACTCTGGTGAGCGTTCGGTCGACTTCGTTGGTCGCCGCAAGCTTTGGTACCTCGTCGCGCTCATCGTCATTGTCTTGTCTGTCGCGTTACCAGCGGCTCGTGGTGGCTTCAACTTTGGCATCGAGTTCCGCGGTGGATCTGAGTTCCGACTGACCAATGCACAGTCACTGCCACAAAACCTTGCGGTCGAGGCGATTCAGGAAGTCGTTCCGGGTGTTCAGGTAGTGGTCACCGAGGTCGGTGCGAATGATCTTCGCATCCAGACCGAGCAGCTCGAAGATGTCGAGTCTGAAGAGGCTCGACTGAACCTTGCCGAGGCATACGGTGTGGACTCAGCTGAGGTTGCCTCCAGCTTTATCGGACCCAACTGGGGTGCCGACGTCACCCGCCAGGCGCTTTTCGGTCTTGGCGTCTTCCTCGTGATTGTGTCGCTTCTGATGGCACTGTACTTCCGTTCTTGGAAGATGTCGGCCGCAGCCATGATTGCGCTTGCCCACGACTTGATAATCACGATCGGCATTTACGGCGCGGTCGGATTTGAAGTTACTCCTGCGGCTGTAATCGGCTTCCTAACCATTCTGAGCTACTCGCTTTATGACACTGTGGTGGTATTCGACAAGGTCCGCGAGAACACTCTCGATGTTGAGTTCTCTGAAACCAGAACTTTTGCCGAGCAGGTAAACCTGGCTGTAAACCAAACCCTGGTGCGATCGATTAACACCTCAATCGTGGCAGTGTTGCCGGTCGGCTCGATTCTGTTTATCGGTTCAATTGTGTTGGGGGCCGGCACTCTTCGAGACATCGCCCTTGCGCTGTTTGTCGGAACCATTGTTGGCACCTACTCATCAGTCTTCCTGGCAGCTCCGGTTTACGTGCACCTTCGCGAGAAGGAGCCAGCCCTGAAGGCTGCTGCCGATAAGGTCCTAGCAGCCCGCGCGTAAGATACTTCCTAACCAGTAGGAGGTCTCAATGAGCGATCTAGCTTCATCACTGAGGTCTCGACTGCCCTGGATTTTTACCCGTTCTTCAACGGCATACTCGCAAGACCTTGCCGAGCTGATCCGGATTGTTAGAGCTAACCACCCAAAGGCAGATGCAGCGTTTATACAGCGTGCCTACAAGACCGCTGAACATCACCACACTGGACAAAAGCGAAAAAGCGGTGAGGATTACATCACTCATCCGCTAGCGGTGGCGCGGATTCTTGCAGACCTAGGCTCCGGCCCAGCGACCATTGCAGCAGCGCTTCTGCACGACACGGTTGAAGACACCTCGTACTCAATTGAGCAGGTAAAGGCCGAATTTGGTGAAGAGGTTGCCCTGTTAGTTGACGGTGTGACCAAACTCGACAAGATGAGCTTCGGAGATTCGGCTCAGGCAGAGACCATGCGCAAAATGGTCGTGGCGATGTCCAAGGACATTCGAGTTTTGGTCATCAAACTTGCGGATCGGCTTCACAATGCAAGAACCTGGGGATTTGTGGCTCCCGAGTCGGCAAAACGCAAAGCCCAGGAGACGCTCGAAATCTACGCACCGCTAGCACACCGTCTGGGCATCAGCACAATAAAGACCGAACTGGAGGACATCAGCTTTGCGGTTCTCTACCCGAAGGTTTACGAAGAGATTGTCAACCTAGTCGGTCAGCGCAACCCCTCCCGGTCTGAGTTCACTGAGAAGGTGATTCAGGAGATCGATGAGGAGCTGCGGGAGAACCGCGTGAAAGCCAAAATTGATGGTCGACCAAAGCAGTACTACTCGATCTATCAAAAAATGGTTATGCGAGGTCGTGAGTTCGATGACATCTACGACCTGGTTGGTATCAGAGTCATAGTTTCCAGCGTTCGAGATTGCTATGCCGCCCTGGGTGCAATCCACGCCAAGTGGTCGCCAATTCCGGGTCGCTTCAAGGATTACATCGCGATGCCGAAGCTAAACCTTTACCAGTCTCTGCACACCACCGTGGTCGGGCCCGAGGGTCGAGCTGTTGAGATTCAAATTCGAACCCAAGAAATGCACCAGCGGGCGGAGCTCGGTGTGGCTGCTCACTGGAAGTACAAGCAGGGGGCTTCGAAGGGGGAGCAGGAGGTTGACTTTGCCTGGCTGAAGCAGCTCAGTGACTGGCAAGAGGAGACTTCGGATCCGACCGAGTTCTTGGACAACCTTCGTTTTGAGATCGGAGCCAAAGAGCTTTACGTCTTTACGCCGAAGGGCAAAGTGGTGGGCCTTGCAGCGGGTTCAACCCCGGTTGACTTCGCCTATGCGGTTCACACCGAGGTTGGTCACAAAACCATAGGCGCCAAGGTGAATGGCAGATTGGTGCCCCTTGAAAGTAAGTTGCAAGCCGGTGACGTTGTCGAGATTTTGACTTCAAAATCAGAGAGCGCCGGCCCCAGCAAGGACTGGCTTAGTTTCGTTGGCTCTCCAAGGGCGCGAGCGAAGATCAAGCACTACTTCACCGTGGAGCGAAGAGAAATCGCCAGCGAGGAGGGCAAAGAGGCTCTCACTAAGGCGCTTAGAAAGCAAGGCCTTCCGCTCCAGCAAATCCTGAACTCAGATGTTGTTGTCAAGATTGCAGGAGAGCACAAACTCGCAGATACGCATGCTCTTTTCACAGCCCTTGGTCAAGGGCAGATATCTGTCACAAGCGTCGTTGAGCGCATAAAGGTGCTTCAAGGCCTCACGTCCGAACCTGACACCGAAGAAATTCCGATTCAGGCACCGAAGTCCCTGCGCGGGCCACGCAATCCAAACCAGGGAGTGCTTGTCAAGGGATCACCTGATGTCTTGACCAAGATGGCGCGCTGCTGCACTCCAGTTCCGGGGGACGAGATAACTGGCTTTATAACTCGAGGAGATGGTGTCTCTATCCATCGATCCGACTGCAAGAACGTTGATTCGCTCAGCAAGGAGCGCGTTGTCGAGGTTAGCTGGGCGGAAGACTCCAGGGGAGTGTTCATGGTCCAGATTCAAGTCGAGGCTCTAGATCGCTCCGGTTTGCTATCAGACATCACCAGGGTGCTGTCCGAGAATCACGTAAACATTCTTAGCGCTTCGGTATCAACATCTCGTGACCGAGTCGCTCTCAGCAGGTATGTGTTCGAAATGGGAGACCCGTCGCACCTGGATCACTTGCTCAACCAGGTTCGCCGAATTGAGGCGGTATACGACGTGTATCGAGTAAAGAGCAACTAGCTACTAGTTGACTGCCTTCTGAGCAGCATCAAGCCAAGCCTTGCGGGCTTCAATCTGCGCCTGAATGTCCTTCTTCTTCGCCGCAGGTGCCTTTGCAAGTTCCGCCTCAAGGTCGGAGATGACAGATTCAAGCTGAGTTACAAGTGAGTTCGAACGTGCCTTTGCGGCAGGGTCAGATCTGCGCCACTCATCAGCCTGTGCCTCTGAGATTGCCCTCTCAACCTTGCGCAGGCGCTCTTCGATGCTCTTTACCTGATCCCTTGGAACGTGTCCGATCTTTACCCAACGGGACTGGATGTCAGACATAGCTGTCTTAGCTTTGGCGAGGTCCTTGACATCGATCTTCTCTGCCTCAGTCAAGAGTGCAAGCTTTGCGTTGAGATTTTCTTTCTGAGAAACTGCAAGCTCAGCGTCCTTGGCCTTCTTGTCGTTGAAGATGGCGTCTCCGGCTGCGCGGAAGCGAGCCCAGAGGGCATCTTCAACCTTGCCTGCCTTGGGAGCTGCCTTCCAAGCATCCTGTAGCTTGCGGTAATCAGCGGAGGCGTCGCCGCCCTTGGAAACCAGAGCTTCGGCCTGCTCGACCAGTTTGCTCTTCACACTCTTGGCCTCTTTGAACTTGGAGTCCAGAGTAGAAAAGTACTGACGGCGACCCGCCTCAAACTTGGCGCGTGCTTGAGAGAAGCGCTTCCAAATCGGGTCGGTTAGGTTCTTAGCAATCTTCGGGCCTGATTTCTGAAGCTCCTGCCAGGCTGTGAACAGGTCGTTCATCTCCTGGGCAGACTTCTTCCAGTTGATTGCGGCCAGGTTTGAAACGATCTGCTCAGCCTTGGCAGCAATCTCTTCCTTCTTCGCCATTGCCTCGGCAACCGCACCCTCACGCTCAGCCTTCAATTTCTCGGCGGCCTGCTCGATGGTTGGAGCTAGCTTGGCTAGACGCTCACGCAGGTTAGCTAGATTTCCGACTGCCTTTGGTTCAACCAATTCGGTCGCAATGTGGTCGTGAGCGGTCTTCAAACTCTTTGCGTCGGTTACTCCAGCTGCAATGCGCTGCTCCAGAATGCGAAGTTGAGCCTCAAGATCCTCAAACTTGCGAACAAAGTAGCCAAGTGCCTCTTCAGGAGAAACGTTGGGGTACTGACCAACCTGGCGCTCAACGCCGGCATCGATTACGAAAACATTGTTCTCAGAGTCGACGCGACCAAACTCGTTGCTAGACAATCTGTTTCTCCTTGGGATTGAGGTTTTACTCTACCGAAATACCACTCATCAAAACTGGCTCAAGCGGACTTCCATCACTTGAACCATCCGTCACACCCTTGGCGGCAATTGCCTTCACGGCATCAAGACCAGAGGTGATCTTGCCCATGATGGTGTAGCCGCCTGCGATGTCAGAAGGAATCATTGAATCCTGGTAAACGATGAAGAACTGCGAACCCATGGAAGAGCCATCGCCACCCTTGCGGGCCATCGCGATCACACCCTCTTTGTACATGTCGTCCGCAGGAGCATTCTCAATAGGACCCCAGCTATACCCGGGGCCGCCGGTGCCATCACCGGAAGGGTCTCCACACTGCAGAACATAAATTCCGGCGGTGGTTAGACGGTGGCAGCTGACGTTCTCATAGAAACCGTCCTTAGCCAAAGTGACAAAGTTTGCCACCGCCTGAGGAGCAAGGTCGCCAGATAGCTCAAACTCGACCGGGGAGCCGTTTAGAGCAAGCTTTCCAGCCCAAACACGGTTCTCAGCCAAATCCGGTGAAGGAGCCTGCGAGACGGTCTCAGATTCGGTTGCAGTTTCGTCACCCGCGAGTTCCTCGACGCTGGGAACATAACCGGGTCCAAAGTTGAAATAAACCAGCTGCCCAGCGAAAGCGAGAACCAAAGCACCCGCAGCAGCGATCAAAGCGAGGCGATTGTCCTTAGGTGCGTTCTCGGAGCGGCGCTTGACCAGCTCCTGCTTAGCTTGGAAGGCAGCAAGTTTCTCGTTGTTTTTCATTCAAACCTCGGAGTAAGTGACGACTGGCAATTCTAGGCGTTGCCTACAATCTGAGTGTGGAGAAACCGCTAGCAATCAGAATGCGCCCCAAGTCTGTCGAGGAGGTCGTTGGGCACGGTAAGTTGCTCGCTAGCGGCTCACCGATTCGCAGACTCATTGAAGCGGAGCAGACTGGGGCATGGAGCTCGGTCATTCTCTGGGGGCCACCGGGCTCTGGCAAGACCACCATCGCAAGGCTGCTGATGGAAAGTAAGGGTGCCGACTTCGTTGAACTGAGTGCCATCTCAGCTGGCGTAAATCAGGTCCGAGAGGTCATAGATGCAGCCAAGCGGCAACGGGAAGTCTTTGACCGGCCGACCATTTTGTTCCTTGATGAAATCCATCGTTTTTCCAAGGCTCAGCAGGATTCACTTCTGGGGGCGGTGGAGAGTGGCTTGGTTACCCTGGTTGCTGCCACAACTGAGAACCCTTCTTTTTCAGTGATTCGACCCCTGATCTCCAGGTCCCTGGTTTTTCACTTAGAGCCGCTGAATAAACCGCAGGTCATCGAACTTCTCGAGCGGGCAGCAATCGCTTCCGAAGGCTTGAGCCTCACATCGGTCGACAGAGACGCCCTCGACTACATCGCCGAGATTTCTTCTGGAGATGCACGCAGGGCGCTCACGCTGCTCGAAGCGGCCGCAGCAGCCGGTGAGTTATCGCTTGAGAGTGCCAAGCAAGCCAGTGCAAATCAAATCGCCTACGACTCCAAAGGTGAGCTGCACTATGACACCATCAGCGCGTTCATCAAGTCAGTCCGAGGTTCAGACCCGGATGCCGCAATCTATTACCTAGCGCGAATGATTCAAGGCGGCGAAGACCCAAGGTTCATCGCGCGGAGACTGATGATCCTCGCCAGCGAGGACATCGGGCTTGCCGACCCGGGAGCGCTCTCGCTGGCGGTCTCCGCTGCGCAGACTGTTGAACTAATTGGCATGCCAGAGGGGCGGATACCGCTGGCCGAAGCAACCATCTACCTTGCTCTAGCACCCAAATCCAACCGGGCATACAGTGCGATTAATGAGGCACTTGCTGACTTAGAAACTTCCGAACTTAAGCCAATACCTCCGCAACTGAGATCTAGTGGGGGAGTCGGGTACCAATACCCACACGATGACCCCAGGGGAGTTTTGAAACAGGATTACGCAGATTTAGACAAGCGCTACTACTCACCCTCGAATCACGGATTTGAAAAGACCCTGGCCGAGAGACTCAAGCAGATTGACGAAATTCTCGGCAAGTAGTGACACCGATTGGCTCTACTGGTAAGCTTTCGAAGTTCTGATCCAGCGGCTGGGAGACGAACAAGCCCCAATTACAAATTCGAAAGGTACCTTTTTGTCCAAGACAACTAGAACCCGTAGCAAGACCCGTTTGTCGCGTTCACTCGGAATCGCTCTAACTCCAAAGGCTGCAAAGTACATGGAGAAGCGTCCATACGCACCAGGTCAGCACGGCCGCACCAAGCGCAAGTCCGACTCCGACTACGCAGTTCGTCTGCGCGAGAAGCAGCGCCTGCGCGCACAGTATGGAATTCGCGAGGCTCAGCTTCGCAAGACCTTCCAGGAGGCAAAGCGCACCGAGGGTCTAACCGGTGAGAACCTGGTAGAGCTACTAGAGATGCGCCTAGACGCACTAGTACTGCGCTCCGGATTTGCTCGCACCATGGCCCAGGCTCGTCAGATGGTTGTTCACCGTCACATCCTGGTCGACGGCCAGCGTGTTGACCGTCCATCATTCCGCGTGAAGCCTGGTCAGATGATTCACGTTCACTCAAAGAGCGAGAAGACCGAGCCATTCCAGGTGGCAGCTGCCGGCGGAAACGCTGATGTGCTTGCCACCACCCCTGAGTACCTAAGTGTTCAGCTGGACAAACTGCAGGCAACCCTGGTTCGTCGCCCGAAGCGCGCCGAAGTACCAGTGACCTGTGAAGTTCAGCTGGTCGTTGAGTACTACGCAGCGAGGTAAATCTTTATGAGCGGTGGCGAAATTGCCGGCATTATCTTTGCCAGCAGTTTCGCCCTGCTCATTTTGTTTATCGGCTTCGTGCTGATCAAGGTCGCCAAGCTGGTCGATGA
>CAZQZY010000013.1:0-22383 GCA_964597935.1 uncultured Aquiluna sp. | reverse complement strand
GAGAAGTTTGACTACACCAAGGGTTATAAGTTCTCAACCTACGCAACCTGGTGGATCCGTCAGGCCATCACTCGAGCTATGGCAGACCAGGCACGTACGATTCGTATCCCTGTGCATATGGTTGAGGTCATCAATAAGCTCGCTCGCGTGCAGCGTCAGCTCCTTCAAGATTTGGGGCGTGAACCCACTCCAGAAGAACTAGCCGCAGAGTTGGACATGACACCTGAGAAGGTCGTAGAGGTCCAGAAGTACGGTCGCGAGCCAATTTCGCTCTCAACTCCTCTAGGTGAGGATGGCGATAGCGAGTTTGGAGACCTGATTGAGGACACCGAGGCTGTCGTTCCAGCAGATGCGGTGGGCTTTACGATGCTGCAGCAGGAATTGGAGCGCGTTCTGGACTCGCTGCACCCTCGTGAGGCGGGAGTTATTCGCTCACGCTTTGGCCTAGGCGATGGCGTACAAATGACCTTGGACCAGATTGGTGAGAAATTCGGCGTGACAAGAGAACGCATCAGACAGATTGAGTCAAAGACTATGTCGAAGCTGCGCCACCCATCTCGCTCTCAGCTGCTGCGGGATTACCTGGACAGCTAATTGCGCACCATTGCAGCAATGATGCTGGGCAAGACTGCCCGGTTTCTGTTGCGACTCGTAAGACGCGGTGGGGGTTCTGCCCTCCCGGGAACCATCGCGTTCAAAATCCAGCCCAAGCTACTAACAAGGGCTATCGAATCCGCTCCAATGGGACTTATTGCGGTTTCCGGTACGGCTGGCAAAAGCACCACAACAAAGGCAATCGTGGAACTGCTGAGGGCGCAGGGCTATGAGGTTTTTACTAACCCATCAACTGCGAACATTCGACAGGGTCTCTACGCGGCAGTGCTGCAGTTTGGTAACTGGCGGGGGAGAATCAAGGCTGATGTGGTGGTGCTTGAACTAGATGAGGGCCATGGTGCAGCACTTATTG
The DNA here is from genome assembly GCA_964597935.1 of uncultured Aquiluna sp. Lineage (GTDB taxonomy): Bacteria > Actinomycetota > Actinomycetes > Actinomycetales > Microbacteriaceae > Aquiluna. The sequence goes on along the minus strand of CAZQZY010000013.1, from coordinate 21,416 downwards.
ACTCACTCAAGCCAAGACTGTCGGTACTGACTAATGTGCTTCCTGATCAGCTAGATCGATTCGTTGACCCTGAGTTTGTTCAGGAGAAGCTGGCTCGCATCGCGCGAGCAAGCGAAAAGGTTGTCCTGAATACCGATGATCCAAACCTGTTGGAGTTCGCGCAAGGGCTGGAAGTTGTGGGTTATGGCCTCGCCCGAGGTTTCGAGGGGGACAGGCCCGATTACGCAATCAACTTCTCGCAACCACCGCGCATAACACCCAAGTTTGAGGTCATCCGCGTTGAGGACGCATCTGCAGAGATCGCCGCAGGCGAGACTCGCTATTTCGTAAAACTGCCGGCAGCGGGAACGCACCAGGCTCTAAACATCGCTGCGGCTATCGCGGCTGTGACTGAAATCACGCAAGCGGAGCCTGAGCTGATAGAGAGCACCCTCGAGTCCATGCCTCCAGTGTTTGCGCGAGATGAACGAGTTGACATACAGGGGCGCGAAGTTCGCCTAATGCTGGTGCAGAACTTTGTTTCCTTCAATCTCAATCTTGAGAACATCACCGGCACCGAGTCGCCCCTGATGCTTATGGCCGGGTCTGACATTCACGACCCAAGCTGGCTATGGAATGTGGACTTTTCCAAGCTCAGAAGAGTAGATGTTGTCGGCGGACTCAATGCCTACGACCTTGCTCTGGTGCTGAGCTACAACAATGTCGAAATCGGAGAAGTCATTCAATCACCGCAGGATGCAGCGGACTACTTTTTGACCCTTCCAGGTGATGAGCCAACGATACTTTTCTCAGCAGATGCCATGCGTCGCACCCGAAGACATCTGGGGCTTGCCAAATGATCACCATTTCTAGCTTCGAACCCAACCTCTTCAACCGCAATGCGGATCAAGGAAACATGTTGGTCTTGCGCAAGCAGCTGCAGTGGCGTGGAGTGAAGTTTGAGGAGCTAAGCCCATTTGATCCTGATGCCGACTTCGTGCTCGTCGGAGACGCCTTCAACACGGTCATGAGAGAGTACCGCTCTCAACTGCTTGATCTAGTTCCAGCTATCCAAACTCGCCTCGACCTGGGAAGGCCGACCCTATTGGTTGGTTCGAGCTATGAGTTCTTCCTTGATGCGATTAGCGGGCTTCCGACGGCTGCTCGGGCCGAGAGAGCAAGCGAATTCCGCGCTCCCGAGCACTCTGGCTTGAAGGCGTTTGGCTACCGAAACACGGATTTGGATTCGAGAGACCTATTCGTCAAGGGTGCCTTCATCGGAACGACGCTCTATGGACCTGTGCTTGCCAAGTCGCCGGATCTTCTGAAGGTTGTGCTAGATGGACTTGGAGTCGGCGAAGCGCTGGATGTTGCAATGGAGTCGCGCCTCAGTGGCTACCTGAGTGAGCTAATCAGAACCTCTAGCGCTGGCTAAGCTCGCTTGACTGATCGTGCCAGTTGATGGAGATCGGCTGAAGCTTCTCTTTGTTTGCATTTCCGTGGTGAGCGCAGAAAAGCAACTCACCAATTTCAAGCTCAACACGGATATACGCCTGAGCGCCGCAGACATCGCAACGGTCGGTGGCGACTAATTTCTCAACTGTGTTTTCCATCCCGACTATTGAAACACGGCTCGGTTGCAGAATGGCTTGATTTGACTTCAGTTTCGCTATCTGCGAAGTGGCACCAGGGCACAAACTGGGCAATCGGTTAGCGTTGCGAGGTGGAAAACTACTCAGCACGCCATCTATCTGTTCTCGAAGGGCTAGAAGCCGTTCGTAAGCGTCCTGGTATGTACATCGGCTCCACCGATGGTCGCGGACTCATGCATTGCCTGTGGGAGATCATCGACAACTCAGTCGATGAGGCTCTAGCTGGATATGGCAAAGAGATCCGGGTTACCGCGCACGAGGACGGGTCTATCGAGGTGCAAGACTTTGGTCGCGGTATCCCGGTAGATATCGAGCCTCGAACCGGTTTGTCGGGTGTCGAAGTGGTGTTCACAAAGCTGCACGCTGGTGGCAAATTCGGCGGGGGTTCCTACGGAGCATCCGGTGGACTCCACGGTGTGGGTGCGTCTGTGGTGAATGCGCTAAGTGCCCGATTGGATGTCGAGGTAAACCGTGATGGCCAAACCTGGGGAATGTCATTCCGCAGAGGCGAACCCGGAAAGTTTGCCGGCGATGCACCTGACTCGAACTTCAAGGCCTTTGAAGATGGATCGGAGCTCTCCAAACTTGGCAAGGTGGCCAAAGGCGTTACCGGAACCAAGGTCCGCTACTGGCCAGACCACCAAATATTCGAGTCGTCAGCTGCATTCTCTCTCGAAGACCTAAAAGGCAGACTGAACCAGACCGCATTCTTGGTTCCTGGACTAAAGCTCAGCGCCGAGGACAGACGTACCGGGGTAAAACTCGAGTTCCAGTTTGACGGCGGTATCGCCGAGTATGTTGAGCACCTAAGCCAGGACCAAGCGGTTGTGCCCACGAAGCGAATCTCGGAAGTAGCAAGCTTCAAGGAGACCGTTCCAGTATTGGATGAGTCGGGATCCATGGTCTCCAAGGAAGTCCAGCGTGAGTGCAGAGTCGAGGTGGCCCTGAGGTGGGGGGTTGGATTCGACACCGAGATTCGCTCCTTCGTGAACATTATTTCCACTCCAAAGGGCGGAACTCACCAGGCTGGCTTTGAGCTTGGACTTCTGAAGTCCGTGCGCAGTGCAATTGAAGCAAATGCAAGGAAGCTCAAAGCCAACGGCCTAAAGATAGAGCGGGAGGATGTGGTTGCCGGGTTGACCGCGGTAATCACCGTGAGCTTGCCAGAACCACAGTTTGAGGGTCAGACCAAAGAAACCCTCGGCACACCCGCAGTTAAACAGATCGTTGCCAATGCGACCTCCAAGTACCTAGACAGCTTCCTCGCAGGCAATCTCCGCGGAACGAAGCAAGAGGCGGAGAAGCTTCTAGAGAAGATTGTCAACGAAGCCAAGGCTCGTATTTCAGCCAGGACGCTGAAGGATACCCAGCGCCGCAAGAATGCGCTCGAGTCATCATCTTTGCCAACCAAGTTGGTTGACTGTCGTGCCAGCGCAACTGAGGGATCGGAGCTGTTCATCGTCGAGGGTGACAGTGCCCTGGGGACTGCAAAGCTGGCCCGGGATTCAAAGTTTCAAGCGCTACTGCCCATTCGAGGAAAGATCCTCAATGTCCAGAAGGCTTCCATCTCAGACATGCTTTCGAATGCCGAATGCGCCTCTATCATCCAAGTGGTAGGTGGTGGATCCGGCAGGACCTTTGACCTAGAGCAAGTCCGCTACGAGAAGATCATCCTGATGTCGGATGCCGACGTTGACGGAGCTCACATTCGTACCCTCTTGCTCACGCTGTTCTTCCGCTACATGCGTCCGCTCGTTGAGGCGGGCCGCGTGTACGCAGCTGTTCCACCGCTTCACCGGGTCATGGTTCAAAATGGCAGGACCAAGGACCCGATCTACACCTACTCACAGCAAGAACTAACCGACCTGCTTCAGCGCCTCGATAGTCAGGGAAAGACCTATCTCCAGCCGATTCAGCGCTACAAGGGGCTAGGGGAGATGGATGCGGATCAGCTCGCCGAGACAACCATGCAGCCACAAAACCGGACCCTTCGTCGCATTACCGCATCAGATGCCGCGTTGGCCGAGGAGATGTTTGAACTTCTAATGGGATCGGATGTTGCACCGCGCAAAGACTTCATCATCGATGCCGCGGATGACTTTGATCGAGAGAAGATCGACGCCTAGAACCCAGACCCGATGTAGCGATCGAGTTTCAGGCCACTGGCGTCGCGCTTTGAGTCAAGGGGCAACTGAGGCAGTGGGTTTCCATCCAGATCAAACAGCAAGCCTGCCTCAACAACGCAAGCGAAGTACAGCTGATCTTCACCCTTTAGGAATCGCTGAACTCGGACGCCCATAGCACCTCGACCCTTGCGGGGGATTTCGCTGAGCGGGGAAATCTTTCCTGCACCGGGGTCGGTGTCGCCCAAAGCAACGGAGAGGTTTGCGGCGGTTGCGAGGTAGCCATTTTGAGCGGCTGTCCCGAAGTAGATGACTCGGGAATTCTCGGCATTGATTCCAGCCATACCTGATGCGGGCAGCCCCTGGGGTCGAACGCTAGCAGCAGGAAAAATCAGGGCATTTGCCTCTTGTGTCACAAAGACCAACTCGGCCTCGTCACCCGCCTCAACTAAGCTCACCAGCTCGTCTAGTTCTTTCAGCGGCATCAGCGATACTGAGTCGCGATCGGGGAGTGGACCGACGATTCTCTTGACAGTTCCCTGGGCAGTTCCAAGGGCATAGGTCGCCTCCGCGGACCACTGAACAAATCCCACCACTTTTCTTCCCAGACCCAGAAACTCTGTTGCCTCTGGTGTGGCCCCTGAGACTCCGGGGGAGAAGCTTGGTAGGTCAGACACGTGAACCCTGACCGCTTCAGCGCTGGCAGTTACAAACCCCATGTCGCTTCTGGTTGTGCTGTCAAAAAGCTTCTTTCCGACCGCGAGCTCCAGGTCTCCTGCGTATCTGAAGACTCCGCCAGTTGGGGTGAGGTAAATGGTTGTTGGTTCATCGCTTAGCTCCTGAACAACCACTCGAGATCTGGTTTGAACTTGAATTCCGCTTGCGTCCACGAGTTGGGTTCGACGATCATCTCCGTAGCTCTCGCCAACCTGCTGGAGCTCTCGCGATACCAAATTTCGCATTAGCTGATCAGAGGCGAGCAGTTTCGTCAGTTCCTCAATCTCACGCCTTAGCTCATCTGCCTCAGTTTCGAGCTCAATGACTGAGAAACGAGTCAACCTTCTCAGGCGCAATTCGAGAATGTGATCTGCCTGAAGAGTAGAGAGGTCAAAGATTTGCATTAGGCGCGTGCGCGCCGAATCAACCGTGTCAGAGGTTCTAATGACCTCAATCACCTCGTCGATATTGAGAACAGCAACCTGCAGGCCCTCGAGAAGATGGAGTCGCGCGCTCTTTCGATCCTTGCGATTACGACTGCGACGCTTTACCACCTCAAGGCGGTGCAGGATGTAGACCTCAAGCAGTTCTTTGAGCGAAAGCTGTTTTGGACGGCCCTCAACCAAAGCCACGTTGTTTACTCCAAAGTTTTCCTCAAGCGGAGTGAACTTGTAGAGCGCTTCGATCACGCTGGCAGGGTCGAAGCCAGTCTTGAGTTCAATAACCAGCTTCAGGCCATTCTCACGGTCGGTTAGATCCACAACATCGTGGATACCCTCAAGCTTCTTCGCATTCACGGCATCGCGAATTCGGTCAATCACTCGCTCTGGACCAACCTGATACGGCAGCTCGGTTACGACCAGTCCGGTGCGTCTTGGACCGACATTCTCAACGCTGATCTTGGCGCGCATTCTGAAGCTGCCACGGCCAGTTTCGTAGGCCTCGGTCAGTGTTTCTCCAACCAGCGCAATTGCCCCCGAAGGAAGGTCTGGCCCTGGGAGCAGCTTCATAATCTCAGCAAGATCCGCCTCGGGCTTATCGATTAGCAGCTGCAGCGCTGCGATTACCTCACGAAGATTGTGCGGCGGCATGTTCGTCGCCATACCAACCGCGATGCCAGCAGCACCGTTTACCAATAGGTTTGGGAAGGCCGCGGGAAGAACGCTCGGTTCAGTCAGTTGGGCGTCGTAGTTCGGAACAAAGTCAACGACATCCTCGTCCAAAGACTCATTAAGGAGAAGTGAAGCTGCAGCGAGCCTGGCCTCGGTGTACCTGGCTGCGGCTGGCCCGTCATCCAGGCTTCCAAAGTTGCCATGTCCATCAATCAGTGGCAGACGAAGGCTGAAATCCTGTGCCATGCGAACCAGGGCGTCATAGATGGCACCATCACCGTGTGGGTGCAGCTTTCCCATAACCTCACCGGTTACGCGAGCAGATTTCACATGACCCCGGTCAGGCCGAAGACCCATCTCGCCCATTTGATAGACGATTCTGCGCTGCACCGGCTTAAGGCCATCCCTGGCATCTGGAAGCGCTCTTGAGTAGATGACGGAGTAGGAGTACTCGAGGAAGCTCTCGCGCATTTCTTTAGAGACATCTACGTCAATAATGCGTTCGTTGGACAGCGTCATAATCCTCGGTGTGTAAAACTTCTACGGTGCCCATGACTCTACCTCCAGTACCCAAAGGACTTGGGAGCATCAGGCATGTGTTCAAATCTGCCCTGTCTGCAGTTCTGGGGGAGCGCTCCGAACTGGGATTCAAGCCCAGAAACAAAGTGCTGGTGGTGTTCATAGATGGGCTCGGACATCAGAATCTGAAGGCCGCATCGGGTCACGCGCCTTTTCTGGCTTCTCATGCAGGCAAAGGGCAAATTCTGCAAGCGGCATTTCCATCCACCACCAGCGTGAACATCACTACCTTCGCTACCGGGCTCAAGCCAGGAGAGCATGGAATCATCGGCCACGTTGTGAAGGATTCCTACTTCGGAAAAAGCATCAATCTGCTCAACGGTTGGACTGAGGACACAGATCCAACGCAGTGGCAACCAACCGAGACAATCTCGGAAAGAGCGCTCACGCATGGGGTTGCAACCAACGTGATTTCATCAAACGAATATCGCGATACAGGATTCACTAAAGCGACTATGCGCTCGGTTCGATTCCATGCAGCGGACGATCTTGAGGAGCGGTTCAGTACCGCTCAAAGACTTCTGTTGGCTAGCGAGCGCTCAATCAATTACCTATACATACAAGAGCTAGACCAACTCGGACACGTCAAGGGTTGGGAAACAATCGAGTGGCGAAATCTTTTGGAAAAGATCAATAATCTCGTTGAAAGATTCAGTCGCCAGATCCCAAGTGACGCTGGCCTGGTTATCACCTCTGACCACGGAATGCTTGATACCTCCGATGCCAAGCGAATTGAGTTGGCAGAAGTACTGGATTCAGTGGGTGTTGAATTTGTGGGTGGCGACACCAGAAGTATGTATGTCTACCTTCGGGATGAGGTATCACAGGCTGCGGCCTTGAGAAGTCTCGAGGGATCACCTTTCTTCACAGCGCACGCGATTGAGCAACTTATCGAGGCTGGGATTTACGGAGACATCGGTGAGCGAGCCCATGCGAGATTGCCTCAGATCGTGCTGCTCGCGAAGGGTGCGAACACCCTGTATCACGAACGATTCTCCAAGCCAAGGTCCTACCGAATGATTGCTCACCACGGTGGCCTGACCCCCCAGGAGTTACAGATCCCCCTGATTAGGATCAACATCTGAACTGGTGCCCAAAACAATCTCATCCCAACTTGGTAGCGACGCTCGGCCCTTGGCACTCGCCGGTTTGATTTGGGTCGCAGCCCTTCTGGCTCGGAGCTCTTCGACGAGGTCATGAACCGAGGCCGCGGGTTCCGCGGACACTTCCTCAGGCTCCGGCGTAATCTCAGCTAATGGCTGAACAGGTTGAGTAACTGGGGGAGCGACTCTAATCATCTCTCGCTCGCTGGCAACTGACTTTGCCAACTCCTGAGCAGCTGGACTGATCGGATCGATGACTCGGGTCTTTGGGTCAAAGTGCCACTTGAGGCTGGATCCTGCGGTGAGCACCCACTTGTCTGCGGGTTTGGTTATCTCGAACTCAGGGTTGGGATACGTAGCTGAAACTAGGTCACCAAAATCTTGCATTCGGTTTCCGTGGGAGACCTTGGTAGTGAGGGCCTGCTGCAATACGAACCTGAGCTCATCCAGGATCGGGGCCGCAAATGGCATCACGGCTTCAAGCGGGACATTGAATTCAGCGGCTATCTGCTCTGGTTTCTTGCCGGATCGAATTGCTGACTGGACATCCTTGGGAGAAACCCCTGAGCTGGTGATTTGCGGAACACGCTTGACTGCTTCACGAAGCGCATCATCGATGACCACTCGGGCTCGTTCGCCCGCATCGGTCTCAAAGATTAGGAAGTCGCTTTCCCGGTTGATGAACTTAAGCTCCATGTCAAAGCCTCCTGGGGTGAAGTTTCCCACTAGAAAAGTGAACACCGCGGCAACTACATCGGTGAGTTTCCAGAGAGAATTCACCGCTCGGCGTTTCTAACTTGCATTTCTAGTGGCTCTAGGGCATGCTTCACGCCGAGGAAGGGAAAGGGATGCTCTATGGCTACTGATTACGACGCTCAGCGCAAAAATGATGACGATACGGAATCCATTGAAGCGATCAAGGAGCGTATTCCCTCCAAGCCAAGTCTGAGCGAGGACGATGTCGACAATGTCGACTCGTTCACGATCCCGGATGTGGTTAATGAAGAGCTAGAGGTAGTGATTCTTCCGCTTCAGGAAAACGAATTCACCTGCATGAGCTGCTTCTTGGTAAAGCCCCAGAACCAGATGGCTAGCAAGTCCAAGCTAGGGCCGATTTGCACGGAGTGCGCTAACTAGTTCCTCACCGCGCCTTGAGGAAATCAAGATATAGGGCGTTGGGTCATCGGCGTCGGTAATTTCCACTTTTACTAGCTTGGGAACATCGCCGCGCAGCATCAATCTGGCATTTGCGTTTAGGCCGGGACCCCTCGCGTATCGCGATTGATCAACATCCAAGACCTCTGCATCACCAACAAACTCAAGCGGAATCGTGAAGCGACCCGCGGTTAGCAGACCATCCGAAACCGCTATTTTTGGCGCTAATACCGTTACCAAAGCGGTCAGCGACAAGCCCACCAAAATCGAGACCACAATCGCAAGCTCAAGTCCAAACGGTAAAGCCGCAAGTAAAACCATGGGCACAGACAGTGCGAGCGCGAGATAGGTGGTTGGAGCGGGCAGTACGCGCTCAGAAAAAGCATCTTTCACCCAAATAGATTACGCTGACGGGGTGAATTTAGATGTTCTCATAATCGCTGAGCCAGGCTTTGAGCCTTCTTACGCAAAACCCGGTGATGCAGGCGCTGATCTTCGATCAACCGAATCTTTGACTCTTGAACCAGGCGCTCGAGCACTGGTAAAAACCGGTGTAAGAATCGCCATGCCTGATGGCTATGTTGGCCTGGTGCATCCCAGATCGGGTCTGGCCGCCAAACATGGCATCACGGTCCTAAATACCCCTGGAACCGTTGACGCTGGTTATCGGGGTGAGCTCATGGTTACCTTGATCAACACATCAAGCGAGCCATTCGAAATCTCTCGCGGTGATCGAATCGCACAGCTACTGTTCCAGAAGGTAGAGCGCGCTACTTTCCACCCAGTCTCGGAGCTTCCCGAGAGCGCCCGAGGTGAAACTGGCTTTGGATCATCGGGTAGGAACTAATGGCAAAACTTGAACCAGCGGACCGCCTCGAGAATGGCCCGTTCGATATCGAAGAGGTAGGGGTACTTACCCCCTACCTCGACTTTGGATCGCTTCGCATTTCACCAACTCCCGGCGTGACAATCAAGGCAGATGTTGATGATCAGAACAAGCGAATTGTTTCGCTAACTCTGGAACTTGATGGCCACCGCCTTCAGGTGCAGGCCTTTACCGCTACCAAATCCGATGGACTCTGGGAATACACCATGAACGCCATCGCCCAGGGCATCACTGAGCAAAATGGTCTGGCAGAGATCATTCAGGGCGCACTTGGGCCAGAGCTGAGGGTGCAGACTTCAGTGACCGAGAATGGGCAAAGATTCCTTCGCGAGTCGAGGTTCATTGGTGTGGATGGGCCGCGCTGGTTCCTCAGGGGAGTGCTGACCGGCCCCGAGATTTACCAACCAGACACCTACCTCAAGCTGGTGGCCCTGTTTAGATCGGTTGCAGTCAACCGAGGAGACAGCGCCCTACCACCGGGTGAGCTATTACCTATCAGCCTTCCAACCGCCAATGAGTAACCAAGAGAACGTTGCGAAGCGTCTCGGCCTTGCCAAGGAAGGCGAGGAGCTTGCACTTACCTCCCAGTCGCTCCTTGCTTCAATCGGCGGCGTTCTAGGCATTCTTGAGGCAGTCCTCCCCGCAACTGCGTTCTCGATGACCTATGCGTTCACACGCTCCGCAATCTGGTCGGTAAGTGCAGCGGTTGCACTGTCATTTGTCTTTATCGTGATCAGGCTCTTTCAGAGAAAGTCTCTGATGCAAGCCTTGATTGGTCTGGGAGCCGTCGGACTTGCAGCTTTTCTAGCCCTGCGTGAGGGTGGGCAGGCTGCCGACTACTTTGTCCCAGGGTTCATCACCAACGCCAGCTACGGGTCGGTCTTGCTGCTGAGCGTCCTTATCGGACGCCCGATCCTCGGTTACGCAGGACAATTTCTATTTGGTTTAGATGGATGGCGCAAAAACAAGGTCCTAAGACGCAAGTTTCAAATCATCACCCTGGTCTGGGTGGCGTTTTTCGCCCTGAGGCTGCTGGTTCAGCTGCCGCTCTACTGGGCAAACTTGGTGGAGCAATTAGCGATGGCTCGAGCGGTGATGGGAGCTCCGGCTTATGCGGGCCTTCTAGCTTTGACATGGGTTCTGATGCGAAGAATCCAGCAGTCAAAAGCGGTAGATTAGTCGGGTAACTCTGGAGGAAATCATCATGGGTAAAAGTTTCCAAGCTAAGTCTTTGTCCGTAAGCGGAAAGACCTACAAGTACTACAGCATGGCCGAGCTAGATGCTCAGAAGCTGCCCTACAGCCTCAAGATTCTTCTAGAGAATATGCTGCGCACCGAGGATGGTGCCAATGTCACCACTGCTCACGTTGACGCCTTGGTTAACTGGGATCCAAGCGCCGAGCCAGACATCGAAATTCAGTTCACCCCTGCTCGTGTAATCATGCAGGACTTCACCGGAGTTCCTTGTGTAGTTGACCTAGCAACTATGCGCGAAGCGGTCGCAAAGCTCGGTGGAGACCCACAGCAGATCAACCCGCTAGCGCCGGCAGAAATGGTTATCGACCACTCCGTCGTAATTGATGTCGCAGGTTCTCCCGACGCTGCTGAGCGCAACGTTGAATTTGAATACCAGAGAAACGCAGAGCGTTACCAGTTCCTGCGCTGGGGCCAGACCGCCTTCGACAACTTCAAGGTCGTTCCACCTGGAACCGGAATCGTGCACCAGGTAAACATCGAGTACCTAGCCAGAACCGTGATGACCCGCGAGGTAAACGGAGAGCTAGTTGCTTATCCAGACTCATGCGTGGGAACCGACTCACACACCACGATGGTCAACGGCCTCGGAGTTCTGGGTTGGGGTGTTGGCGGCATCGAAGCCGAGGCGGCCATGCTCGGGCAGCCAGTATCAATGCTCATCCCGAGAGTGGTTGGCTTCAAGCTAACTGGAGAGATTCCAACCGGAGCCACCGCAACCGATGTCGTGCTAACCATCACCGAAATGCTTCGTAAGCACGGGGTGGTTGGCAAGTTTGTTGAGTTCTATGGCAAGGGCGTCTCGAAGGTTCCGCTTGCAAACCGCGCAACTATCGGAAACATGTCGCCGGAATTTGGTTCAACCGTTGCAATTTTCCCAATTGATGATGTGACCCTTGACTACCTGAGGGTAACTGGCAGAAATGAAGATGAGATTGCCCTAGTCGAGGCATATACCAAGGCGCAGGGCCTATGGCACGACCCATCTATCGAGCCGGTCTACTCCGAGTACCTAGAGCTCGATCTTTCAACCGTCGTTCCCTCAATCGCTGGACCAAAGCGTCCGCAGGATCGAATTGAGCTCTCGAATGCAAAGTCCGCATTTGAGAAGGTTCTTCCGAGCTACGCAGGGGAGGGTTCAAAGCCTGCGAAGGTGGCCGGCAAAGACTTCAGTATCGACCACGGTGCAGTAACCATCGCCTCCATCACCTCTTGCACCAATACGTCAAACCCATCGGTGATGCTAGCGGCGGGCTTGCTGGCAAAGAAGGCCGTGGCCAAGGGTCTGAAAGCTAAGCCTTGGGTGAAGACCTCTTTGGCTCCGGGATCAAAGGTTGTAACTGAGTACTACGAAAAGGCTGGACTGACTGAGTCTTTGGATGCACTTGGCTTCAACCTGGTTGGCTATGGCTGCACCACCTGCATTGGAAACTCCGGTCCACTAAGTGACGAGATTTCGAAGGCCATCAACGAGAACGACCTGGCCGTCACCGCTGTTCTCTCCGGTAACCGCAACTTCGAGGGTCGCATCAACCCTGACGTCAAGATGAACTACCTAGCATCACCACCGCTGGTTATTGCCTATTCGCTTGCCGGAACAATGGACTTCGACTTCGAGAAGGATCCTCTTGGCCAAGACCAGTCGGGAAACGATGTATTCCTAAGCGACATCTGGCCTACCCCAGACGAGGTGCAGGCAACGATCGACTCCTCGATCAACTCTGAGATGTTCAAGACTCAGTACGCCTCAGTATTCGATGGAGATGAGCGCTGGAGATCGCTACCGACACCGAAGGGATCAATTTTCACCTGGGACGAGAACTCTACCTACGTCAAAAAGGCTCCATACTTCGACGACATGAAGCTAACTCCGGATCCTGTTTCAGACGTGACCGGTGCAAGAGTTCTAGTCAAGCTGGGTGATTCGGTGACCACCGACCACATCTCGCCTGCAGGTTCAATCAAGGCGGACTCACCAGCTGGTAAGTACCTGACAGAGCGTGGCGTCTCACGTGTTGACTTCAACTCCTACGGATCACGACGTGGTAACCACGAAGTCATGATTCGTGGCACCTTTGCAAACATCAGGTTGCGCAACCAGCTGTTGGACAACGTCGAGGGTAGCTACACTCGCGATTTCACTTCAGCAGCAGGCGAGCAATCCTTTATCTTTGACGCCTCTGAGAACTACCGCGCCAAGGGTGTCCCACTTGTAGCGCTGGCCGGCAAGGAGTATGGATCGGGATCATCCAGAGACTGGGCAGCTAAGGGCACCAGCCTGTTGGGTATCAAGGTCGTGATCGCCGAGAGTTTCGAGCGAATTCACCGTTCCAACCTGATCGGAATGGGCGTCCTGCCACTGCAGTTCCCGAAGGGACAGACTGCTGACTCACTCGGACTTGACGGCACTGAGGTGTTTGATGTCACCGGAATTGAGAAACTCAATGAAGGCATTACACCGAAGACCGTGAGGGTGGTTGCAAAGCCATCTGAGCACTCTCCTGCAGGAAAGTCGGTAGTTGAGTTTGATGCTGTGGTGCGTATCGACACCCCGGGTGAAGCTGACTACTTCCGCAACGGCGGAATCCTTCAGTACGTCCTCAGATCCCTGGTCGCCTAGGAATCATCTAAATCCGATTAGGGTTTAGTTCATCATGGACATTCTGCGGAGGGTAACGGAGCCCCGAGTTCTTGATCAGCTCTCGAGCGATGAATTGGCGCAGCTTTGCCAGGAGATTCGCGAGTACCTCGTTGAGTCGGTCTCGAAAACCGGTGGTCACCTGGGACCGAATCTTGGCGTTGTGGAGACTACAGTCGCGATTCACCGCGTATTTGATTCCCCCCGCGACTCAATCGTTTGGGACACCGGACACCAGAGCTATGTTCACAAGCTTCTGACGGGTCGTCAGGATTTCTCCAGACTCAGGCAAAAAGACGGGATCGCCGGCTACCCGCAGCGTTCCGAGTCGGAGCATGACATCGTTGAGTCCTCACATGCGTCCTCTTCGCTTTCCTGGGCCGATGGCATCAGTCGAGCGTTCAAGTCAACCGGCCAAGATCGTCACGTGGTCGCAGTAATCGGTGATGGCGCTCTAACTGGTGGCATGGCCTGGGAGGCCCTTAACAACATCAGTCACGATAACGATCGCAAACTCGTGATCATCGTGAATGACAATGGTCGTTCTTACGCACCAACCATCGGTGGTTTTGCCAAAACCCTGAATGCGATCCGCACCGAAGGTTGGTACAAAAAGGGATATCGTCTTTCCAAGAAACTCTTCTATAAGTTTGGTTACCTCGGCAGGGCAGTCTTCTCCGCTGCTCATGCGGCGGGGCACTCACTGGTAACCGAGAATGCCCCGCAGGGCATATTCCCCAACCTCGGCATCAAATACATTGGGCCGATCGACGGCCATGACCTGAGGGCAATGGAGGAAGCTCTTCGTCAGGCAAAGAGCTATGGCGCGCCCGTTATAGTGCATGCCATCACTCAAAAAGGTAAGGGGTACAACCCTGCCCTTGAGGACAAGGCAGATCAGTTCCACGCGGTCGGACAGATAAATCCCGAATCCGGCTTGCCAATCAAGGCCAGCTCTTCAACATCATGGACTTCGGTTTTTGCGCAAGAGATGGTGGAGCTCGGCGAGAAGAACCCTGACATCGTTGCCATCACTGGCGCGATGCTAATTCCAGTAGGGCTGCACAAGTTCGCGGAGCGATTCCCAGATCGCACCTACGACGTAGGTATAGCCGAGCAGCATGCAGTCGCGTCGGCTGCAGGTATGGCTTATGGCGGACTACACCCGGTGGTTGCGATCTACTCAACTTTCTTGAATAGAGCTTTTGATCAGTTGTTGATGGATGTTGCCCTTCACAAAGCAGGAGTGACGTTTGTCTTGGACCGCGCCGGTATCACGGGTCCAGATGGGGCTTCTCACCACGGAGTCTGGGATCTTTCGATTCTTCAGGTTGTTCCGGGAATCAGGCTTGCCGCACCAAGAGACGAGGCAACTCTCCGCGAGGAGCTGACCGAGGCAGTTGCTATCTCAGATGCACCAACGGTGGTTAGATTCCCAAAGGGCTCTGTCTCCGCAAATCTGCCAGCCGAATACCGCACAGCCGATGGCGTTGATGTCCTCAAACGCTCTGCTAGCAAGGATGTCTTGATTATCTCGGTGGGGCCTTTCGCTCACACGGCCATGAAAGTTGCCGACTTACTGTCGGCTCAGGGAATCGGAACCACGGTTGTCGACCCGCGCTGGATAGTTCCAGTTCAATCGAGCATCGTTGAGATGGCTGCCCAGCATCGCTTGGTAATCACTCTCGAGGATGGGGTTCGAGTTGGTGGCTTTGGTTCCAGGGTCCGTCAGGAACTAAGGGCAAACGGAGTTGACACTGGGCTGAACGAGATTGGTGTGCCAGCAGAGTTCCTTGAACACGCTGAACGCGAGGAGATTCTCGAGAGGCTCGGTCTAACACCTCAGGCGATAGCGCATGAGATTGTTGCTCAGGTGGTGGGCACCAAGGTGCCACACGCTAAACCGCTTGAGTCTGAGCAAAGCCAGCTTGGATCAGAGGCGCAACTAGGCTAATTTGCCATTTTCTGGCTCCTAGCGATTCAAGCTGAAGCGAAATATCGGCCTCCGGTGCAAAGCAAACCCTACGAAGGTAATCCGGGGTTAGTAGATTCTCAACGGGAATCGCCAGCTCCTCGGCCAGCTTCACGAGAAGCGGTCGAGTAGCTTCTAACCGCTGGAAAGCTTCAGGAAAACGCTTTTCCCAAGACCTGTGGTTAGGTATTCCGTTGCCCCGCTCAGTCGGCTGAATCTCCACGTCTAGTTCACTGGCATGTGATATCGCTTCCCACCAGTTGCTTAGCAATGTGCGGGAGGCTCGACCCTGAAATTCTTTGTTACCAGCAAGCTCTGAGCGTGACTTTGGGGGATTGGTCACCGCAGCCATGATCGAGCGATCTGGAATTAGCCTGCCGGGAGCGGTATCAGACTCTCTAGCGATCCTGTCTCGCTCGAGCCAAAGGCTGGCAGCGATCTTAATCTTGTCCAGATCTCTTATCTTGCTGAGCCCTGGGAGGTTGCGCCAGGGCTCGGCAGACTGTGGCTTTGGCCTAAAGCTCAAGAGGTGCTCAAACTCTTCCGCCACGAATGCGAGTTTGCCTGACTCCTCGAGTAGTTTTCTAAGTCTCACCCAAAGCTCAGCCATGACATCAACATCAAGGGCCGCATAGTTAAGCATTTCTTGGTTCAAGGGGCGGACTGACCAATCCGATGCGCTGTGCTCTTTTGCGAGCTCCAGGTCCAACAACTCTTCACACAGCGAACCAAGGCCTACCCGAGCAAGACCTCCGATGCGAGCTGCAAGCTCGGTGTCGATCAGAGCCTTGGGGTGCAAACCGAGTTCGGCAAGACAGGGCAGGTCCTGAGTGGCAGCATGCAGTAGCCAGGTCTTTTGATTCAATTGCTGAGCCAGGCGAATCTGCCACCCCGAAACGGCCTCCAGGGCAATCGGGTCTATCAGGTAAATCTCGTCAGGGGTTGCGATTTGGATGAGATACGCACGCTGCGAGTAGCGAAAGCCGCTGGCTCGCTCCGCGTCCAAGGAGACCTCTTCGTGCGGCGCCAGCGCATCTAGGAGTTTCTCTAATTCGGCCTCACCGGTGACCTGCGTCACCGGAAGCCTGGGAGCATCAAGCCTCAACCAAGCCTCACAACTTTGCTATCTCGCGGTGGCAAACCACTGATCAGCGCGAGCAACTCAATCCAACCGAGCAGGTGTGGCTTTAGGTCGAAGCCAATCGGCGCCCAAGAGGCTCTGATCTCCAACTCGGCATGTTGAGGCTGGGTAATAAGGGACCCGTGGCCGGTTGAAACCACCGTTGTTGTTGTGCCTGCTTCGTGAGCGAATTGAGCACCATTTTGAAGCAATGAATCTCTGAGCCACTCCCAAGGCAGCTGGGATAGATACTCGTCCTTCGCCATATCCAGTTCAATAGGGCTTTTCGCGTAACCGATGATCCGGAACTCTGAGTTCCAACCTTCAGGAGATTGCGGATCACGGCAAAAAACGAGCCTGCTGACACCATGGTCTGACTCGGTCTGATGCCTGATCTCTGCCGAGATGGCGAAGGCTTCTGGTGCAATTCCCTTGGGTGATGGAATTTGAGTAAGTTCAATTTCTTCTCGGGTCTCGACCTCGACCAAAGATGCCAGCATGCCCTTGAAGGGTTCATTGATTTCGGATAGGTCGAGCTCCACTCGAAAAAGTTACCCCTAGGCTGCCCCGCAGACCTGCTGCCACGCCGCTATAGGCAGTAAGCGATGTGTAGGTCTTTGACCTTGATAGCGTGCCGTTGCCGCATGCCATTTTCCAGACAGAAAGCCTCGATGCCGGATTTGAATTGACTACTTATCCAAATGCCAAATCCAAGCTGTCGAAGTATCGGAATCAGGGTCTGAGCACCAAACTCCAGGTGGATGTGTTGATACTTGTTCATCAGCTCAAGAATCTCTCCACTTAGTGACTGCTGCTCACCCACAAAGGGCAAGAATCTGGGGGAGTCTTCGAAGCCTGATGGCGCAACCAACGGACTCCTTGAGAACACAGCAAGGTCCGCACTCCTGGGCATTCGGTATTGCTCCGCTCGATAGGTAGCGCCGCCGGTAACTACCAGGCCGACTCGCGAGCGAAGAGCCCTTAGCCACATCAGATCGGCCTCTCCACCTAGAAGTTTTGAGCTTCCGTTTTGGTCTACGGTTGAGCCGATTGCGTCTACCACGAGACTCGATGTAAGGCGTTGGCCAGCGAGCATTGCGAGCAGGTAATTCTCACTCACCACCACCTGGCCAAGTGGATCACTGAGCTGTAGCAAGCTCCCGGGTCTTTCGTTTGATTCGGGTCAGCATTCCGCGCATTCCCCTGACTCGCAGCGGTGAAATAAGTTGATCAAGACCGAGTTCAGTGGGGAAATCATCGGAGACCGCGAGAATTTCCTCCGCACTCAACCCATTGAGCGCGGAGTTTAGAGCCGATGCAAAACCCCGAGTGGTCGGTGCCTCTTTTGGTGCAGAGAAGTGCAGGTCGACTTTGGTGGCAGTTCCCTCCACGGCGATGAAAACCGGGGCCTGACACTCTTCCACCCGCTCCAATAGTTCGGGATTTTCTCCGAATCTCGGATCCAGTTCGGGCAGTGCATCAGCATACTCAAGCAGCATCTGAAGCCGATCATTTCCAGTCATCGACTGGAAGTCATCGACTACAGCACTGACCCTTTCGTGCACTATGCCAGGACTCCAGCCTCTTGGCCCTGAACAATCGGAACGCCAACTAGGTTGCCCCACTCAGTCCAGCTGCCGTCGTAGTTTCTAACATTCTCGACACCGATCAGGTACTTCAGGGCAAACCAGGTGAGCGACGAGCGCTCTCCGATGCGGCAGTAGGTAATAAATGGCTGGTTCTTTTGGAAACCGGTCTCGTCAAAAAGTACTTCCTTTAGGCCCTCAACACTCTTGAAGGTTCCATCTTCCTGAACGCACTTACCCCATGGCACGTTTTTGGCTGATGGGATGTGGCCGGCTCGAGCTGCGCCCTCATTCGGATAGTCCGGCATGTGCAGGCGCTCACCGGTGTACTCAGGATTGGAGCGAATGTCCACGATCGGGTTGCCGGCGTGACGGAGCACGTCATCGCGGAACGCACGAATCTCACTGTCCTTGCGCTGCACCACTGGATAATCGCCGGCTGCAAGCACAGGTAGGTCCTTGGTCAACTCTCGACCCTCGGCGATCCACTTTGCACGACCACCATCAAGCAGCCGAACGTCCTCGTGGCCAAAGAGTTTGAAGACCCAAAATGCGTAAGCTGCCCACCAGTTTGACTTGTCTCCGTAGAGCACCACGGTGTCGGTGCGAGAGATTCCCTTGCGCTGCATTAGGGCCGCAAACCCAGCGCCATCTAGGTAGTCACGGCGAACAGGGTCGTTGAGCTCGGTGTGCCAATCAAGCTTTACGGCACCAGGAATGTGACCGGTGTCATAAAGCAGAATGTCCTCGTTTGATTCAACAATGCGCACGCTGGCTGAATTCTCCGCTAGCCAGTCGGTTGTAACCAAAACCTCTGGGTGGGCATAACCTGCGAACTTGTCTGACACCTGATCTCCTAAAGATTGTCTATGCTTGCTCCGACAAAGGAGCCTTAGTGTTAGAACCGAGTAAAAACCAACCAAATTCCTTGGTTGGCGTGGTTCCAACTACGGCTACAGAAGAGCTTATTCGACAGCTGGTACCCCCGCCTGAGTTTGTGAAAGCCAGGTTTGAAAATTACCGGCCGGACCCCCAGTTTCCGTCGCAACAGCAGGCCGTTGAGAAATCGAAACAATTCGTAACTGGCCCCAGTCGCAAACTCTTTTCCCGCCAGGAGGCGATACCTGGCATCTATCTGGATGGTGGGTTCGGTGTTGGTAAGACCCACCTTCTCGCTTCCATCTATCACGCCTTTAGCGGCCGCAAAGCATTCGGAAGCTTTCTCGAATACACCAGCCTGGTTGGTTATCTAGGTTTTGCCCAAGCTGTTGCAAGTTTCTCTGGCTATGCGCTGTTGTGCATTGACGAGTTTGAACTCGATGACCCAGGTGACACCATGCTGATGTCGAGGTTTCTAAAGGAGCTCAGTGAGAAGGGTGTTCGCTTCGCAGCTACCTCGAACACCCCGCCAAATGCCCTTGGTCAGGGGCGGTTTGCTGCCGAGGACTTCAAGCGCGAGATCCAGGGGCTGGGGGAGCGTTTTGAGATTGTCAGTGTCGATGGTGAGGACTACCGCCATCGAGACAGCAACCAAGACTCCCGCAATCTCTCGGAGCTAGAGCTTCGAGATTGGATCGGGTATCAAGAAGACGGCTTCCTCGAGAACTTCGACGAATTGTTGTCACATCTAGGCACACTCCACCCAACAAAGTTTCGCAAGCTCATTGATCAGGTTGGCGCATTAGCGATTATGAATCTGCACCAGCTGGAAGACCAGGTTGCAGCGCTTCGACTGGTGAGTTTTGTAGATCGCCTCTACGAGCAACAGGTGCCGCTTCGAACCTCAGGCAGCGTGTCAGCTACGAAAGTGTTCTCTGAGTCGATGATTGCAGGGGGTTACCGCAAGAAGTACCTGAGAGCGGTGTCACGAATCGGAGCGCTCTGCGAGCTTTACTGATCCAGCCAGCCGTTTGTAGTACTTACCGCGAAGACTCGCTAACAAGCCACCAACAGTCATTGAAATCATGCTTCCAAGTATTACGGCCAATGTTGCCTCGGCCAGCACCTCTGGGTTTTGTTCAAATGAGAGCTTGGTCATAAGAAGTGAAACCGTAAAGCCCACTCCTGCTATTGCCGCAACCGCTATGAAGTCGAGCAACTTCAATTCAAGTCGATCACTTTGGCTGACCATCCGGTTGGCAAGGTAGGCAAGCAAGGTGATGCCGATTATTTTTCCAACCGGCAGGGCGATTGCGATGGCCGGGAAGACCAGCGAAATCTCTGACTCAAATTGTGGTAGCGCGATCCCCACAGCGAAGAAAGCAAATATCGGGAGAGCGAGAGTGTTGGTAAAGGGCTGAAGCTTAGCTGTAAGGCTGTGCGCCTTTGACGCTGGGATCAACAACCCAAGCACGACTCCGGCGATAGTTGCGTGGACACCCGACTGATAGACCGCGTACCAAAGCAACAGGAAGGTAATCAATCGAATCCAGTTGATTGGCAGCCGCCTAATTCGCTCCGCGATGCTGTGTGCAGCAGCGATTACTAGTGCGACCAGAAGCCACTCTGCCTTGACATCGGTTGTGTAAAAGATGGCAATGATTGTGATTGCAACTAGGTCGTCAAAAATCGCCAGGGCGAGAAGAAAGACCCTTGCAGCCTTCGGCATTCGCGAACCAAACACGGCGAGGATTCCAAGGGCGAATGCTATGTCGGTTGCGGTTGGAATGGGCCAACCGGTAACCAATTCGGTTCCCCAGGTGAAGCTCAGATAAATAGCCGCTGGAACCACCACGCCGCCTATGCCACCGAGAACTGGCACGAGGGCGGTCTTTACCTTGCTAAGGACACCAAGCCGCAATTCGTACTTGAGCTCGAGGCCTGCAACCAGGAAAAACACGGCTAATAGCAGGTCCGACACCCAGTGCTCTATAGAAAGTTTCAGACCAAAGGCATCGGGTCCAACGTAGGAGTGTTTGAAATCGAGAAAACTTGCTCCGATAGGGGAGTTGGCAACAACCAGGCCCATGACTGCTGCAGCCAGTAGCAGCAATGCCGCAGAACGATCGCTTTTCATTTCACTCCTGAGGGTTCTGAAACAAAACCGTAACCCAAACCCGAATCTGTAACGAGGCTGAAACTTTTTGCGCCCCTCACCGAAACCAATGTCTCGAATGATTGTCCCATGGCCGCGGCAGGGTGAGCCATTTTTCGACTATTCAGTGAGGTGAAGATGTTAGGTACCGGTGAACTAGCGTTCGCAGTTTTATCGACTGCGTTGGTGCTGCTAATGACCCCAGGTTTGGCCTTTTTCTATGGCGGCCTGGTAAAGGCTAAATCCGTAGTGAGCATGATGATGATGAGCTTTGGCTCGTTGGCGTTGGTTGGAACCCTCTGGGTTCTCTACGGCTACAGCATGTCCGCGGTTGAGAATCCAACGGATTTCAGCGGTAACCCCTTTACCCACTTTGGTCTAGCGAGCCTAGACAACGAAGGCTTGGTGGGGGCGGCCTATGGCGCCACCTTCGCGATCATCACAGTAGCCCTAATCTCGGGCTCTATCGCTGACCGAGCAAGATTTGGCGCTTGGTTGGTATTCGC
>CAZQZY010000012.1:0-26739 GCA_964597935.1 uncultured Aquiluna sp. | reverse complement strand
AGCTCATAGAACACCGCGTCTGTGGACACTCCCGAAAATTCGGGTTTGGCATGGGTTTTGAATCCTTCAGGATCGGTCTTCGCCAGATCTACAACCACACCCTTTGTGCCATTTAGGGTGGCCGCTGTTACGTAAGGGTCTACTGCCTCGCTCCAGACATCCCCAAGCTTGACGCGATAGGTGTAGATAGTCAGGTGTTGATCCCCGGCAAGCTCAGCTGTCCAAGTTCCCTTGGACGATCGATCCATCGCTACTACCTTGTTGGGAGTGGCGTCCGCTGCTGCTGAGTAAACGAGTAACTCAGCAGCTGTTGCGGTTGGGGCCCAGAGCCTAAACCTCGTTGAGCTCTTTGAATACGTCGCTCCGAGATCGTCACCCTGGTAGAAGAATTTTTCGTCAAACTCCGGACTGGAGAACAGCCCACCTAGTTCGGGAAGCACCTTGCCATACTCAGGGTGAGAGACTGCGATCTCTCCCCCGAGTTCCACTGACTGATCAAGGCTCACAGCGAACCTATTGGTGGTTGCAGCATCCGCAGGAATAGGCTTCACGCTGCCTACAGGAACAGATTTTTCCTTAGCAATAACGTTCAGACCTTGAGCAACTGACTTCGCATCGGTCTTGCGATTAAAAGTCAATTCAACCTGAGTGAAAGACTTCATCAGCGCTGTCGAAAGCTTTGTGGATACCACCGGCTTAGCGTAGTAAATAGTAGGGTCCGCTTGAATCAGCCAGATTTCTGCTTTACCGTTTTCAAACTTGGTTATGAAACGATCTTGCTGGACGTCCTTGGTTTGCCACTCACCTAGACGAACGATGATTCCAATCTCTTGAACGTTTGCCGTGCCAGGGATCTTTACTCTTGCAACTTTGCCAAAGGAGTCATCCTCGGTAAATACATAGGACTTACCTTCACCACCTTTTGGCCACAGCCAGAGATTCCAGTCCTTGTAGTCGCCCTCGAACCTGGAGTAATGGATAGTTAGCTCGGTGGTTTCATTGAGTGCGCTCGCTGGTGCGAGTGAAGTTACGGCGACGAGAGCCGCTATTAGCGCCGAAATGACTCTTCTCATGACAAACCAACTCCGTTGTAATGGCAAATTGATACTACCGAGCCACTCAGAGCAGATTAGGGATCTTTTGCTCTGCCGCTAGGTTCGCGCGTCTGAAGAAAAGCGTCACGATTGTAGACAGAATGACGATAAATAGGGAGTAGAGCGCGGGAACCAACAGAATTTGATCTAGACCAGGGTTGTCAATGTAAACAGCAACAATGATCGCGATCGCCATCGGACCGTTATTGATTCCCGTTTCCAGTGCAATAGTTCTCGCGTTCGCAGGATGAAGCTTGAGCAACTTGGAGAAGTAGTACGCGGCAATCATTCCCACCAAGCCCAAACCGATCGCAACGACATAGGTTGGCCACTGCGTGTCCACAAGGAGCTGCCAGTTTCTCGGGACCCAAATTGCGATGAGGAAAGGTATGAAAAGGATGCCAAAAACACCACCAATCAGCTCTACGACCGCGCCGATGTTTGCGCTTAGGCGGCGGACCAGCATTCCAAGTCCAACGGGGACGATAAGTCCGAATATGACGCTTACTAGCTCACTGGGAGGAACCGTCAGCGACTCGTCGAAGCCAAGCAGACCCGAGTAGATCCATAGCATCAGTGGTGTCATGATGAATGCCCACAGTGTCGAATTGACTGTCATGCTGACACTCAGTGCCAAGTTCCCCTTTGAGAAGTATGTAAAGAGGTTCGAAGTAGTTCCCGCAGGCACGCTTCCCATAATCAGCGCGCCAAGGGCTATGAACAAAACACCCTCCGGCGGATCGAATTGGAACAGTACTGTGATGACCAACAGGTATGCCGTGAGTGGCATGATTCCAAACTGGGTAATCCAACCAATGAATAGCCCCCATGGTCTGCGCAGCGCCAGACCGAAGTCCTTGGGTGTTAGTCCAGCTCCAAGACCAAACATGATGATCAGAATGAAGATTCGAAGCAGAGTCTGCTCCAACTCGTTTACCACAGTTGCTTGATTCGCAGTCTCCGCTGCGAGAATCATCAAAGCATTCATTACTGTGCCTCTCTCTTTGAGCTGTCAGTGTCTCTTAGCTCCCTGCGAAGAATTTTTCCGATAGGGCTCTTGGGTAGCTCGTCCACAAAGATGACTTGGGATGGGACCTTGTATGCGGCGAGATTCTCGCGGCAGTAAGAAACGATTTGGTCCTTCGTAGGAGCCTTGATGGCCGACACAACGTAAGCGGTGACCCGTTCGCCACTTCGCTCATCGGGGGTGCCGACAACACCAACCTCGATCACACCCTCGACGGACGCAATCACTTCTTCGACTTCATTTGGGTAGACGTTGAAGCCTGAAACTAAGATCATGTCCTTCTTGCGATCAACGATCTTGAAGTATCCCTGCTCATCCATCTGAGCAATGTCACCGGTGTGTAACCAGCCGCCTTGGAGAGTCTTTGAAGTCTCGTCTTCTCTGTTCCAGTACCCCTTCATAATTTGTGGTCCTCGAGCAAGAAGCTCACCTGGCTCACCGACGGGCAATACATTTCCAAGGTCATCCACGCACTTCATGTCGGTTCCGGGTACTGGAATTCCGATTGAGCCGACCTTCACCTGGCCACCGAGTGGGTTAAAGGAGAGCACAGGTGACGACTCGGTCAGACCATAACCCTCAACGATCGGGGTCTTAGTAACCTCAAGCCAGCGCTGAGCAACCGACTCGTGAAGTGCCATACCGCCCGCAGCTGAGGCAACCAAGTGCTTAGGTGGTGAATCGGTAAACCAGCGTTCATTCAGTAGGGCGTTGAAGAGAGTGTTTACGCCGGAAAGCCAGCTGATCTTATAGTTCTCGAATGCTCGCTTGAGATTCGAAGGCGGCCTAGGAGATGGAACCAGGATGTTGGTTCCACCACTGTGGTAGAAGCCGAGCAGGTTCACCGTGAAGGCGAAGATGTGGTAAAGCGGAAGAGCCGTCAGGACCGTCTCCTCCCCCGGTCTGATGAACTTTCCATTCATTTGAATCATTTGAATGGTGTTGTAAATCAGGTTGTTGTGCGTCAACATCGCACCCTTGGATACACCAGTTGTGCCGCCGGTGTATTGCAACGCCGCAACTGAGTCACCAGATACCTCGGCCAGGTAATCACCGGACTGTTTAGCCTGAGCACCTAGCTTCAAAGCGTCCTGGAATCGCGTGTGCTTCACCGTGACCTTCGGCAGTGTCCTGCTCCAAAAGCGCTGCACCAAACGAATAACGCCCGCAACAATCGAGGGGAAAAACTCGGAAATCTTTACTGTGACAACATGCTCGATGTTGGTCTTTCCGAGCACCTCGGGAAGACGATCGGCAAACATGTCAATTGCAATAAGCGCCCTTGCTCCAGAGTCACGGTATTGGTGAATCATTTCACTCGGGGTATAGAGCGGGTTGGTATTCACCAACACCAGCCCAGCCTTGAAAATACCGAAGGCAACAACGGGATAGCTGAGGTTGTTGGGCATTTGCACCGCAACTCGATCGCCCACGTTGAGTTTTAGTACCTCCCTGAGGTAGCGAGCGAAACTGTCGGAGAGTTCATCCACCTGTTGAAAGCTGAGCTTGCCATTCATACCATTTGGCATCACCTGAATAAAGGCCTTGCGCTTTGAGTAAGTCTTGCTGGCTGTGGAAATGAGCTCGGGAAGGTGGCGAAACGAAATGTCGGATAGCGACCTGGAAACGTCCGCCGGATACTGGTCTAACCAAGGTGACTCAGCCATTTGCTCTCTTTCGATGCTTACCACCGACGAGACCGACGATGGTTCATTGGCACGATGATACGCACAGAGTTGACTGAATTAGTCAGCGAAACAGAAATAGTTGAAAAAAAGTTCTCAAGTTCCTTGTGGGGCGTGCGGGACTTGAACCCGCGACCGACGGATTATGAGTCCGCTGCTCTAACCGGCTGAGCTAACGCCCCCAGCCAAGAGCAAAGTTTAGTCGACCTAATCAGTTGTCTTGGTCGCGCTTTCGGAGGCGCCGAGCTTGCTTCTTTACGGCATCCTTGAGCTCCTCGATTTGCTCAATGACTTCTTCTTTGAGCTCCTCAAGCTGCTCCCTAAGCTCCTCCGAGGCCTCGTTCAAGCGTCCCCGCGCATCCGTAGAGAGCTCCTCGGCTCTCTTCCTCAGAGCAAGAGTCTCTTCGCGCCAGCTAGATAGTGCCGTGCTAAGGGCTTCACTCAGGCGACCAATAGGTAGCAAATAACCTGGATCATTGTCGATTGTTTCGTAGCCACTGCCGATGCCGCGGTAGAGGTTTTCGAAAATATCCAAGGTGCGATTGATATCGTGCGATTGAATCAAATGCAGCGAATTTTGAGACAGCCGTTCGAGTTCCTGTTCATCGGCATCGAGAATCAACTTAATCTTGGAGGCAAGATCCTCGACGTTATCCGGCTCAAACAAATAGCCATTATCACCATCGTGCACCAGGTGAGGAAGGGCCATAGCGTTTGCCGCAATCACTGGCCTTCCCGAGGCCATTGCCTCCATGGTGGCAATAGATTGAAGTTCGGCAATCGATGGCATGACGAACACAGTTGCCCGCTCATAGGCAAGAGGTAGCTCCGAGTCTGTGATGTGCCCAGTAAATCTCACGCGATCTGCGATGCCCAGTGACTTGGCAAGGTTTTCCAGATTGGTTCGCTCTCCCCCATCGCCCACCAGTTCGACGTGGACGTTTGGATAATTGGTTAGCGAAGCCACAGCCCTCAGCAGTACGTGAATTCGCTTCTCGTCATCTAGGCGACCCAGGAACAGCAGATTCGGGTTCTCGTTTTGCGTTGGGGTTGAGTTTGCAAACTTTGCTGCCTCAATGCCGCAGGAGATTGCCATGACACCGGTCAATCCAGTAGCCCGCTCAAGCAAGTCCGCCGCTCTTCGGGTCGGCGTGGTAACTGCATCCATTCGCGAGAGAATTCGCCCAGCATCGCGCCAGATAAAGTTCATCGCCCAGCGGTGCATGAACTTGGGTAGGAACGAGTACTTGATGAGGTTTTCGGGCATGATGTGGTTGGTGGCTAAGGTCTTTACCCCAGCCTTTCGTGCCGCGCGAATTGCGAATCGACCAACCAATAGGTGCGACTGAACGTGCAGCGCGTCCGGACCTAGATCCCTGAGAATCTTTTCAATTCTTGAAGTCAGGCCCCAGGGCTCAACCCAACGAAGACTCTTGTGGTTGGGAACGCGATGAGAGCGAAGGCGGTGCAAGGTCAGCTCTGCACCATCGTGAATCTCTTTGCGAGTTCCGAAGCTTGAATCGAACGCCGCGGCAATCACGTGCACGTCGTGGCCGCGTTTAGCCAAGCCGGCTGCCAACCGCTCTGCAAAGCGAGCAGCCCCGTTAATGTCTGGAGCGAAGGTGTCGCATGCCAGAACAATTCTGAGTTTTTCCGACATCAGCTCTTCTGTTGATCCAATTGGGGATGAAACTTCGAGAGCATAAAGACTCCCGCTATAGCAACCATACCCGAGACTACAAACCCCGAAATCTGGAAGGGGTCTGCTTGCTGGGCTTCACCGAGGAAGACAATCGCGATTCCAATTGCGACGGCCGGATCAACTACCGTCAAACCCGCAATCACAAGGTCGGGTGGTCCGGACGCATAAGCATTCTGGACGAACCAACCCCCGAGTACAGTGGCGCCGATTAGCGCCAATAGCGCGAGCAGCGTGAGCCACTCAAAGTCGCCTTGGCGAATTCTAAGCAACACAACCTTTGCCAACGAGGCCACGAAGCCGTAGAGAACCCCAGCTCCGAATATGTAGTGCAGTGGACCTGCGCTCTTTCTGGTCAACAAAAAAAGCAGTGCAAACGCGGTTATGAGAGATACCAATGCGCCAACAATCAAAAGCAATTGTTGGTCGGTCAAAATCTGATCCTTGGCGCCCTGAGCTGCGAAGGAGACGAATGATCCGACACCAATCATTGTGACTGCGACTGATGCGAGAGTCCTGCGGTCCAATCGCAAACCATAGATACGAGCGTTCAGGAACGAGGTGATCACCAGAGCAATGGCACCAATTGGCTGCACCACGATCAGTGGCGCGAGCGCGAGAGCCGAAAGCTGAGAAACAATCGCCAGTCCCAGAAATACGGTGCCGACCAACCACCTTGGGCGGCGCAAAAGCGACAGTAGCTGACCGACGTTTAGCCCGCCGCGCTTTGCAGAATTGGAATGCTGATCGGTAACCGCGTCATTCTGGAATTGAGCACCGACTGAAAGAAACACTGCTCCGAGAACTGCCAAGAAAATCGCGAGAAGCCGAAGGTCCTCAAAGGCCATATTTAGCACTCCTAATCCGCGACCTGCTTAGCCTAAATCAGGAAAGCTGAATAAGACCTGAGCTAGATTGGCATGGTGCCAATTAGACCCATAACTATCTCCGGCGAGCCCGTGTTACACACCAGAGCGCGGGAGGTAGCAGTCATAGACGAAGAGATCGTCACTTTGGTGCGTGACATGTACGAAACCATGGAAAAAGCGCCAGGGGTCGGGCTAGCAGCACCCCAAATTGGTGTGGGTCTGCGCATCTTCGTGTTTGACTGGCACGATGGAGAGACCCACTTCCGCGGCGAGGCTATCAATCCAGAACTGACACTTGGCCCCATAAGCGAAGAGTGGCCAGACGAAGAAACCGAACTAGAGGGCTGCCTGTCGCTACCGGGAGAGCGTTTCCCACTAAAGCGAGCCGAAAAAGCAAAGCTGAGAGCTATGAACCTAGCCGGTGAAACCTATGAAATAGAAGCCACTGGTTGGCTGGCAAGAATTTTCCAGCACGAATTTGATCACCTCAACGGAACCCTTTACGCAGATCGACTTCTCAAGCCCTATGCACGAGAAATGAAGCGAATAGTCAAGAGTGAAGGCTGGGGTGTGCCGGGCAAAAACTGGATGCCTGGCGAGGATTTTCTAGAACCCTAAACTTCGAAGCAATGCTGCGGCAGCGGCTGCCAGCAGAATCACGAAGAAAAACGGAACTCTCAACCAAAGCAGGACACCAGCGAGAATCACGGCTGGCACTCGCGCATCAAAGCTAAGCTCGCCCGACTGGGTGAATGTCTGGATACCGACGAGAGCTGCCAGCAGGGCAATCGTCACTCGCTCACTGAAACGCCTCACGCTTGGCGTTATGAGGCGCTCTGGTACGAGATAGCCCAACAGCTTCCAACTGAACACCATGAGGGATGCGATTACTACGGTTAGGGTCACTTGGCCCCCCGATCAGGAAAAAGGGCAACTAGCGCTGTCAGCAAAATTGCTGTTCCGCTTCCAACCACCGGAGTTAGAGCGATGCCGAGCATCAACGCAGCACCTGCGAGTAACAATCGACCCTTGAGCATTGGCCAAATCAAGCCTAAAAAAGCGGCTGCCGCAGCTGCATCGAGACCCATGGACTCTACCGAACCAAGCAGCTCTCCTCCCAGAGCACCGAGCAAAGTGGCCAGGTTCCAAAAGACATAGACTCCAACACCTGTTATCCAGAAACCGCGCTTCGCAGCTTCCTTGTCAGACTGAGCGGCATGCACTGCGTTGGATTCATCAATCGTTAGCTGGGCAGCAATTGGTTTTAGAAGGCCCAGAGGCTCGAGTTCTGGTCGCAAACGAAGCGCATAGAAACTATTTCGGATGCCCATTAGCCAAGCCGAAAGCACCGCAGCCAGCGCGGTTCCGCCAGTGGCAAATACGCCTACCAGGGCGAACTGCGATGCCCCCGAAAACATCAGCAGGCTAAGCAACATTGTTGAAGTCAGATCCAGACCGGCCGCAGTAGATAGGGCACCAAAGGAAATGCCGTAAAGACCGGTAGCGAGAGCAACTGAGAGGGATGTCTGGGTGACTTTATTCATCATCACCCCTAGGAAGTGGCTCCCCGACTTGGACTCGAACCAAGAACCCTCCGGTTAACAGCCGAATGCTCTGCCAATTGAGCTATCGAGGAATGCGCGAACGCAGGTAAAACCATAGCAGAAAAATCTAATCCCTACATCAGAGATCTTCGTTCCTGCTCCAACTTCAATAACTCCTGCTGAATGGCGGTTGCTGCCTCAGGATTTGTGGAGGCGTCTAGGCGTTTCAGGGCGGCAAGTAAGTCATTCTTCTCGCGAAGCAGAGCTTGCATTAGGGCAGATTTCACAATGCCCTTTGCATAGCGATCAAGCTCAATTTGGTTTCGAACTGGCAATTCAGCCATAGCCAAGGCTCTGATTGGATCCGCGAGCTCCGGCTCAGCCTGCATCAAAATTGATACCCAATCCGCCTCACCCAGCGAATCCTCATGGCTGGCAATTAGCGCGAGTAGCCGATTATTCAGAGAATCGGTGAAAGATGCCGCCGCCAGCCTGCGCAGTTGAAGCTTCGAGAAAAAGGACGGCTGCTGTATCAATATCTCCAGAATTTGACGCTCTTGACGCGCTTGCGGATCGTCTGCTTTCAAAGGGGCAATCACCCGATCGGGTGACAGCGGAGCGGCGCGTTGCACGACTCCGACCTTGCCAACGGAAGAAACTATTGAACTTACCTCCGACACATCAAGTGAGGTCCAATCTGCCAACTGCCTGGTGTATGCCGAACGAAGAGCTGGGTCGACAAGATCGGCCACTACTGCAGCGGCCGCCCTTGCGGCGGCAACCCGTGATTCAAGATCGTTGAGGTTGTACTTGGCAATTCGATGTCTGATCACAAACTCGAAAAGCGGTTTCCTGTTCTCGATCATCAAACCGATGGCAGCGTCGCCGCGCTGCTGACGCAAATCACTCGGATCTAGACCCTCGGGTCCAGCGGCCACATAGGTTAGCGCGTTGAACTTAGAAGTGTCGGAGTACATACGAAGCGCGGCCTTCTCCCCCGCTGCGTCGGGATCGAAGGTGAAGACGACGCTCGCAGGATCACCAGATGAAGAGCCGAACAGTCGGTTAATGAGCTTGATGTGCTCCTCACCGAAAGCTGTACCACAGGTGGCAACTGCAGTTTCAATTCCGGCCAGGTGGCAGGCCATCACATCTGTGTAGCCCTCAACAACAACGATCTCCCGCGATTTGACGATTGCCTTTCGAGCAAAGTCGAGCCCATAGAGGACTGATCCCTTGTGATAAATGGGGGTCTCAGGGGTGTTTAGGTACTTTGGACCCTGGTCCTCGTCATAGAGCTTTCTCGCACCAAACCCCAGCACCTGGGAGTTTGCATCTCTAATCGGCCATAGCACACGGCCTCGGAAGCGGTCATATCCACCTTTATCGGATTGCATCGCAAGCCCGACACTCACTAGCTCATCCAGCGTGAAACCCATAGCTTTGAGATGCTCAAGCAGGTTTTGCCAGCCCTTCGGAGCATAACCAATTCCGAATTTCCGCTGTGCGGCAGCATCAAAGCCTCTTGAAACCAAGAAGTCTCGAGCAAACGAGCCCTCCTCGCTCTGAAGTTGCTCTTGGTAAAACTCTGCCGCCGCGGTGTTGGCAGCTAACAGGCGTGTTCTGGCAGAGGTTTCTGAAGACCCCTCTTCATAGCTGAGCTGGTACCCGAGCTTGTCAGCTAGTCGCTCGACAGCATCGGCGAAGGAGATGGACTCGATTTCCTGGAGAAACTTGAACACATCTCCGCCTGCGCCGCAGCCAAAGCAGTGATAAAAGGGTGGCGAATTCCTCACGTTGAAACTCGGAGATTTCTCTCCGTGAAATGGACACAGGCCCTTGAATGAGCCCGCGCTAGCTGGCTTTAGCGATACGTATCCGGAAATGATGTCGACAAGGTTGGCGCGAGCCTTTAGCTCTTCAATATCTGATTGCTTTACCCTGCCGGCCATAACGCAATCCTAGGTGAGCTCAGCGTGCAGGGCGATTGCCGTCGGGTCGGTAAGGGACGCAACTTGATCAACAATCACCCGGCGCTTAGCTGCATCCGAAGATGCCTGATCCCAAGCCTGCCTTGAGATAGCATCCAGGCGCTCTGGCTTTTCCAGCAGGGCGTTTGCCAACTCCGTGAGAATCACTCGCTGACGTTCATAAAGCGGCTGCCTAGAGTTGTGGGTCATAACCGATGCGGCAACTATGCCCTTGAGAACAGCGATCTCACTTCTGACCTTGGAAGGCACGATGACTCCAGCTCGGTAACGAGTCAGCGACGAACGCGAGGCGTTCTCGAGGATTGCCTCGGTTGTCCTTGAAACGAAACTTCCAATCAGATCAGAAGTTAGGTTTTTGAGCTGTGCCTGGTCCCTAGGTGAACCGTCGTAGCCGCTTAACCAGTACGGCGATTGCTGGAGCAGATCAAGGGCTTCCTCCAGTTGAACCTTTGCTAGCGAACCACCAGCCCACTTGCCTATCTCTTCAATGAGCGAGTCCTTCGCTAGCGGATCTGAGATGACTGCAGGGTCGATAAACCCCTCAACAATTGCGTCCTCGAAATCGTGAACCGAGTAGGCCACGTCATCGGCGAAGTCCATGATTTGAGCCTCGACGCACTTGGCACCATCGGGGGCGGATTCGCGCATCCAGTGGAAAACCTCAAGGTCGTCGTCATAGACGCCAAACTTCACCGAATTGCCGTATTCGCTTGCCTGAGACAGTCGCCATGGGTACTTGGTGGCGGCATCCAAAGAGGCGCGAGTTAGATTCAGGCCCCTTGACCGGCCGCTCTCGTCGTATATCTTTGGCTCCAGCCTGGTGAGAATTCTGAAGGTCTGAGCATTACCTTCGAAGCCACCGATCTCTGCCGACCAAAGGTTCAATGCGCTTTCGCCATTGTGTCCAAATGGCGGATGGCCGAGGTCATGAGCTAAACAGGCCATATCAACTAGGTCGGCGTCAACCCCGATCACCTTGGCAATCTCTCTGCCGACCTGGGAGACCTCAAGTGAGTGGGTGAGCCTGGTGCGAGCGAAGTCTCCGGAACTAGGGCTCAGAACCTGAGTCTTGGAAGAGAGCTTTCGAAATGCAGCTGAATGCATAACCCTTGCTCTGTCGCGGGCAAACTCACCACGTCGGGGCATGGATGACTTGGGTTGACCGACAAACCTCTCGCGATCAAACTCTTCATACCCAGGTTCAAGTTCTTGTTCGTTCATTAGCCACCCGAAACCGATAGTTCAGCTTCCAGCAGCACCGACTTCTGCTCGAAGTTAAGCTCTCGAGACACTAGCCAGTTCTCCGGAAGGGTGCAGGACTTAGCGGTACCTAAGCGACCCCTTGGCCCCTCTGCCGCCTCACCAGGATAGGGAATGGTGCGATCTAAGGTGCCGAGCAGATCAGCAATCTCCTGGAGCGAATTTGCCAACGCGAGTGAGGCTCGCAGTTCGCCGCCAACCGGGTAGCCCTTGAAATACCACGCAACGTGCTTGCGGATGTCCCTGCAGGCGCGCTCCTCAGATTCAAAGAACTCGACCAATAGTTCTGCATGACGATAGAAGGCGTCTGCAACCTCACCCAGGTTAGGCATAGCAGTCTCGGCACTGTCCAGCGGCCTACCATCAAGATAGGCGGATATTGCACGTTCAAGATCTCCAAACAACCAAGGACGACCAAGGCAACCGCGCCCAACCACAACTCCGTCCACTCCGGTCTGTTGCATCATCCGGACAGCATCCTCAGCGGACCAAATGTCACCATTTCCCAGGACCTGGACATCCGGCAATGATGCCCTAAGTTCACCAATCGCGTCCCAATCGGCAGTTCCGGAGTAATAGTCAGCCGCGGTTCTGCCATGCAGAGCTACAGCTGTGACCCCGGCATCCCTCGCCGCTTTTCCGGCATCCAGGAAGGTTAGGTGATCGTCATCGATACCCTTGCGCATCTTCACGGTTACCGGGATGTCACCTGCGGCGCGGACGGCATTTCGAACAATGGCTTCGAATAGATCGCTCTTCCAAGGCAGAGCTGCTCCACCACCCTTGCGCGTCACCTTTGGAACCGGGCATCCAAAATTCAAATCAATGTGATCGGCCCTGTCCTCGGCTACCAGCATGGTTACAGCCTCACCAATCGTCTTTGGGTCGACACCATAGAGCTGCACGGAGCGGATTTTCTCGCTCGGATGATGACCGATTAGCCGCATCGATTCAGGGGTTCGTTCAACCAGCGCTCTTGAGGTAACCATCTCTGAGACGTAGAGGCCACCGCCATACTCCTGACAAAGTCTTCGATAAGCGGTGTTGGTTATGCCCGCCATTGGCGCGAGCACAACAGGCACCGCTATCTCGTGCTTACCGTAAGTCAGGCTCAAGCTACCCCTTTAGGCGCTCGAAGAGGTAACCGCTTAGCTTAGAAAGTGAAACACGCTCCTGAGCCATGGAATCACGCTCACGCACGGTGACCGACTGATCACCCGGAGTCTCGAAGTCGACCGTTATGCAGAAAGGTGTGCCAATTTCGTCCTGCCTGCGGTATCGACGACCAATTGCCGCTGAGTCGTCATAGTCGACATTCCAGTTCTGCCTTAGCTCAGCTGCCAAATTCTTGGCAATTGGAGACAGCTCTTCGTTCTTGCTAAGCGGCAGCACTGCTGCCTTGACTGGAGCTAGGCGGTAATCAAGACGCAGAACGGTTCGAACATCAACACCACCCTTGGCGTTTGGAGCCTCATCCTCAGCGTAAGCGTCGACCAAAAATGCCATCAGAGATCTCGTTAGACCTGCGGCCGGCTCAATGACAAACGGGGTCCAGCGCTTCTCCTCAACTGGGTCGAAGTAACTCAAATCAACGCCGGAGTGCTCAGAGTGAGTCTTGAGGTCGTAGTCCGTGCGGTTAGCAACTCCCTCGAGCTCACCAAATTCACTTCCTTGGAATCCGAATCGGTACTCGATGTCAACGGTTCGCTTCGAATAGTGGGAAAGCTTTTCCTTAGGGTGCTCATAGAGCCTTAGGTTGTCGGGATTGATGCCTAGGTTCACGTACCAGTTGAAACGCTCGTTGATCCAGTAGTCGTGCCAGGTCTCATCCTCACCGGGCTTTACGAAGAACTCCATCTCCATCTGCTCAAACTCACGAGTGCGGAAGATGAAGTTACCCGGGGTGATTTCGTTTCTGAAACTCTTACCCATCTGACCAATACCAAATGGTGGTTTCATTCTCGAAGCGTTCAAGACGTTGTTGAAGTTGACGAAAATGCCCTGCGCAGTCTCAGGACGAAGGTAGTGCATGCCGGACTCGTCCTCGACGGGTCCAAGGCTCGTCTTTAGCAATCCGTTGAAGTTCTTCGGCTCAGTCCAGCTACCGCGAGTACCACAGTTAGGACATGCAATTTCCTCCATCGAAGATGGTGCTCGTCCCTTCTTTTCCTCAAAAGCCTCTTCGAGGTGATCGGCTCGGAATCGTTTGTGGCAGGAGGTACATTCGATCAAAGGGTCAACGAAGGCCTCGACGTGACCAGATGCCTCCCAAACTTTCTTCGGGAGGATGATTGAAGAGTCAAGGCCTACAACGTCTTCGCGCGAGGAGACCATTGCCTTCCACCACTGGCGCTTGATGTTTTCCTTCAATTCGACACCTAGCGGGCCGTAATCCCATGCCGAACGAGAGCCACCATAAATCTCACCAGCCTGAAAGACGAAACCACGACGTTTAGCTAGTGAAATGACCTGGTCGAGCTTTTGGGTTGCCATGATTCTCCAGTTAGGAAGCGAAAACGCTAGTTTAGCGGAGCATCCTCGGCAGCACCGAAGCGACGCTGGCGGCCACCAAACTCAGCAATGGCCTTCCAGAGCTCTTCGCGGTTGAAATCTGGCCAGAGGGTCGGCGAGAAAAGGTACTCGGCATAGCTGGATTGCCAAATCAGGAAATTCGATGAGCGAAGTTCTCCGCTGGAGCGTAGAAAAAGATCAACATCTGGTAGCTCTGGCACATAAAGCTCTTTGGCGATGGTTCGCTCAGTTACAGCACCGGGCTTGATTTTTCCCTCAGCAACCTTTTGAGTAATCGAGTTAACTGCATCAACCAGCTCTTGGCGACCGCCGTAGTTCACAGCCATGGTGAGTGTAAGACCCGTGTTTTTTGACGTTAGGCGCTCTGCTTCGCGGAGTTCTGAGATGACCGATGGCCAGAGCTTTGGCACCCGGCCAGCCCATCGGATGCGAACGTTCCACTCCATCAACAGGTCTCGACGTCTGCGCAGAACCTCTTTGTTGTAGCCCATGAGAAAGCGCACTTCATCTGGAGATCGCTTCCAGTTCTCGGTCGAAAATGCATAGGCAGTTAGGTTTGACACTCCCGCCTCAATTGCTCCGGCGACAACCTCCAGCAGAGCAATCTCGCCTGCCTTATGTCCCTCGGTCCGGGTCAACCCGCGTTGATTAGCCCAACGTCCATTACCGTCCATGACCAATGCGATGTGCTTTGGAACCACTGCCAGCTTCGGAGCTTTACGCTGTGGGTCGAAAAGTTTCATTCGTTGCGCTCCAAAAACTTGAGGGAGCGAAGACCACGCTCCAACTGCCATTGAAGGTAAGTGCTCACGACGATCCCCACCGCCTCTTTAGTCTTTTCAGGCGCAGAAGCAACACTATCCCAGTCACCGGCCAACAAGGCCCGCATCAAACCAAGACCCTGATCCCCAAGCCTTACCGCTCCCGGGAGTTCACAATTGGGGCAGCTCACCGCTCCGGTATGGGTAGAAAAGCTAACCGGATTCCCCTGGCACAGGTGGCATGAGTCAAGATCAGGCACCCATCCCGCGAGAGCAAGAGAGCGAAGCAGGTAACTATCGAGCACCTGTGGTGCTGGTCGCTCATTTGCAGAAAGCGTGCGAAGCGCTCCAATCAGAAGCAAATAGTGCTGTTCGGATGCCGTCTCCCGGGTAAGACGCTCAGCTGCTTCGAGGATTGCATTACCAACCGTGTATAGCTGGTAATCAGCGACAATCTCAGCACCGTAGCCAGCCAGCTGCTCCGCCTGTGAGACCGTGTCAAGATTTCTGCCCTCATACAACTGCAAGTCGGCGACCATAAACGGTTCCAAGCGAGCCCCGAATCTCGAGCTCGTCTTTCGCACACCCTTCGCTACGGCTCTAATCTGGCCATGCTTGCGGGTAAGAATGGTGAGAATGCGATCAACCTCGCCCAGTTTGTGGGTTCGGATGATAATCCCCTCATCCCGGTAGTAAGGCAATTCAGACCTCGATTACCTCAAAGCACGGTTGACAGCAGAGATGAGAGCCTTGAGCGATGCAGTCGAAATGTCGCCATCGATGCCCACGCCCCAAAGATTCTTGCCGTTGATTTCGATTTCGATGTATGCGGCTGCAAGTGCATCGCCACCTTGAGCGAGTGTGTGTTCAACGTAGTCCAGAAGACGCAGCGCTACACCCTGTTTTGCAAGGACATCGATAAACGCAGAGATTGGTCCGTTTCCGGTACCGACCGCGTCAAGCTCCCCAGCACCGTCGCGCAGCATGACGTTTAGCTTTACCTCTCCGTCCATATCTGACTCGGTTCGCATCCGCTTGAGCTCAAAGCGACCCCAGCGAAGGGCCGGATCAGTCGCAGGAAGGTATTCGTCCATAAAGATTTGCCACAGCGCGTCAGAGGTGACCTCACCACCGGATGCATCGGTGTGACCCTGAACAACGCGTGAAAACTCAATTTGAAGCTTTCTTGGCAGATCAAGATTGTGGTCGGTCTTGAGAAGGTATGCCACTCCACCCTTACCGGATTGCGAGTTGACGCGAATCACGGCTTCGTAGCTTCGGCCAACGTCCTTTGGATCAATCGGCAGGTATGGCACTGCCCAGGTGTACTCGTCCACATCTTTGCCCGCGGCTTTAGCGTCACGATGCAGGTGCTCAAAGCCCTTCTTGATTGCGTCCTGGTGAGAACCCGAAAATGCGGTGTAGACCAGATCGCCACCGTATGGCGAACGCTCCGGTACCGGTAGTTGGTTGCAGTACTCAACGGTGCGCTTGATGTGATCAATGTCAGAAAAATCAATCTGAGGGTCGATCCCCTGGGAGAACAGGTTCAAACCGAGCGTCACTAAGTCCACGTTTCCAGTGCGCTCACCATTTCCGAACAAGCAACCTTCAATGCGGTCAGCACCGGCCATGTAACCAAGCTCGGCTGCTGCAACCGCTGTGCCGCGGTCATTGTGTGGGTGCAGCGAGAGGATTATCGAATCGCGCGGGCTAAGCCGCCTCGACATCCACTCAATCGAGTCGGCGTAGACATTCGGAGTAATCATTTCGACCGTAGCTGGCAGATTAATAATCAGCTGACGCTCTGGAGTCGGTTTAATGACTTCCGCTACTGCATTACAAACCTCAAGAGCAAACTCAAGTTCAGTCCCGGTGTAGGACTCTGGAGAGTACTCGTAGAAAATCTCGGTTCCCGGAAGAGTTGCCTCGAGCGACAAGCACTTGCGAGCTGCATCCAGGGCAATCTGCTTGATGCCCTCCTTGTCCTGTCCAAATACCACTCTGCGCTGGAGCACCGATGTTGAGTTATAGAAGTGGACAATGGCACGTTTTGCCCCCCTCAGCGACTCGTAGGTGCGTTCGATCAAGTGATCGCGGGATTGGGTTAGAACTTGAATGGTCACATCGTCGGGGATGTGGCCTTCTTCGATCAGAATGCGGACAAAGTCAAAGTCAGTCTGGGATGCAGATGGGAATCCGACCTCGATCTCTTTGTAACCCATCGAAACCAGCAACTGAAACATCTTTAGCTTGCGCTCGGGGCTCATTGGATCAATCAGCGCTTGATTCCCATCCCTGAGGTCCACCGCACACCATCTCGGCGCCTTGGAGATTCTCCTTGATGGCCAAGTGCGATCAGGAAGCTCCACACTGATTTGCTCGTGAAATGGCTTATATCTGCCGAAAGGCATTTTTGAGGATTTTTGATTGTTTTGCATTAGTTCTCTCCGCTAAAAGTTGGTTTTGGCCATTGGAAAGCTCCGCGACGAGAAGGGCCAGGAACTAGGCCTCGTCGCGGCCCCTAAGCAGGAGTGCAAAACGCATAGTCGAAGGCTAGCACCAAAAACAGTAAAGCTCTAGAAGCCCAGTTTGCCTAATTGTTTGGGATCGCGTTGCCATTCCTTGGCTACGCGGACCTGAAGCTGGAGATAGACCGGTCCGCCAAATAGCCCGGCAAGCTCCTGACGAGCTTCCGACCCAATTGCTTTTAGCATGCTGCCGGCTTTGCCAATAACTATCCCCTTCTGGGAATCGCGCTCCACCCAGACTGATGCAAAGATCCGATTTTGGTCCTGATCTAGTTCATCCAGTGTCACCGCAAGGGAGTGAGGGAGTTCGTCGTTTAGCTTCTCCAAAGCCTTTTCTCGAATCACCTCACAGATTCGTTCTTCTATCGGCTCATCGGTGACCATCTGCTCCGGATAGAGCATCGGCCCCTCGGGCAAGAGACCAATCATTAGTTTCGCAAGTAGCTCTACTTGCTCCCCGGTAACCGCAGACACGGGCACTATCTCGACGAATTCAGCCAGTTTGCCCAGTTCC
Organism: uncultured Aquiluna sp.; assembly: GCA_964597935.1. GTDB lineage: Bacteria > Actinomycetota > Actinomycetes > Actinomycetales > Microbacteriaceae > Aquiluna. Next base: position 9,232 of record CAZQZY010000012.1, on the reverse strand, counting down.
ATGAGGTGCTCGAACAATCGCTCTTTGGAGACTGAATCGGTCTTGGTTACGATCGCAATCTTCTTCGCTTTGGGAAACTTTTGAATCTCGGCTATGAGGCGCTCATCACCTGGGCCAAGTTTTTCGTTTGCCGGGGTGCAAAATGCGATGAGATCAACCTCACTCAATGTGGACTGAACCAGGTCATTCAATCGCTCACCCAGTAGCGTTCGAGGTCTGTGAACGCCAGGCAGGTCAACCAAAATCAACTGACCCTCTGGGCGGTTTACCACTCCACGTATCGCCTTGCGCGTGGTTTGCGGCCGAGATGAGGTGATCGCTACCTTCTCCCCCACCAGGGCATTTGTCAGGGTTGATTTCCCAACATTCGGACGGCCGACAAAGCTGGCGAAGCCAGACCTAGTCATCGGAGAGCTTTCGAACCAAGACGCTCATTACCCGTCCACGCTTCGCATCAACGCGCTCGGCGGTTAGCTCAAGCCCATGAGAGATAACGACCTCACCACCCTTGGGAAGTTCACCGAGCGTCTTGATAAGCAAGCCGGCAACAGTGTCCACATCCTCGTCTTCAATTTCGAGCTCACAGTGCTCGGACAATTCATCCAAGGTCACGCGAGGGTTGACTCGATACAGCTCTTCCCCAATAAGCTCGATTTCCGACTCTTCCCTGTCGTATTCATCAACAATTTCACCAACGAGCTCTTCGATGAGGTCCTCAACCGTGGCAATTCCGGCAACACCACCGTATTCATCGGACACTATGGCAATTTGGGTCTTGGCCTGCTGCATAAGTTGCAGTAGCTCTGACACCGGTTTGGACTCCGGAGTGAAGAACGGCTTTCTCGCCGCGCTTGCAGCTGTAGTGGTCTGAAGCAGTGCGGGATCCTGGTGCGTGACCCTTGCAACATCCTTCAGGTAAAGGACACCGATAACGTCATCCACACCATCTGAGATGACCGGAAGGCGTGAGTAACCACTGGACACGAAGAGTGACAAAGCGGCCTCCAAGCTCTGATCAGCCTGGACAACCTCCATGTCAACCCTCGGAACCATCACCTCTCGAACCACGGTCTCCGAGAACTCTTCAACAGATTCGATTAGCTCTTGCTCATACTCTTCCGCTACTTCCGGCACGGCAAGCCGGATTGGTGCTACCAGCTTGGCGAAGGCGGAGATCGGACGATCCAGCAAAGCCACCAGTTTTTCACCGATGTGCTTTCCGAGCAATCGGCCCATCGCCTGCTGCGTAAACCACACCAGAAGTAAGCCCAGGGCTAGCAAGAAGGAGCTCCCCGGAGAAATCACCAACAACATCGCACTGGTTGCCATCAACACAAATGCCCGAGAAATCGAGATTGCTCCCGCCCTTGGATCGTCGTCGGATTCTAGGTAAGACTGACTAATTGCTAGGAGCGTGGTTACGAGCAGTGCAGCGAGCAGCAAAACAACTTCTATCAAGCGGCTCTCCCGTGGAACTTCTCAAGTAGCTCACGCTGAAGACCAAACATCTCTTTTTCCTCTTCGGGCTCGGCATGGTCGAAGCCGACTAGGTGCAACATGCCATGGGTGACAAGTAGCAAGATCTCATTCATCATGGGGTGGCCCGCGGTCTCGGCTTGGCGAATTGCTACCTGAGGACACACCACGATGTCACCCAGCACACCCTCAGGCGATGGCAGTAGGTCTGAACCTGGTCTTAGCTCATCCATGGGGAAACTCAATACATCGGTTGGTCCAGGTTCATCCATCCACTTCACGTGAAGTTCAGCCATTGGGTCCTCATCAACGAAGATGATTCCCAGATCGATGGCTGGATGAAGCTTTAGCTCGTCACGGACAAAAGCAGCAAGCTCGAGTACCGAATTGGTATCGACCTCAACGGCTGTCTCGTTCGAAATCTCAATGCTCATTTGAAGTCAACTTTGTCATAAGCATCCACAATCCTTGTGACCAACTCATGCCTTACGACATCTTTGGATGTGAGACTCGAGATTGAGATGCCTTCAACGCCCTTGAGAATTCTGGTAGCAAGAGACAGCCCCGATTTACCGCCGGGAAGGTCAATCTGGGTAATGTCGCCGGTTATGACCATCTTCGAACCAAATCCCAGACGCGTGAGAAACATCTTCATCTGCTCAGCCGTGGTGTTCTGAGCCTCGTCCAAAATGATGAATGAGTCGTTTAGGGTGCGCCCACGCATGTAGGCCAAAGGCGCTACTTCGATGACCCCAGACTGCAGTAGCCGTTGAGTAGCCTCCGGCTCAAGCATCTCCTGTAGCGCATCGAAAAGTGGCCTTAGGTACGGGTCGATCTTTTCACTGAGCGTGCCGGGCAGAAAACCAAGTCGCTCTCCCGCTTCAACGGCAGGTCTAGTCAATATGATTCGACTCACCTGCTTGGAATACAAAGCCGCCACGGCTTTAGCAACTGCCAGATAGGTCTTTCCGGTGCCCGCTGGGCCAACACCGAACGTGATCGTGTTCTCATCAATCTCAGCTAGGTATGCCTTTTGCCCAAGAGTTTTGGCTCTAACCACCTTGCCGGGGGTAGTAATCGCACCAGCGCCGAGAACCTTAGCTGGGACCTCATTGCTCTCAATAATGCGAATACTCTCGGTCAGAACCTTTTCGTCTGGCTTCACGCCGGTCCTAACCACATCAACCAACTCCAAAATCAGCCGCTTGGCTCTCTGGGCAAGCTCATCTCTACCCTCGATCGTGAACTGGTGTCCCCGATTAGATATCTTCAATTCTGGATACTCAGCCTCTAACTTACGAATAAGGCGATCCTGGGGTCCGAGTAGGTCAATAAGAGCGATTGGCGGGATTTCAAAGCTAAGGGTAGGCATTAGCCCTCTCTGCCACTGAGGACATGGGCATGGGTGTGAAACACCGACTGCCCCTCGCGCTCTCCGGTGTTGAACTGCAGCCTGAACTGGCCGTCGGTTTGCGAGTTTGCTACCTCGCGAATCAGTGAGAACAATCCGTTCAGCACGTCGCTGTCCTCTAGTTCAGAAACATTCTTTGTGTGCTGTCTTGGAACGCAGAGGATATGAACTTTGGCTTGAGGATTGATGTCCCGGAATGCCACAGCGTGCTGATTTTGGGCGATGATCTCAGTGCCAAACTCCCCGGCAATGATCTTGCAAAAAATACAATCCAAGTTTTCCTCCGCGTTCATACTACGAGCGAAACTCGCCGTGTAGAAGCTGTAGGGCAGCAATGGCTGCCGGACCGGCATTGGATGCTCTGAGTACACCGCGGCCTAGGCGAACCGAATGGAACCCTTTGGCTCGAAGGGTCTCAAGTTCTGTCTCACTGATGCCACCCTCTGGTCCGACGACAATGGTGAAGCAATCAGCGGCCGGCAACTGTGCAATCGATGTCTCCGCACGAGGGTCCAAGATCACACCTAGACCATCCGCCTCAATCTGTTTTGTTGTCACCAACTCAGACACAACAGGCAAAAACGCACGCTGCGACTGCTTCATTGACTCAATTGCGATGGATTGCCAACGTAAACGATTCTTCTCGGCTTTCTGATCCCAACGCACAATTGAGCGTTGCGCTTGCCAGGGAACAATCTTGGTTGCGCCTAATTCGACGGAAGCCTGGAGTGCGAGTTCATCCCGGTCGGACTTCGCTAGTGCCTGCACCAAGGTGAATCTAGGACCGCTGGCAACCTCTCGATTTTCAGCACCGATTGAGGCAATCTCTCCCCCGGCTGCGTAAACCTCCCAGGTTGAACCAGTTCCATCGGTGATAACTATTGGCTCAGCCGCTTCAATGCGAAGTGAGATCAAATGCTTCTTAGTGTCACTTGAGAGCGCTTTACCTGATTTGAAATCTGGCTCATAGAACCAGTGCATCAGAAACGACCCCTCGTGCGCCTTGAACCCAAGCGTGGGCCATCGTTTCTAAACATGCCTTTCAGTTCGGTAAGTAGTTTGCGCTGCTTGGAATCCAGACGCGATGGGGTTAGAACCTTGATCTCTAGGCGCAAGTCACCTCTACCTTTTGATCTCAGCCTGGTGGCACCGAGTCCCTTCAATACGACGGTGTCACCGTGCTGGGCACCAGGTTCCACCACTACGCGTTTCTCGCCATCGTAGGTGTCAATCAAAACCTCGCAACCAAGAGCCGCATCCGCCATTGGCACCTCAAGCGAGGCCACCAAATCGTCGCCATCCCTTGCGTAGATTGGATCCGGCCGCACCGAAACCTCTAGGTAAATGTCTCCGTTGGGACCACCAGCGAATCCGACCTCACCCTGGCCGGGCAGGTGGAGTCGAAGCCCGTCTGAGACTCCAGCCGGAATTTCCAAATCAAGGTCTCGCCTCGCCCTGACTCGACCCTGCCCACGACAGGTGATGCAGGGATCAGGTATGACCTCGCCACTGCCTCGGCAGGATCCGCAGGGTGCGGTGGTCACCATCATTCCCATGAAAGATTGGACCTGGCGCTGAATCTGACCGCTTCCTCTGCAAACCTCGCAGGTACGAATTGTCGTGCCGGGCTTGCAACAGGATCCGGAGCAGGTTTCGCAGAGCACTGCGGTATCGATTGTGAGGGTTTTCTCGGCCCCAAAGACACTTTCGCGTAGATCAAGGTCGACCCTCAGCAATGCATCCTGACCGCGCTGAGCTCGAGACCTAGGTCCTCTCGGGGCACCACCAAAGAACGATTCAAAGATGTCGCCGAGGCCGAATCCAGCTGCACCACCGCTGTCGTACTGAGCACGGGACTGGGTATCGGAAAGCACCTCATAGGCGTGAGTCACGCTCTTGAATCGCTCTGCCGCGCCTGGATCAGGGTTGACATCAGGGTGTAGTTCGCGCGCCAATCGGCGGTAGGCCTTCTTTATTTCATCCTGGGTAGCATCGCGCGAGACACCCAAAGCTTCATAGTGATCGCTCAAGAGTTACCTTCCAAAATCTGGGTCAGATAACGCGCTATTGCTCTGACTGCTGCAATGTTTCCCGAGTAGTCCATTCTGGTAGGACCCATAACACCAAGCTTTGCCACTTCAGTTCCCGCGGACTGGTATCCACTAACAACCAGTGATGCATTATTGATGCCCTCGAATCCGATTTCAGATCCAATTCGCAATGCCACGCCATGCTGATCCGCCTGCAGCTCGTTGATCAGGCGCAGCAAGACAACCTGCTCCTCGATTGCATCCAGAACACTGGAAAGCTCACCGGAGAAATCCTCACCCTGACGTACCAAGTTGGCAGAGCCTGAAACCACCAGCTTCTCCTGCCGGTTCGCTTCGACCAGAGATTGCAATGCTGTAACAGCCTGGGTAACAAAAGGGCGTCGTTCAGGAGCAAACTCGGATGCCAAGGAGCCAAGCTTGCCCTTGACATCGGAAAGTGCGGACGAAATTAACATTCCATTCAAACGACCGCGGAGTTCCTGAACCAGAGCGTCCTCTACCTCAGTCTGAGAGTCGAGTTGAAGCTGTTGAATGCGACCGGTGTCGGTGATCAGCATTAGCAGGACTCTCGTCGGCGCAAGCTGAATCAACTCAACATGGCGAACAGTTGACTTGCCCAAAGATGGATACTGAACCAAAGCCAGCGTGTTCGTCAGGTTTGCCAGCTGTCTGGCAGCTCGCTCTACAACATCATCCAGGTCATTAGCCTCTGCGAGAAAGCGCTCCATCGCCGATTTCTCTGCAATGGATAGTGGCTTTACCTCGCCCAAGCGATCAACGAAAAGACGGTAACCCTTTTCGGTTGGAATGCGACCCGATGAGGTGTGAGGGGCCTTGATCAAGTCTTCTTCCTCAAGAAGAGCCATGTCGTTGCGAATTGTGGCGGCAGAAACCCCGAGTGGGTGGCGATCCAAAAGAGCCTTGGAGCCCACAGGCTGGTTTGAGTAAATAAAGTCCTGCACGATTGCTCGCAGGACCTCGAGAGATCGCTCTGGAATCATCTGGCACTCACCTACCTTGAGTGCCAATTCTAAATCAGGTGTCTGCAGAACTCACCAGGTCAACAGCGATCCCATCAACCAGTAGCCTTCCTCGTTCCGTGACCTTGACCCGCTCGGCCTGGAGAGTGAGTAACCCATCGGCTATGTAGCCCGCAACTTTTTGCGTCGACACACGTAAATCACTAAGCACTGATCTGTGAAGCCCAGCTTTGGTTCGTAGCCCGAGCATCACGCTCTCGATGAGGTGAGTCTCTGCATCAATCGTTTCAAAACCTTGAGCGGGTGAACCGCCAGCGAGAGCTTGCTGGTATGCAAGCGGGTGCTTGCGATTCCAGAATCTGTTTCCGTTGATGTGTGAGTGAGCTCCGGGGCCGAAACCCCACCAGTTTTTTGACTGCCAATAGGCCATGTTGTGAATTGAGGGCTGTCCCCAGTTTGAAACCTCATACCACTCGAGCCCAGCGGCCTCTAGAAGTTCACTTGCCATCTGGTGCTTGGCCGCATTCAGATCTTCATCGGTTTGGCCGAGTTCACCTCTCTTTATCTGCGCCGCGAGCTTTGTGCCATCCTCCACGATGAGCGAGTAGGCCGAGATGTGTTCCGTCCCAAGGGCTATTGCGCTCTCTAAGGTCCGCCTCCAAGAGTCCAAAGACTCCCCCGGAGCGCCGTAAATTAGGTCAACGCTGGTTCTAAACCCCAGAGACTTCGCAGTTTCGATGAGGGGCTGAAGTAGCTCTGGTCGATGAGTTCTATCCAGCACCTTTAGAACCAAAGGGTCAAAGCTCTGCGCCCCGAAACTTATTCGGTTCACTCCGGCACTGCGCAGCGCTTCCAATAACGAGCGATTGGTACTCTCCGGGTTTGCCTCGAGGGTAATCTCCGCAGCGGAATCTAATCCAAAGCTGACTCTCAGTTTTTCTAAGACCGCTGAGATTTGCTCGGCTTCAAATAGCGAAGGAGTACCGCCGCCAAAAAACACTGAACTGAGACTGGGCACACTGATTTCCGAATCATCGAGGACTCCTCGCGCAAACTCGATCTCCCGAATTAGTGGTTGGTGAAACTCGCTGCGCTTAACTTCTCCAAGCTCACTCTGGGTGTAGGTGTTGAAATCGCAGTAGCCGCAGCGCACCTCGCAGAACGGAATGTGAACGTAGGCGTGGAAGCTATCCGGCTGACGGTAGCTAATAAGCCGATTCGACTCCGGCCACGGTGAACCCTCGGGTAGAGCTCCCACTACTTCTTCTTTTCGGTCTTGCCCTCATCAGAAGAGAGTGCCGCAATAAACGCCTCTTGGGGAACCTCGACGCGACCGACCATCTTCATGCGCTTCTTACCTTCTTTTTGCTTCTCCAGAAGCTTGCGCTTGCGGGTGATGTCGCCGCCGTAGCACTTGGCCAAAACATCTTTTCGAATTGCTCTAATCGTTTCGCGGGCAATAATTCTTGACCCAACAGCAGCCTGAATCGGCACCTCAAACTGCTGCCTAGGGATCAATTCACGCAATTTAGATGCGATCTTGGTCCCGTGAGCATATGCCTTATCGCGGTGAACGATGGAGCTGAACGCGTCCACCTTTTCACCCTGGAGCAGCAGGTCGACCTTTACCAGATCGCCGGCCTCATAGCCGTTATCCTCGTAGTCCAAAGAGGCATAACCCTGGGTTTTGCTTTTGAGCTGATCAAAAAAGTCAAACACGATCTCAGCCAAGGGCAGGTTGTATCGAAGCTGAACTCGATCTTCTCCGAAGTACTGCATGTCGATCATGCTGCCGCGGCGTTGCTGGCACAGTTCCATAATCGTTCCGACATAGTCCTTGGGAGCCAGAATTGTCGCCTTCACCATTGGCTCGCGAACCTCTTTGATTTTTCCCTCAGGGAACTCTGAGGGGTTAGTGACAATAAATTCACTGCCATCCTCACGAGTGACCTCGTAAACCACCGAGGGTGAAGTCGCAATGAGCGACAGATTGAACTCACGCTCTAAGCGCTCAGTGATGATTTCGAGGTGTAGCAGCCCTAGGAACCCACATCTGAATCCAAATCCCAAAGCAGCCGAAGTTTCGGGCTCATAGACCAGCGACGCATCTGAGAGACGAAGCTTGTCCAGCGCCTCTCTCAGGTTTGGATAATCACTGCCATCGATTGGGTAAATACCCGAAAACACCATCGGCTTTGGATCGGCGTAGCCCTTAAGGGCCTGAGTCGCTGGACGCTGCTTGGAGGTGACAGTGTCGCCGACCTTGGATTGGCGCACATCTTTCACGCCGGTAATTAGGTAACCGACCTCACCAACGCCGAGCCCCGCTGAAACCACTGGCTCTGGCGAAATAACTCCGATTTCCAGCAGCTCGTGGTTCGCCTTTGTGCTCATCATGGTGATTTGTTCGCGAGGTGCAAGCTTTCCGTCCACCATTCGAACGTAGGTGACCACTCCGCGGTAGGAGTCATAAACCGAGTCAAAAATCATCGCTCGAGCTGGAGCATCCGGGTCACCAACCGGAGCAGGAACACGTCTGACGATGAGGTCCAAAAGCTCAGATACACCAGCTCCGGTTTTGCCTGAAACCCGTAAGCAATCTGCAGGATCGCCGCCGATGAGATTTGCGAGTTCCTCGGCATACTTCTCAGGCTGGGCTGCAGGCAAATCGATCTTGTTGAGAACCGGAATGATCTCTAAGTCGTTCTCCAAGGCCAGGTAGAGATTGGCTAGGGTCTGAGCCTCAATGCCCTGGGCGGCATCGACCAGCAGCACTGCGCCTTCACAAGCTGCCAAGGATCGAGAAACCTCGTAGGTGAAGTCAACGTGTCCGGGGGTGTCAATCATGTTTAGGGCATAGGTTTTACCGTCTAGCTCCCACGGCAATCTAACTGCCTGGGACTTGATGGTGATGCCACGCTCACGCTCGATATCCATGCGGTCGAGATACTGATCACGCATCTGGCGCTCGTTAACGATGCCGGTTAGCTGCAACATGCGATCGGCAAGGGTTGATTTGCCGTGATCGATGTGGGCAATGATGCAGAAATTCCTGATTTGCGCAGGGCTAGTTTGGCTAGGAACCAGCGCGTTCAGGGCCTTGGGTGACAATGCAATACCTCAAAATTTGATTGGGGACCAAGGTATTCTCGCATGGTGCTTGCCCATAAGTGGTCAAACTGGTAGAGTTTGGCTTTGTCTTTTGGGTTTTCCAAGAAAAAAGTTTTTCGCCAAAGAAAGTGAAACATGGCAAACATTAAGTCGAACATCAAGCGCATCGGCACCAACCGCAAGGCTGAGGAGCGCAACAAGGC
>CAZQZY010000011.1:0-27950 GCA_964597935.1 uncultured Aquiluna sp. | reverse complement strand
TTCAGCCTTCATGGTTTCCTTCTAGGTTTGAATTCTTTTTGCGAAACGCAACAGCGCAGAAGCCTAGCAGAGAAAATCTGCTCAGTCTAGGCTGCGCGGACAGAGAATCTGCCGTTTTCGTGGGTCACGGTTAGCGGGTATCGGAAAGTCTCGGAAACACTCTCGGAGGTAATGGTTGTGCCAATCTCACCACGAGCAAGAATCTTCCCATTCTGAATCAACATCGCGTGGGTAAAGCCAGCGGGGATTTCCTCGAGGTGGTGCGTCACCATAGCCATAGCTGGAGCGTACGGTGAGGTTGCATAGCCGCCTAGCAGGCGAATTGTCTGCTCGCGTGCACCTGGATCTAAGGACGCAACCGGCTCATCCAACAAAAGAAGTTCCGGGTCGGTCATGATGGCTCTTGCGATCTGAACTCGCTTACGCTCTCCGTCACTCAAAGTGCCAAACGGGCGAGAGGCAAAATCACTTAGCTCCCACTCCCCCAAAACCCGCATCGCACGACGTTCATCTACAGAGTCGTACTCCTCTTTCCAGCGACCTGTCACTCCATAAGATGCGGTCATAACAGCGTTCAAAACTGTTTCACTGTTGGGGATCTGGTTTGCCAAAGCGGAGGATGCGAATCCAATCCGGGTTCGAAGTTCGAAAACGTTTACCTCACCGAGTCTTTGATTCAGCACCTCCGCGGTACCGCTGCTGGGCTGAATTTGAGCGGCACAGACCCTCAGCATGGTGGTTTTACCCGCTCCATTTGGGCCAAGAATTACCCATCGCTGGGATGAATCCGCTTGAAAGCTCACGGAATCTAGGATGGCGTTGCCATTTCTCACAACGCTTACATTCTGAAGATCAATAACCGTAGACATCGCGTAAAGCCTAACGACCAAGCGCTTTTTGGTAGACCTCTATGGTGCGAGTCGCGATTGACTCCCAACTGAAAGCTTCAACCGCACGTACTCGACCAGCTGCTCCGAACTGCTCAAGCTTTCCGGAGGAAAGCGCCTGATTTAGGGTGTTCGCCCAGTCGGAAACGAACTTATCTGGGTCGATAGGTGCCCCGGATCCATCCTGAACCTGGTCTATGGGCACCAGCCAGCCGGTCTCTCCCTCGACCACCACCTCTGGGATCCCACCGGTAGCCGTGCCGATCACAGGTGCACCGCAAGCCATGGCTTCGAGGTTCACAATGCCCAAAGGCTCGTAGATAGAGGGGCAAACAAATGCATCCGCTTGGGTAAGCAGTGCCGCTAACTTTGGCTGAGGCAGGTGCTCTGGAATCCAGACCACACCTGTTCTGGTTTTTGCCAGTTCAGCGACAAGATCCTCCACCTCGGACTGAATTTCCTTGGTGTCGGGAGCTCCGGCACACAGCACCAGCTGAACATCTGCGGGCAGCTCTTTGGCGGCACGCAAAAAGTAAGGCAAACCCTTCTGACGTGTGATTCGACCAACAAAAATCACCGAGCGGCGGTCCGGGTCCACTCCCAATGACCTAACGGTGTCTGGGTCCACAATCGGCTGCCACTTATTTGAATCAATGCCGTTGTAAACGACCTCCACCTTGTTTGGGTCTAAGTCGGGGTAACTGCGAAGTATGTCGTTGCGCATTCCGTTTGAAACGGCGATCACGGCTGAGGCTGCCTCGTAGGCAGTTCGCTCAATGTTTGAGGAGAGTTCGTAGCCGCCACCGAGCTGCTCGCGCTTCCAAGGACGCAGGGGCTCGAGTGAGTGCGCGGTAACTACGTGAGGTATGCCGTGCAGCATGGATCCGATGTAGCCAGCGAAGTTTGCGTACCAGGTGTGTGAGTGAACCAAATCAGCACCAGCTAGCGCGTCTGCAATCATCAGGTCTACACCCATGGTCTGCAGTGCTGCATTTGCATTCGACAGTTCCGATGGGGTCTGGTATCCGAAGGTGCCTGTCTCGGACACCGGGGTGCCGAATGCGTGAACTCGGGCATCGATTCGGGATCTGAGAACCTTTACCAGCTCAGTGATGTGAACACCGGCACCACCGTAAATGTTGGGTGGATACTCTTTGGTAACGAAATCGACTCTCATAGCAAAATGCTAGTCCCCGCCCGAATCGAGCAACTAACATTTGGCTATGGGACGTACTCGTGTTTTTGGAATGGTCCTCGCCGGCGGTGAGGGTAAAAGATTGATGCCACTGACAGCCGATCGAGCCAAACCGGCAGTCCCATTTGCAGGTAGCTACCGACTGATTGATTTCGCACTGTCCAATCTGATCAACTCTGGGCTCCGCAGAATCGTGGTGCTTACCCAGTACAAATCGCACTCACTAGATCGTCACGTCTCCCAGACCTGGAGAATGTCACCGCTACTCGGTGCCTATGTCGCATCCGTACCTGCCCAGCAGAGACTTGGCAAGCGCTGGTACACCGGTAGTGCGGATGCAATCCTGCAGTCCATGAACGCCCTCAGTGACGAGCGTCCTGACTACGTTGTGGTAGTTGGAGCTGATCACGTCTATCGAATGGACTTTGATCAGATGCTGCAGTCCCACATTGAATCTGGCATGGAGGCAACTGTTGCCGCCATTAGGCAACCAGTAGCGCTTGCCCCTCAGTTTGGTGTTATCGAGGTTGATCCCGCCAACCCAACCAAAATCGAAAACTTTAGAGAAAAGCCTTCGGATCCCAAAACCGTGCCGGGTGACCCCACCCAGGCATTGGTTTCGATGGGCAACTACATTTTCAATGCCCAGTCCCTTATCGAGGCCATCGAGCTCGATGGTCAAGATGAGAATTCCTCACACGATATGGGTGGCGACATAATTCCCTATTTTGTGAACAAGGGAACCGCTGGAGCCTACGACTTCACCTACAACGAGATACCAGGCGCTACCGAGAGAGACAAGTCCTACTGGCGCGATGTGGGAACCATCGATAGCTACTACGACGCTCACATGGATCTAATCTCTACGATGCCAATCTTCAATCTTTACAACTCCGATTGGCCCGTCTACAACCAGCAGATAAACATGCCCCCAGCCAAGTTCATCCACGATTCAGAGGGCAACCAGGGTCGCACGAATGATTCAATTGTCTCCCTGGGGGTTGTGGTCTCCGGTGGCATCGTTGAGCGCAGTGTGCTCTCCCCCAACGTTCGAGTGGCTTCCAGAAGTCTGATTACCGACTCGGTGCTTTTAGACAATGTTCAGGTTGGAAGAGACTGCACCATCCGCAAAGCCATCTTGGATAAAGACGTCGTGGTTGCTGACGGGGCAAGTATTGGAGTCAACCGCGAGCGTGATTTGGAGCGTGGCCTCACAGTCACCGACTCGGGAATTGTGGTTGTTGCGAAGGGTCTGTTGGTTAAGCCTTGACGAGATTCCTAGTTGTCTTTGATGTCGACTCAACTCTCATCGAAGACGAAGCAATTGAACTGTTGGCCGAGCGGTGTGGTAAACGTCAAGAAGTAGCCGAGATTACCGAGCGCGCTATGCGCGGAGAACTTGATTTCTCCGAGAGTTTGATCCAGCGGGTCGCAACCCTCAAGGGTCTAAGCCAAGACATTCTGAACCAGGTGGCAAAAGAACTAAAGCCAACCAAGGGGGCTCGAGATTTGGTAGATGCCATCCACGAAAGAGGTGGCAAAGCTGCCGCCGTTTCCGGAGGCTTTATTCAGCTACTAGGTCCGGTGCGCGAGGCCATAGGTTTCGATTTTGCGCAGGCAAACACCCTCGAAATCTCCGATGGCAAGTTGACTGGCCAAGTGCAGGGTGAAATCGTGGACCGCGATGTCAAGGCACGTGCGCTTGAGGCATGGGCTAGCGAGCTAGGAGTGCCACTGAGCAAAACCATTGCGGTTGGTGATGGTGCAAATGATCTAGGCATGATGAGTGTTGCTGGGCTGTCGGTAGCGTTTTGCGCCAAACCAATAGTTCGTGAAAATGCAAAGATCGCGCTCAACGAGCGCGATCTTGCAATGCTAATTCAGCTTTTGCCCTAGGCACCTGTGGAGTGCAGACCACCATCAACGTGAATCATTTCACCGGTGGTTGCAGGGAACCAATCACTCAGAAGAGCAACTAGACCCTTTGCGGCAGCCTCGGTGTCAGTCAGATCCCAACCAAGGGGTGCACGGTCAGTCCACAGCTCTTCCATGGTGGCAAAACCAGGGATTCCCTTGGCAGCGGTGGTGCGAAGCGGACCTGCGGAGACCAAATTAACTCGGATCCCCTTGTGGCCCAGGTAGCGAGCCAGGTAACGAGAAGTTGACTCAAAAGCTGCCTTGGCAACTCCCATCCAGTCATAGACCGGCCACGACACAGTCGCGTCAAAAGTCAGACCAACAACCGAGCTTGGATTGTTCAAAACTGGCACACAAGCTGCAGTGATTGATTTCAGCGAGTAAGCCGAAACTTCCACGGCGGTTGAAACATCCGACCATTCAGTTTCCATGAAGTTACCGCCCAGGGCAGTTTGCGGCGCAAAAGCGATGGCGTGAACGATGCCATCGAGGGAACCCAGGTGCTCCTTGATGTGTCCAGGCAGAGCGGCTAGGTGCTCTGCGTTGGTTGCGTCTAGCTCGATTACCTTCACAGGCTTCGGTAGGCGCTCTGCAATTTTTGTGGTGATTGGCAACATGCGGCCAAAGGAGCTGAGAAGTACCTCTGCACCCTCTTCCTGCGCCAGTCGCGCTGCCGAGAACGCAATCGATGCCTCGGTAAGCACACCGGTGACAAGAATCTTCTTACCTTCGAGAATTCCCAACTCTGCTCCTTGTTTGTTAGAGAAAAACTACACCTAGTGACCCATTCCAAGGCCACCATCCACGGGGATGACGGCACCTGAAATGTAGCTTGCTTCGTCTGAAGCCAGCCATCGCACAACTTTTGCTACCTCTTCTGGAGCGGCAAATCTACCCGCCGGGATGCGTTGCTTATACGAAGCAATCAGTTCCTCAGATAGCTCGGCGGTCATGTCGGTATCGATGAATCCCGGTGCCACGACGTTGGCGGTAATGTTCTTGCCACCGAGTTCTCTGGTCACACTTCTCGCCATGCCAACCAGCGCGCTCTTGGTGGCTGAGTAGTTCACCTGACCAGCGCTGCCCAGCAGGCCGACAACGCTGCCGATCAAGATAACTCGCCCAAACTTTGCTTTTAGCATGCCCTTTGTAACCCGACGCAGAACTCGGAACACACCGTTGAGGTTGGTATTTACCACCGACTCAAATTCTTCATCGCTCATGCGCATCAGAAGCGTGTCCTTGGTGATTCCGGCATTCGCGACCAGCACCTCGATTGGACCAAGCTCGGCCTCAACTTGAGCGAGTGCCGTATCGAGCGAGGCGGCATCTGTGACATCGGCGCGCACCGTGAGGGAACCCTCGGGACCCTGCCCGGAGCGCGCGGTGACAGCGACCTTGTAACCAGCAGCAATGAACTCCTGCGCAATGGCATAACCGATGCCACGATTCCCACCGGTTACTAGAACAGTTCTTGCTGATTCCAAAATGAGCTCCTAGCGGGAATACGATTAGAGGTAATGCGCTTGAAAACCTCAGTTTAGTAACGGATCAGAGAGAAAAGCGGTAGCCAGTGGCCCAACGACAGAGTGCGACCTCACTGGGGATCTCCCCGGAGCAGGAGCGGCATTCTCGTATGGTCAAGTACACCGTGGCCATGAGCATTCGAATGGTCTGCATCGTGGCTGGGGTGTTCGCCCAGGGTTGGTTGATGTGGGTGCTGTTCGCTTTGGCCATTTTCCTCCCCTACTTCGCAGTGATTATTGCCAACGCTCAGGGCCCATCGCAGGATGACTCAGTGTCCAAGCTGGTTGCTCCCAAGATCAGCATCAAAGCCAATGACATCAAGATCGTTGATGACAAATAAGTGCTCTCGGGCCGGTTGTTCCTCGCAGGCCAGGACGCTGATCTATTGGAGAAATCCAAAAATCCATGCTGAAAGCCGCCTCAAAACCTGGGGCGCGTGCCCGGAGCATGAATCTTTTCTGGTTGACTACCTATCCGTAAGAAATTTCTTCCTTCGAACTGAGTCACTGACTGATGAAATCGATTAGACGCTGGGCGCCTTGGTTTGCGCTGGTTGTCCTGTTTTCGATCGCGACCTCGCTGCTGAGTTGGTGGCAGTTCACCAGGCGAGAAGAGCGGGTTGAGCGAATCTCTCAGGTTCAGGCGAACTACGACCAGACGGTTGTGCCCTATTCCTCGTTAGATTTCGAAAATGACATAGCTGCCCTCGAGTGGCGCCCGGTCAAGGTTTCCGGCAGATATCTTCCGGAATCGGCTGTTGTGGTCAGAAATCGGCCGCTTTCAGGCCGAGCCGGCTTCCTCCAGCTCATCCCGTTTCAACTTGAGGATGGCAGAATCCTCGCCGTTGAACGTGGCTGGATCCCAGCAGGAAACCCGATCACTGCTCCAGCCGCTAACCCCCTACCAGATAACCAGGTCAGAGAATTGGTGCTTCGCATCAGGGCGGCTGAACCAAGTCTCGGCCGAGGCTCGGTTCCAGGACAGTTAGCCTCCATCACTCCTTCAGAGCTTTCTGGATTAGACCCTGCAGCATTGATTTCCTCACACTACGGGCGCTTGGTTTCTGAAACTCCAAGCTCGAACCAGCTGCCGATGGCCATGCCAAAACCATCCCTGGATGAGGGAAATCATCTCTCTTACGCGCTGCAGTGGGTGTTGTTTGGATTGATGGCATTTGGCGCATTTGTTTGGGCGATTCGTAATGAGCGCCGAATCCAACGGGAGGAGTTGGGTCTCTCCCCCAAGCGTGAGAAGCGCAAGAATCAAGCTGCTTTGGACGCGGAGATCGAAGACGCTAGGTAAACTAGGGCAAAATCTCGAAGGGAACCCAGGGTGAGCTCTGCACTAATTCTCGACCGCTACGTGCCAAGAACTATTTCTTCCGACATCGCACTGGTAGGTGCCGGTGCCGCTCTAATCGCGGTTGCGGCGCAAATCCAGATTCCGATGATCCCGGTCCCAATGACCATGCAGACCTTTGCAGTCCTGTTGGTTGCGGCAACCTTGGGATTCTCTCGCGGTGCCGCAAGCACTGCACTCTACCTCGCGCTTGGGGCTTTTGGGCTCCCAGTGTTCGCGGGTGCTGCGGCTCTGAAGGCTGCCATGCCAACCCTTGGTTATCTAATCGGCTTCGTGCTAGCTGCAGCGGTAATTGGATTCCTCGCTGAGAAGGGCTTCACCAAGAATCCTCTAAAGCTTGCACTTGCCTTCACTGCGGGCAGTCTTGTTATCTACGGCTCTGGAGTGATCGGATTGATGGCGATTCTTGGCATCGACTTCTCCACTGCCCTGTCTGTCGGCGTTGTTCCATTCCTGTTCGGTGATGTCGTGAAGGCCGTTCTGGCTGCGGCTCTGCTGCCACTCGCCTGGAAGCTAACCAAGTAGTTCACAAGCAAAAAAGCCCGGCTTTTGCCGGGCTTTTTTCTTAGATTGAGAATCCGATTGCTCTCATCATCTCTTTACCGTCCTCGGTAATGCGTTCTGGACCCCATGGCGGCATCCAAACCCAGTTGATGCGAAACGCTTCGACCACGTTATCCAGAGCCTGAGCGGTCTGCTCCTCGATGACATCAGTGAGGGGGCAGCCAGCGCTGGTCAGGGTCATGTTGATTAGCAGCGCTCCATCGGAGGATTCCTGAAGTCCGTAAACGAGACCCAGGTCAACGATGTTTACGCCAATCTCAGGGTCGATGATCTCCTTCATCGCCTCCAAAACTTGATCGTATTTCTCGGGGCTGAGTTCCTTTACTTCGTTCATACGCCAGCCTTTAGGTAGCGGTCGTAACCCTCGGCCTCCAAGCGCTCAGCGAGCTCAGGACCGCCCTGCTCCGCAACCTTGCCGGCTACGAACACGTGTACGTAATCAGGCTTGATGTAGCGAAGAATTCGGGTGTAGTGGGTGATGAGCAAGACACCCAAGTCGGTGTTGGCCTTGGCTCGGTTCACACCCTCGGAAACAATCTTCAAAGCGTCCACATCGAGGCCAGAGTCGGTCTCATCGAGGATGGCAATCTTTGGCTTGAGTAGCTCAAGCTGAAGAATTTCGTGACGCTTCTTCTCGCCACCGGAGAATCCTTCATTTACGTTGCGCTCTGTGAAGTCGGAGTCCATACGAAGATTGGTCATCGCGGTTTTTAGGTCTCCAACCCACTGACGAAGCGCTGGTGCCTCGCCGCTGATTGCCGTCTTGGCGGTTCTGAGGAAGTTTGAAACCGATACGCCAGGCACCTCCACCGGATACTGCATCGCTAGGAAAAGCCCAGCGCGAGCACGCTCATCTACTTCCATCTCGAGCACGTTCTCGCCATCGAGGTAGATTTCGCCCTCGGTGACTTCGTATTTCGGGTGACCAGCTACCGAGTAGGCCAGGGTTGACTTTCCAGAGCCGTTTGGACCCATAACTGCGTGGGTCTCTCCGGAGCGGATGGTTAGGTCCACGCCGCGAAGGATCTGCTTTGCACCCTGGTCTGTGTTGACCGAGACGTGCAGGTTCTTGATTTCTAGAGTTGCCATGATGTCCTTACCTAAGTCCTATTCGTATTCGACGTAGATGTCGTTGTTGTCGATCAGCACCTCGTAGGTGGCAACCGGTTCGTATGCTGGCAGGCTCAGTGGCTTGCCGGTGTTGAGGTCGAATTTCGCGCCGTGTGCCCAGCACTCAATTGTCTCGTTATCCACAAAACCCTCCGATAGCGAGATTTCGCCGTGCGAACACTTGTCGTCAAGTGCCTTTACCTCACCATTTGGAGTTCGGATAATGGCAATTGCGTGGTCGTTGATCTTTACCCGGATTGCCTTGCCTGGCTTGAGGTCATCCAGCGAACAGATTTTGGTTGCCATGCTTAGGCACCTACCTTTTCTAGCTCAAGTTCAATTGCGGAGATCAGGCGTTGCTCAATCTCTGCGATACCAATCTTTTGAATGATTTCGTTTAGGAAGCCGCGAACTACCAGCTTGCGAGCATCCGACTCCGAAACTCCCCTAGCCATCAGGTAGAAAAGCTGCTCGTCGTCGAATCGACCTGATGCACTTGCGTGTCCGGCACCTTCGATCTTTCCAGTCTCGATTTCCAGGTTCGGAACCGAATCGGCACGTGCGCCATCAACCAAAAGCAGGTTGCGGTTTAGCTCATAACTGTCGGTGCCCTCGGCGCTCTCGCGAATCAGGACGTCGCCCACCCAAACCGTGTGAGCCCCAGCCCCCTGCAAAGCGCCCTTGTAGGCGACGTTGGATACGCAGTTCTTGGCTATGTGGTCTACGTATGGGCGGTGCTCAAAGTAGTTTCCGGTGTCAGCTAGGTAAACGCCAAACAGCTCAACCTCTGCGCCTGGGCTCGAAAGGAAAGCCGTTGGAGTAACTCGGACTAGGTCACCACCTAGTGAGACCACCACGTGCTTTAGCTTTGAATCTCTTCCCAAGCGGCAGAACTGACTTGAGATGTGACTTGAGCCTTGGTCCCACTGCTGGATGGAGACGAAGTTCAACTGTGAACCATCGCCCAGCACGATTTCCACGTTCTCGGCTAGAGCTCCTAAGCCAACGTGATCAAGCACGATCGTTGCGTTAGCGAAGTTGCCAACCTTTATTACAAGGTGTGCGGCTTTCGCTTCCTGTGAATTGGGGTTGATCTTGATAAAGCTTGGCTCGACCTGTGAAAAGTCCGCGGGAACCTCTACCACCAAGGTCCTTGAGGCATTAGTCCAAGCGGCAGCCGAAACCCTGTCCTCGGGAAGTCCGGCCTGGCCAACCACCGAGTCAGTTGAATCAACCTCGTATGACTTCACACCCTCGACGAGCTTGAGATCGATGCTGGAGATATCAATCTCGCCCATAACTTCGCCGTCCAGGCCGCGAAGCTTCTCAGCAGGTAGGTAGCGCCAAATCTCCTGAAGCTTTGAGATTGGCTCGAAATCAGAAACCGAGGTTGAACGCGGGCGCTCAGACCTAGTCTGAATTGGGACGTTGCCGTGGCTGTGCTCTTTGATACCGTGCTGAGTCATTAGCCGACCGCGCCTTCCATTTGCATCTCAATCAGCTTGTTCAGCTCGAGCGCATACTCCATCGGCAATTCTTTAGCGATTGGCTCGATAAAGCCACGCACGATCATTGCCATGGCCTCATCCTCCGGCATGCCGCGGGACTGAAGGTAGAAAAGCTGCTCAGCAGAAATCTGAGAGACGGTTGCCTCATGACCCATCGAAACGTCATCCTCGCGAATGTCGTTTGCCGGATAGGTGTCGGAGCGGGAGATTGTGTCCACCAGCAAAGCGTCACAGCGAACCGTATTGGCTGAGTGGTGGGCACCTGGGTTGACTCGGATCTCGCCGCGGTAACTGGTTCTTCCGCCGCCACGAGCGATTGACTTGGAGACAATCGAGCTTGTGGTGTAAGGGGCTAGGTGGATCATCTTGGCACCGGCATCCTGGTGCTGCCCCTCTCCTGCAAAGGCAACTGAGAGGGTCTCTCCCCTGGCGTGCTCTCCAGCCAGAATGACGCTCGGGTACTTCATGGTGACCTTTGACCCGATGTTGCCGTCAATCCACTCCATGGTTGCACCCTCGTGCGCAATGGCACGCTTGGTAACCAGGTTGTAGACGTTGTTGGACCAGTTCTGAATGGTGGTGTAGCGAACGCGAGCACCCTTTTTCACGATGATCTCCACCACGGCTGAGTGGAGCGAGTCGGACTGGTAAATCGGCGCGGTGCAGCCTTCGATGTAGTGAACGTAGGAGTCCTCGTCCGCGATGATCAGGGTGCGCTCGAACTGACCCATGTTCTCGGTGTTGATTCGGAAGTATGCCTGAAGCGGGATCTCGACGTGGACGCCTTTTGGCACATACACGAATGATCCACCAGACCAAACCGCGGTGTTTAGCGCGGCAAACTTGTTGTCCCCGGCAGGAATTACGGTGCCGAAGTACTCCTTGAATATTTCAGGGTGCTCCTTGAGAGCAGTGTCGGTGTCAAGGAAGATGACTCCCTGCTCCTCGAGATCCTCACGAATCTGGTGGTACACAACCTCAGACTCATACTGAGCGGCGACACCAGCAACTAGACGCTGGCGCTCTGCCTCTGGGATTCCCAAGCGCTCGTAGGTGTTGCGGATGTCGTCCGGAAGGTCTTCCCAGCTCTGGGCCTGACGCTCAGTTGAGCGAACGAAGTACTTGATGTTGTCAAAGTCGATACCTGATAGGTCCGAACCCCAGGAAGGCATCGGCTTCTTTAGGAAGAACTCATAACCTTTCAGGCGACGCTCCAGCATCCAGTCTGGCTCGTCCTTTTTGCCCGAGATATCCCGAACTACCTCTTCGTTGATTCCACGACGAGCCGATGCACCAGCATCGTTTTTGTCAGACCAACCAAACTCGTAGTTCCCCAAGTCATCTAACTCGGGGCGGTCAATGATTTTCTCGGCCACAAAACCTCCTGATTTTCAAACTGTTTCAACCTCAATGCCCCGCGGTTATTCCAAACCGAGGGAGCGTGAGAGACTTGAAGCAGACCCTAAAAGGTTAACAGTCATACCGGCTGGCAACCACTTAGGGTGACCTAAGTTGAGGTATTGAAGCGTGAAATTCATCAAGTCGATTTGGTTCGACAGGATCGTTGCTGCCAAAAGAGTGCGACTCTACGTTTGGTTGTCACTCGCAACCCAGATTTTGATCGTTGTCACGGGAGGCTTGGTTCGCCTCACCGCCTCCGGCCTGGGCTGTCCGACGTGGCCAAAGTGCACAGCTGAATCAATCGTCTCGACCCCAGAAATGGGTATCCACGGCATTATCGAGTTTGGCAATCGGCTGCTCACCATCGTGCTGCTGGTTGTTGCACTGCTGACCTTTATCACAATCTTCAGGACCCATCCAGCAAAGAAGGCCCTGCTGGGTGTGACCATCACCTTCTTTGCGAACATGGTTTTGCTGGTGGTTTCCTTCGTACTGATGGTTATCCAGGGTGTTCAGTGGTACCTCATCGCTTTGTGGGTTCTAATTCTTGTCATCACCGTTTACACGGTGGGGACCTTTATCTACCGTGCAAACAAGGCACTTTGCCGTTCAACCCTGGTCCCCGCTTTCGGCTTGGGATTGGGGATTATTGGGCAGGCGGTCTTGGGTGGCATAACCGTCTTGACTCAGCTCAACCCTTGGATAGTTGGCCTGCACTTCGTAGTTTCTTCCTACCTGATTGCTCTTGCCTCGGTTCTGGTTTTCCGAGCGCTACCTAAATCGATGTCAGCCGTGTCCCCAGTTGCTTACTCGCTTCGCTGGCCGATTGCGATTGTTTCGGCGGTGACCATCCTTATTGGGGTTCTGGTGACAGGGGCAGGCCCGCACGCTGGCGATGTTGATACCCCGCGCAATGGTTTGGATCTTGAGATTTGGCAGCACTACCACTCCTATCCCGGGTATTTGATGGCTGGATTGATTGCCGTGGCCCTGATTGCACAGTGGCGGAGCGCTCCGGGTTTGAAGAACTACCCCACCAGAGCGCTCGCGCTGCTGTTTATTGCCACCTGCATCCAGGCCATTGTTGGAGTTATCCAGGCCAGGACTGGAGTGCCACCATTTTTGGTTGCACTTCACATGTTAGGAGCAGCTGTCTTGAGCTCAATGGTCACCTTCTATTGGCTCACCAGCAAAAAAGCTAAATGAGGGTTGTACACCTTTTCACCAGGGACCTCAGGGTCGCTGACAACGAAGCACTGAGTGCTGCCAGTCAGCACGAACTAGGTTTCGCCTTTTGCCTGCCTGAGAACTTCGACTCACTCTCCCCAATCCGGGCCCACTCGCTCACGGCCTCGCTCAGGGCTCTAAAAAAGAAGCTTCCTGTGGGGCTTGGAGTATTTGGAAGCATCGACAGCTTCGTGGCTCGTTTGAACGACCAGCAGATTGCAGCTGTTTATGCCACGCGCAACTACGACACCCTCGGGATGCTCTGGCAGAGCAACTTAGCTGAGGCTTTGTATAACGCAGGAATCGCACTGCACCTAGTTGGTTCAAACTATGCGGTGGTTCCGGGTGAGATAAGAAAAGACGATGGAAGCCCTCTCAAGGTATACACACCGTTCTATCGTCGCTGGTCGGAAAGACCTGCACCCAAACCCGTTCCGGTAGATCTATCGAGCGCGAAAACTTTTGACCTTGTGGGTGGGCCAATCCCACCACTTGAATCGGAGCCGCCATTTCCCATCAAAGCCGGTGAGGACTATGCACTCAGAACCCTTCGGCGCTTTATCGAGCAACGGGTTCATGGCTATCACAACAACCGGGATAGAACCGATCTGGGAGGCACCTCGCACCTCTCCCACGCTCTTGCTCACGGCGAGATTCACCCAAGGACGATTCTTTCTATGCTGCCAGGGGGCGAGGGTGCAGAGGTATTCCGCAAAGAAATTGCCTGGCGAGAGTTTTACGCAGATGTGATGTTTCACAATCCCCACAGTTATGACCAGTATCTAGACCAGCGCTTTGCCAAAATGCGATATGCGGATCCAGATTCAGACCAATCGCTTCTTGAGGCATGGAAGAGTGGGAGAACCGGCTACCCAATCGTTGACGCCGCGATGCGACAGTTGGCACAGACTGGATGGATGCATAACCGCGCTCGAATGATCGTGGCCAGCTTTTTAGTCAAAGACCTGCACTTCGAATGGCAGGTCGGCGCTCGCCATTTTGAAGAGCTTCTCACTGATTTTGATCCCGCTTCAAATTCGCATGGCTGGCAGTGGACAGCGGGTTGCGGCACCGACGCTTCCCCATTCTTCCGAGTTTTCAACCCCATCACTCAGGGCGAGAAGTTTGATCCAAATGGCGACTATGTCAGAAAGTACATTCCCGAGCTTGCACACATCCCGGGATCAAAAGTCCACCAGCCTTGGCTGTTGGTGGATGGTTTGGCTAAGGGCTACCCCGCTCCGATAGTCGATCACGCCGCCGAGCGCCTAGAAGCCCTGGCCCGACTGAAAGAGATTTCGAACTAGAAAGGCAGTAGCGGATCGATTGCAATCGCCAAAAACAACAGCGTTAGGTGAGAAATCGATCCGTGGAATAGCCGCATTGGATTTTTTGGAATCCCAGCTTTCGCCTCGGCGTAGAGGCGGTGGGACTCCCAGGTAAACCAAGCACCAGCAATCACGGCTACCGCGGTGTAGGTGATGCCCATGCCGGCGATTGGAATGAGGAGCAGGGTCGCCGCTAGGTAAGCCCAGGCGTAGAGAATGATCTGCCTTCCGACAACCTCATTCTTTGCAACTACCGGAAGCATCGGGACACCAGCCTCGCGGTAGTCATCGAGGTAGCGCATCGACAGTGGCCAGTAGTGCGGCGGGGTCCACAGGAAAATAATCAAAAACAAAATCCAGGCAGTCAGGGAGACTTCATTGGTGACAGCGGCCCAGCCAATCAGCGCTGGCATGGCTCCGGCAGCTCCACCCCAAACGATGTTCTGCGGAGTTCGACGCTTTAGGCCGAGGGTGTAAACGAAGACGTAGAACAGGATGGCTGCAAGTGATAGCAGGGCGCTGAGTAGATTCACGGTCAACCAAAGCCAAACAACCGAAAGCGCGCCGATGCCCCATGCAAACCAGAGAGCTTCTGCTTTTGTGAGTTCTCCAGTCACCAGTGGGCGATTCTTAGTTCGCCCCATGATCTTGTCGATGTCGGCATCGATGTAGCAGTTGAAGGCGTTCGCGCTGCCGGCGCTCAGTGCGCCACCGATCAGTGTTGCAAGCATCAGATTGACCGGCGGAATCCCGCTCGCTGCGAGAATCATCGTTGGTACGGTAGCGATCAGTAGCAGTTCGATTACCCGCGGCTTTGTTAGCGCAAAATAGGCGCGAAGCTTCGCGCCAAAAGTTGGCTTGGATTTTGCGGGGGCTGACATCCGAACAAGTCTAATCATCCTGCGCATGCTCGGAGTCCGAAGGTATAGACTTCAAAGCAAATTCGGAGCATCGCCGCCCCGTCATCTCCCCCATTGAAAAAGCCTCAAGATTGGAAACTTTTTAATTGTTGGAATGGACTGAACTAGATGACCTGGCGGTAAAGACCGCCAAAGTTTTGGCAGCGGATGCCGTTGAGAAAGTCGGCAACGGACACCCCGGCACCGCAATCTCCCTCGCTCCGGTTGCATACCTGCTCTTTCAGAAGGTAATGCGACACTGCCCAAGTGATGATCGTTGGGCAGGAAGAGACCGTTTTATTCTCTCCGCCGGACATTCATCCTTGACTCTCTACAACCAGCTCTACCTGGGTGGTTTTGGGCTTGAACTAGATGACATCAAAGCTCTCAGAACCTGGGGCTCGCTCACTCCTGGCCACCCCGAATTTGGCCACACCAAGGGTGTTGAGATCACCACCGGACCACTGGGTCAAGGCCTTGCATCAGCAACCGGCTTCGCGATGTCACAGCGATTTGAGCGCGAGCTTTTCGATGGCGACAATTCTGGCGAGAGCATTTTTGATCACAGGGTTTATGTAATCGCCGGTGACGGAGACCTTCAGGAGGGTGTCAGCGCTGAATCCGCTTCAATCGCAGGACACCTTGGCCTAGGAAATCTGATTGTCATTTATGACGCTAACCAGATCTCCATCGAGGACGACACCAACATTTCCTTCACTGAGGATGTTGCAGCTCGCTACCGTGCCTACGGCTGGCAGACCCTAGAGGTTGACTGGCGCAAGGGTGGTTACAAAGAGGACGTGCACGCTCTCTACGAAGCAATCTCCCAGGCTCAACTTGAGACTGATAAGCCAACCCTGATCACGCTGCGCACGATCATCGGCTGGCCATCGCCAGAGAAGCAAAACACCGGCAAGATCCACGGTTCCAAGTTAGGTGCCGAGGAATTGGCGGGACTAAAGCTGGCGCTGGGCTTTGACCCTCAGAAGAGCTTTGAAGTCAGCGAAGCAGTAATCAATCACACCAGAACCCTCGTCACCAAGGGCGAGGGTCTGAAGCAGAACTGGAATCAGAAATTTGATCAGTGGAAAGCAGCAAACCCTGAGGCAGCAAAGCTACTCGCGCGTTTGGAAAGCGGCGACCTCCCAGCTGACATCTCATCGGCACTGCCAAAGTTTGAAGCAGGGACCGAAATCGCGACTCGTGCCGCATCCGGCAAGGTAATCAACGCGCTAGCAGCCAAGCTCCCAGAGCTTTGGGGTGGCTCGGCAGATCTTGCCGAGAGCAACAACACCACGATTGAGGGAGGCGGTTCTTTCGTCCCTGCAAAGTGGCAAACCAAGCATTGGAGCCCGAAACCCGCCGGTCGCATTCTGCACTTCGGTGTGCGTGAGCACGCCATGGGAGCGATCCTCAACGGCATCACCCTCTCGGGACGTAGCAGAGTATTTGGTGGCACCTTCCTGGTGTTCTCCGACTATATGCGCCCTGCTGTGAGACTGGCAGCCCTGATGGGCATTCCAAGCACCTTTGTTTGGACCCACGACTCAGTTGCTCTCGGTGAGGATGGACCAACCCACCAGCCAATCGAGCACCTCACCGCTCTGCGCGCGATTCCCGGTTTAGATGTCGTCAGGCCAGCCGATGCCAATGAGACCGCTGTGGCATGGCTTGAGATCCTCCGTCGCAAGAACAACCCCGCCGGAATCGTGCTCACGAGACAGAACCTTCCGGTTGTCGATCGCACCAAGTTTGCAGCTGCCGAATTGGTTGCCAAGGGTGGCTACGTGCTTTCAGAAGTGTCAAATCCTCAGGCCGTTGTCATCGCAACCGGTAGCGAAGTGCAGTTTGCCCTTGAGGCACAGCAGCGCTTGGCTGAAGAGGGTATTGCTGTGAATGTTGTCTCGATGCCTTGCGTCGAGTGGTTCAAGGAGCAACCACAGAGTTACCGTGACCAGGTTCTCCCAGCCGACCTAAAGGCCAGGGTCTCGATTGAAGCGGGGCTCACTTTGGGATGGCGCGAGTTTATTGGCGACCAGGGAGTTGCCATCGGCATCGACCACTACGGTGCCAGTGCCGACTACCAAACTCTTTACCGTGAGTTTGGCATCACCACCGAGGCAGTAGTAGCTGCCGTAAAGAAGTCGATCAAAGGTAACTAATCAACATGAACACGCTTGCAGAACTAACAAAAGCCGGAGTTTCAATCTGGCTTGATGACCTCTCCCGAGACCGAATCGAATCCGGCAACCTTGTCGACCTGATTCAGAACTATTCGGTTCGCGGTGTGACCACAAACCCAACCATCTTTGCTGCAGCGCTCAAGGGCAGTTCCTACCAGGGAGCCATCTCGGCCCAAGCTCAAAAGGGCGCTACCGCGAGCGAGGCAATTGCCCAAATCACTTCCAAGGACGTAGCAGACGCCTGCGATATCTTCGCTCCGCTTTACCGCGAATCAAAGGGTGTTGATGGCCGAGTCTCTATCGAGGTTGAGCCAGGGCTGGCGCACGACACTCAGGGCACAATCTCTCAAGCGCTAGAGCTTTACAAGCTGGTGGGCAAAGAGAATGTGATGATCAAGATTCCAGCCACCAAGGCCGGCTTGCCAGCCATTACTGAGGTAATCGCACACGGCATCTCGGTGAACGTCACCTTGATTTTCTCGACCGAGCGTTATGCAGAGGTTATCGACGCATACCTGGCCGGCCTAGAGAAGGCAAGCCAGGCTGGTCACGACCTCTCCAAGATTCACTCGGTAGCCTCATTCTTCGTCTCACGAGTAGACACCGAGGTTGACAAGCGCCTTTCCGCACTGGGCCGCAGCGATCTGAACTCCAAGGCAGCGCTAGCTAATGCGAGGCTTGCCTACGGCCTATTCCTGGAGAGCATCCAGGGACCAAGGTGGGAGGCTTTGGCCGCCAAAGGCGCTAATGCGCAGCGACCACTGATGGCGTCAACCGGCGTCAAGGATCCAAACCTGCCTGACACTCTTTATGTGTCGGAGCTAGTCGCACCGCAGCTTGTAAACACCATGCCGGAGAAGACACTTATGGCCATGGCGGACCACGGCAAGGTGACCGGCAACACCATCGAGCCAAAGCTGGAGGACGCTAGTGCGTTCATGGCTGAGCTTTCGGTCGCAGGCGTCGACTTTGATGACGTGACGGACCTTTTGGAAAAAGAGGGTGTTGAGAAGTTCATCGCATCTTGGGACGAATTAGTCGCATCCGTTGCAGCTGCGCTGGAGGCAGCCAAGTGAAGCTCTCCGTCTCACCGAAGCACTCTGAGCTAGCAAAGGTTGTTCGGGACCTAGCCTCGGCTGAGGTAGCTTCCCGAATCCGCGCAAAGGATTCGACGCTATGGGGACCTGAGGCTCAGCCCGAGGCAAGTATTCGTCTTGGCTGGGTCGAATCTGCCGAGATATCACTTGGCTTGGTGCCAGAGATTCTCAAGCTACGCGACGAATTTCGAGCCCAGGGCATTGACCGCTTCGTACTCTGTGGCATGGGTGGATCTTCATTAGCACCCGAGGTAATCACCAAAAATGCCAAGGTAGCGCTCGTAGTTCTTGACTCCACTGACCCTTCTCAGGTTCGCAGTGCCGTTCGCGAGCTCGAGAGAACCGTGGTGGTGGTCTCGTCCAAGTCTGGATCCACCGTAGAGACCGACTCTCAGAAGCGAGCATTTGAGGCAGCCTTCACGGCAGCTGGCATTGACCCAGTGACTCGGATCGTAATCGTAACCGATCCTGGTTCTCCGCTTGACAAAGCAGCGCGCGAAGCCGGCTACCGCGTATTCAACGCAGATCCGAATGTAGGTGGCCGATACTCCGCACTGACCGCCTTCGGTTTAGTCCCCTCAGGTCTCGCAGGGGCTGATATCGCCTCACTGCTTGCCTCAGCCAAGCGCGCTGACGCGGAACTCGCCTCGGACGCTGTGGACAACCCTGCACTTTGGTTGGCCGCTTGCTTGGTCAGAACGCCAGCAGAGATTGGGTTCAAAGACAAGTTCCTGGTGGATTCGGCTGAACTTCTTGGCTTTGGAGACTGGGTGGAGCAGCTGGTCGCCGAGAGTACTGGCAAGGAAGATCTGGGCACCCTCCCAGTCGTCGTCTCCGCTTCCGCGCCAGAGTTGGCAAAGCCGGCATCGGATGTGTTGGTTACAAGGTTTGCCAATCGAGATACTCAGTCTGAAGATGTGACCTTCTTCGGCGAATTGGGTGAGCTATTCCTCCTCTGGGAGTATGCCACCGCGATCGCGGGCTACCTCCTTGGCATCAACCCATTTGACCAGCCAAATGTCGAGTCCGCCAAGGTCGCTGCTCGTGAGCTGCTCGACTCCCCCGCTGAGGTTTCTGACCCGGACTTCACTGACCGAGGTGTTGCGGCAAACGCCTACGGTTTCGAACTCACTGCCCAGACCGTGGACTCAGCACTGGAGCAACTTCTGAGCCTTGCGAATCAATCAAGCTACATTTCGATTCACGCCTACCTGAACCGCGAAGCGTATCCGCAGTTTGAGGAGCTGAGAAACCTGATTGCTGCCAAAACCTCCCGACCAGTGACCTTTGGCTGGGGACCAAGGTTCTTGCACTCCACCGGTCAGTACCACAAGGGCGGACCAAAGCAGGGAATCTTCCTGCAGCTCACGCACGAGGTTGAAAACGATCTCGAAATCGAAGGCAGACCCTTTAGTTTCGGGACTCTGATTGCCGCTCAGGCCGCAGGTGATGCCCGCGTCCTCGAGGCAAATGGTCTTCCGGTCCTTTCGCTGAAGCTATCTAATCCACTCTCCGATCTCGAGCTTTTGAAGAAGGCAATTGCCTAATGGCCTCAAATCCGCTGCGCGATCCCAGAGATAGACGCCTTCACAAGATTGCAGGCCCGAGTGGTCTGATCATGTTCGGCGTTACCGGTGATCTATCTCGAAAGAAGTTGATGCCGGCGGTTTACGATTTGGCTAACCGTGGACTGCTGCCTCCAGCGTTCTCGCTGGTTGGATTCGCCCGCAGAGATTGGTCAAAACAAGACTTCGAATCAGTCGTCTATGACGCCGTGAAGGCTCACGCTAGAACGCCGTGGTCAGATTCGGTCTGGGAGCAGTTGGTTCAAGGAATTCGTTTCGTCTCGGGGCGACACGATGATCCTCAGGCGTTCGCCGAACTCAAGCGAACCGTTGATGAGTTGGACCGCGAGCGCGGCACCGCTGGGAATCACGCCTTTTATCTCTCCATCCCACCGCGGGATTTTCCACTCGTGGTTAACCAGCTCGAAAAGGCGGGCCTGGCCGATGCAAAACCAGGCGAGTTCAGACGAGTCGTGATTGAAAAGCCATTTGGTTCAAATCTCAAGACGGCGAGGGAACTGAACGAGGTAGTGGAGCGGGTGTTCCCCGCCGACTCGGTCTTCCGAATCGATCACTACCTGGGCAAAGAGACCGTGCAGAACCTCCTTGCTCTTCGCTTCGCAAATGAGATGTTCGAGCCAATCTGGAATCGAGATCACATTGACCACGTCCAGATCACCATGGCGGAGGACATTGGAATAGGCGGCAGGGCCGGTTACTACGACGGAATCGGTGCTGCCCGAGATGTAATTCAGAACCACCTGCTGCAGCTTTTGGCCTTGACCGCGATGGAGCAGCCAGCCAGCTTTGATGCTGCAGACCTCAGAGCGGAGAAGGAAAAGGTGCTCGCAGCTGTGAAGCTACCGCAAGACCTTTCAAAGCACACCGCGAGAGGTCAATACCTCGGTGGTTGGCAAGGTGGCGAACAGGTGCTGGGCTTCTTGGAGGAAGACGGCATCAATCCTGAATCCAAGACCGAGACTTTTGCCGCCTTCAGGCTGGACGTCGACACCGAGCGCTGGTCCGGAGTCCCCTTCTACCTCCGCGCCGGCAAACGACTTGGCCGAAGGGTCACAGAAATTGCCGTGGTATTCAAGCGTGCCTCCCAGCAGCTTTTCGCCAAAGAGCAGACAGCGCTGCTGGGTGAGAATGCACTTGTGATCAGGGTTCAGCCGAACGAGGGTGTCACCATTCGTTTTGGTTCAAAAGTTCCCGGCCCAAGCATGCAGGTTCGCGATGTGACAATGGACTTTGGCTACGGTCACGCTTTCACCGAGGACAGTCCTGAGGCCTACGAACGCTTGATTCTCGATGTTCTGCTCGGCGAGCCACCGCTTTTTCCAAGGCAGCGCGAGGTTGAGCTCTCCTGGGAAATTCTCGATCCAATCGTGAGCTACTGGGAACAGAATTCCAAGCCCGAGTCCTACGCCCCGGGTAGTTGGGGCCCGGACTCTGCGCACCGAATGCTCGAGCTCGATGGCAGAGCTTGGAGGCGACCATGATCGTTGATATTCCAAACACCACTGTTCCCAAGATCAGTAAGAAACTTCAAGAGCTACGAGATGTTGGTGGAGTTGTTGCGCTTGGCCGCGTTCTGACTCTGGTGATTCAAACCGATCTCGAACACATTGAAGCCGCCATCAAGGCGGCCAATGGTGCATCGAGGATGCACCCCTCCAGAATTATTGTGCTGGCCGATGCTGCTAGCTCCGAGGAAGCAGACCAGCTCGATGCACAAATTCGAGTTGGTGGCGATGCGGGAGCCTCTGAGGTGATTGTCCTCAAAGCTTTCGGAGATGCCGCCAGCAACCAAGAATCTCTAGTTACCGGTCTACTTCTGCCGGATGCCCCTGTCGTGGCATGGTGGCCCTCCTCCTGCTCTCCGGCTCCGGCGATGACTCCGATCGGACAAATTGCGTCAAGAAGGCTGATTGATTCGGCATTGCAACCAAACAGCCGTGAGTTCTTGGTTGAGTTCGCCAAAAGTTACCGACCAGGAGACGGCGATCTGGCTTGGACCAGAATCACCCTCTGGAGGGCACAGCTGGCAGCACTGTTTGAACTTCATCAGGCCAGGTCGGTGAAGTCAGTAACTGTAATAGGTAGCGACAACTCTCCAAGCGCTGACCTACTTGCGATGTGGCTGGGGCAGCGCCTTGGCGTTAGAGCGCAGAAGAAAACTGAGTTTCAAGGCGCATTGGTGCATGGCATCTTTGGCGTCGAGGTTGAGTTTGCTGACGGTGAGCTCAGCGTCCATCGGCCTGACCAGGTGGCAACCATTCGCCAAACCGGCTCTCCGGAGAGCTCGGTCCTTCTCCCCCGGAGATCGGATCAGGACTGTCTTGTTGAGGACATGCGTTACCTCGGTGAGGATGAAGTTTTCGGTGAAGTTCTTATGGGTTTTCTCGCCTAATGAGTGAACCGCAAGTTCTAAGCACCCCCGCAGAGGTTGCGCTTTTCGTAGCCAATGAGCTCTATTCACAGATAACCAAAGACCAGACTCACAAGTTAGTCGCTCTCACCGGTGGCACCCTCGGAATCGAAGTTATTCGCGAGTTTGGAAGACTGGTCGAGGGTGAGTTGCCCGTCACATTCGTTTTTGGTGATGAGCGCTTTGTTGATTTAGGCGATGCGGATCGAAACGAATTTCAAGGTCTTGAGGCATGGCCGGGGCTTGAGAGATACCTGATTCGATACCCGAACAACACTCTCGATCTCGAGAGTGCCCGTGACCAATTCGAACTGGAACTCAAATCCAAACTGGGACCAGAACCCCGTTTTGACATCACGATTCTCGGCATGGGCCCTGATGGTCACATCGCAAGCTTGTTTCCCGGTCACGCGCTTACGGGTGAGCTAGTTGTGGCAGAGCCCGACTCCCCCAAACCGCCGGCTCAACGCTTGAGTCTTAGCTTCGATGCCCTGAACCGCTCGCAAGAGGTTTGGTTCGTGGCATCGGGTAGCGCGAAGGCAGATGCTGTGAGGTGCGCGCTTGGGTCTGATTGCGAGTTGCCGGTTGGCAAGGTGAAGGGTCAGGAGCTGACCCGATGGTTTATTGATTCAGAACTTAGCCGCGCGCTTTAGCGGCTGCGGCAGCACGCTCACGGCGCTCACGAATAGCGGTCAAGGCGTCATTCAGGATCTCTGATGCCTCTTCGTCAGTGCGACGTTCCTTGACGTAGGCAAGGTGGGTCTTGTAGGGCTCAATCTTTGCAACCATCGGAGGGTTTGACTTGTCAGTCCCAGCTGGAAGACCGCAGTTTGGGCAGTCGATCTCGGTTGGAAGATCCTCAGCATTTGCGGAAGCTGCAAACATTGGGTGAGATTCGTGACCGTTAGAGCAGTAGAAGCTCAAAGTGATGCGGGGAACCTTGTGACCGCGATCCTGCTCACCCATTGGGCCAGCGCCCACACGGGCTCCGCGAATTGAAGCTGAATTGCTCACGCAGCCCATCCAAATCTTGTGAATAGGCCGAGGATGATGATTACGGTTACCCAAACCAGGGCCAGCACGATGGTGATGCGGTTGAGGTTTCGCTCCGCAACGCCGGAAGAGCTCATGGATGAGGTCATACCGCCACCGAACATGTCAGCGACGCCGCCACCGCGACCCTTGTGAAGCAGAATCATAAGAATCAGAAGGGTGCTAGTAATTGCCAGCAGCACTAGAAGCGCAGTTTGCAGGGCAGCCATAAAAAACTCTTTTCAATAAGACTGTCAAATTATAGAACTATGTGCTTTTGGAAGCGCGCTATACCAGCGAACTCATCGGCATCAAGGCTCGCACCACCAACCAAAACTCCGTCAACCTCGCCCGATGCCAAGAATCCGGCTACGTTATTGGCCTTGACGGAGCCGCCGTAGAGGATGCGGCTTTGAGCAACCTCGTCACCAAAGTTTTCCTGCAGTGCGGATCGAATTGCCTTTGCAACCTCTTCGGCCTCCACAGGTGATGCCACCTTGCCTGTTCCGATTGCCCATACTGGCTCGTAAGCAATAACAAACTCACCAATGGTCTCGTGACCAGCCAGAGCAGCAAGCGTCTGTCTAACTGGTACTGCGCTCTGACCCTGCGACTCAAGTTCTTCGAGGGTCTCACCGACGCAGATAACTGGAACCAGATTGTGCTTCCAAGCCGCCGCAACCTTGTCGCGCACAACATCGTCACCCTCGGCGTGGTACTGCCTGCGCTCGGAGTGACCGATTAGCACGTAGCTAACTCCAAGCTTGGAGAGGAATGCCCCAGAAATCTCCCCCGTGAATGCACCGGAGTCGTGCTTTGAAAGATCCTGTGCGCCAAGCTTCACCTCAAACTTCTCGGCGTCAATCAAGGTTTGGGCACTTCTAAGGTCGGTAAAGGGTGGGAAAACGCAGACCTCAACCTTGGAAAAGTCGTGATCGGCGTCACTGAGGGTCCAAGACAGCTTCTGAATCAGGGCGATCGCCTGGAGGTGATCCAGGTTCATCTTCCAGTTGCCCGCGATAAAAGGAATTCGCTTAGTCATTCAGGACCTCCAGTCCAGGAAGGGTTTTACCCTCTAAATACTCAAGGGATGCTCCACCACCAGTGGAGATGTGGCCAAATTTGCTTTCATCAAAACCAAGAGCACGAACCGCTGCAGCACTGTCGCCACCTCCGACAACTCCCAGCCCGGAGACCTTCAACAGCGCTTCAGCTACCGACTTGGTGCCACCGGCAAAGTTAGGGAATTCAAATACGCCCATCGGACCATTCCAGAACACTGTCCTTGACTCAGAAACGGCTGCTGCAAAGACTCGCCCGCTCTCAGGACCGATGTCGAGGCCCATGCCGTCAGCACCAAACCGTGAACTCTCGATTGCATTAGCAGGAACTACTTCATAATCCGCATCAGGTGAGAAGCTGCTTGCGACCACGATGTCGGTTGGCAAGATAACCTCAACGCCAAGCTCTTTGGCCTGGGCGAGGAATCCCCTCACGGTCTCAATCTGGTCGGCTTCAAGCAAGCTCTTTCCTACCTTGTGACCAAGAGCAGCAAGGACGGTGAACACCATGCCACCACCGATTAGCAGCTTGTCGACTTTAGGAAGCAAATGCCCGATGACACCTAGCTTGTCTGAAACCTTGGAGCCACCGAGCACAACGGCATATGGTCGCTCCGGTGAGTCGGTGAGTCGAGTAAGGATATCTAGTTCTGTGCTGATCAATAGGCCCGCATAGCTTGGCAATTGCTGAGCTAGTTCATAGACGCTTGCCTGCTTGCGGTGCACCACCCCAAATCCGTCCGAAACTAGGAGATCTCCAAGCTCAGCAAGCTCGGCGGCAAAAGCGGACCGCTCTGCGGAGTCTTTCGACGCCTCTCCTGGGTTGAACCTTAGGTTCTCCAGAAGTGCTACTCCCCCAGAGGCAAGCATCTTGACTGCTGCTTTAGCTTTCGGGCCAACGGTTTCCTCGGAAAACACAACTGGCTGTCCCAGCAGCTGCTCGAGGCGTTCGGCAACCGGTGCGAGCGAGTACTTGGCTTCCGGGGCACCCTCTGGGCGACCAAGGTGCGAGCAAATCACAACCGATGCTCCCTGTTCAACCAGCAGCTTGATAGTTGGCAGAGATGCTCGGATGCGACCATCATCAGTGATCTGACCGTCTTTAATTGGGACGTTTAGGTCGCAGCGCAGAATTACTCGCTTGCCAGCGAAAGACTGGCCCTTGATGGTCCTGAGCATTAGAGCTTAGATGCAACCAAAGCGGTTAGCTCAACCAGGCGGTTGGAGTAACCCCACTCGTTGTCGTACCAGCTGGAAAGCTTGACGGTGTTGTCGATCACGCGAACCAGGCCAGCATCGAAGATCGAGCTGTGTGGGTCGGTGACGATGTCAGAGGAAACGATTGGGTCCTCGGTGTATAGCAGCACACCCTTCAGCGGTCCCTCGGCAGCAGCCTTGTAGGCAGCCTTGATCTCATCTACGGTTACAGGCTTCTCAGACACCAGGGTTAGGTCAGTGATTGAGCCGGTTGGAACTGGAACACGAAGCGCGAAGCCATCTAGCTTGCCCTTCAGCTCTGGTAGCACAAGGCCAATAGCCTTGGCAGCTCCAGTGGTTGAAGGCACGATGTTGATCGCTGCGGCACGAGCGCGGCGAAGATCTGAGTGCGGGCCATCCTGCAGGTTCTGGTCAGCTGTGTAAGCGTGCACGGTGGTCATCAGACCGTTCTTGATTCCGAACTTGTCGTTGAACACCTTTGCCAGCGGTGCAAGGCAGTTGGTGGTGCAGGAAGCGTTGGAGATGATGTGGTGCTTCGATGAGTCGTACAGGTGCTCGTTTACACCGATCACGAAGGTTGCGTCCTCACCGGTGGCCGGTGCGGAAATGATTACCTTCTTGGCTCCCGCCTCGATGTGCTTCTTAGCATCAGCTGCATCGGTGAAGCGGCCGGTTGACTCGATGACGATGTCAACTCCTAGGTCGCCCCAGCCCAGGTTCGCTGGGTCTCGCTCAGCAAGCACCTTGATGGCCTTGCCGTTGACGATGATGCTGTCTCCCTCAACGGATACTGCTGCGTCTAGACGTCCGGTTACGGAGTCATACTTCAGCAGGTGGGCAAGACCCTTAGGGTCAGACAGGTCATTTACTGCAACAATCTCAAGCTCGGAATTCTGGGCTAGTGCGGCACGGAGGTAGTTACGTCCAATGCGGCCAAAACCATTGATACCAATACGAGTCACGGGAGTTCTCCAGTTTCTGGGAAAAGTGAATTAATTAGTGCTCCACGCGCCTTTGGGCGGACCGGATTAGCCTAGCAGTAGCGAGCGAGATGCCACCTTTACGCTGGCAAATCTTTTCGCAACATCCTCCCAGTTGATGATGTTCCAAAATGCCTTCACGTAGTCAGCCTTTACGTTCTGGTAGTCAAGGTAGAAAGCGTGCTCCCACATGTCCAACATCAGAAGCGGAACGTTGCCAAGGGCAATGTTGCCTTGCTGGTCGTACATCTGACCGATGATTAGACGGTTGCCTAGTGAATCCCAGGCAAGGTAGGCCCAGCCAGATCCCTGAATACCAACCGCGGCAGCGCTGAAGTGATTCTTGAAGGCCTCGAAAGATCCGAAGTACTCGTCGATTGCTGCCTTGAGTTCACCCTCTGGGGTCCCCGACTCTGGAGAGAGGTTCTGCCAGAAGACACTGTGGTTCACGTGTCCACCTAGGTTGAAAGCCAGATCCTTCTGAAGCTTTGGCAGGTTTGCGTAGTTACCCTCCGCGCGGGCCTGTTCCATGGCCGCCAATGCCGCGTTCGCTCCGGTCACATATGCCTGGTGGTGCTTGGAGTGGTGAAGCTCCATGATGCGAGCCGAGATGTGAGGCTCGAGAGCGGCGTAGTCGTATCCAAGTTCTGGAAGGGTGTAGGTCATTTTGGTCTCCATTCGTGAGGATTAAGCGGGAAAAAGCGAGGTTTTATTCCTCTAGAAGGTCATTGATGGCGGACTCGGTGTCCGGGATTCCAAGGTCTGCTGCCTTTCGATCGGCGGTCGCGAGCAACCTTCTAATGCGACCGGCAATTGCATCTTTGGTCATCGGAGGATCGGCTAGACGACCAAGCTCATCGAGAGATGCATCCCGATGCTTCAGCCTGAGTTCACCGGCATACTTGAGGTGGTCTGGAGCACCCTCACCGAGAATCTCCAGAGCCCGCTGCACACGCGCTCCCGCGGCGACAGCCGCCTGCGCGCTTCTTCTTAGGTTTGCGTCGTCAAAATTTGCGAGTCGGTTTGCTACTCCGCGCACCTCGCGACGAGTCTTTAGGTCTTCCCACTTCTTCAGCTGCTCAACGCAACCCATCTCCTTGAGAAGCTGAGTGATGCCGTCTCCGTCCCTTACAACGACTCGGAACACGTTTCTCACCTCGCGGGCCTTAGCGACGACTCCCAATCTTCTGGCAACTCCGACGAGCGCCATCGCTGACTCATTTCCCGGGGCGGTGACCTCTAGCGAGGTTGATCGACCGGGATCGGTAATAGTGCCGTGCGCTAGGAATGCTCCCCGCCAGATTGCCCTGGCCTCATCCATGGTCGAGGAGACCAGGGTCGCAGGAAGTCCACGAACCGGGCGGCCCTTGTTGTCAATCAGCCCGGTTTGACGAGCCAGCAGCTCTCCCTCGCGCAACACACGAATTTGGTAACCACTCTGGCGGCGCAGACCAGTGGCCG
>CAZQZY010000010.1:0-28592 GCA_964597935.1 uncultured Aquiluna sp. | reverse complement strand
GGTCGCTCAAAGCAACGAACACCATGTTATTTGACTAAAGGGCGGCTGCCAAACTTCTTAGGAAAAGTACCGCAATAAGCACAATCGTGAAGGCAAGATCCAGCGCTACTGGGCCGAGTCGAATCGGCGGAATGAAGCCTCGAACAAACTTCAACGGCGGATCGGTAATCGTGTAAACGAAATCCAATACTGGCAATAGCAGTCCGGGCGGACGCCAGGAGCGATTCACGCTTACCACTAGATCCGAGATGAATCGAGCAAGCAGAACGTAAAAATAAATTTGCAGCGCGAATGCGACCAAATCTCCGATGAGAGACATTGGATTAGTTCATAAGGTCTTCGCTGGTCTCTTCCTCTGAGTCAGAGTCCGAGATTGCGACGTGAGCTGGTGTGAGCAAGTAAACCTTTGGGGTGACGCGTTTCAGGGAACCCTCAAGGCCCTCCTTGAGTCCAATCATGAAATCGAGCATACGCTTGGCCTCTGGCTCACTGAGCGCTGCAATGTTCACGATTACCGGGACTCCCTGGCGGAAATTAGCCGCAACGTCCTTGCCATCGGCGTAGGACTGAGGGTCAATGGTCACAATCTCTGACATGTCAGAGGATCGACGACGAGTCACTGGACGAGGCTTAGCTGATGTGTCCGCAACTGGTGCTTCAGACCCACCAAATCCGAAGAATGTCATTACTGAATTCATTACGCCCATGAAAACTCCTTAGCTTGCTTCAAGACTAGGCTCAATAGGCTCTTGGGCCCGTTATTTTGGAGCCAACTCGAATGTGTGTCGCGCCCATTTCAAGGGCCACTAGGTAATCCTCACTCATGCCCATCGACAGACCTACAGCTTCGGGTGCGAGAGTCAGCATTGTTTTTTGGGCCCTCAAAACCTTCTCAAACTCAGACCTTGGATTTTCATTCAGGCCAGCAACTGCCATCAACCCCTTGAGTTTGATCCCCGGGACAGCCAAAACCTGCTCGATGAGCTGGGGCAGATTTTCAGGTAGCACTCCCCCGCGACCGGGATCTCCGGTGAGGTTAAGCTCAATGAATCCCTCAACATCTCTTTGCTGCTTCTCGAGCTGCTTTGCCAGCTCCTGCACCAGCGAGGGCCGGTCTATGGAGTGAATAGCTTTTGCGTAGCGCAGGACAGATTTCACTTTGTTGGTTTGCAACTGACCGATAAAGTGCCAGTTCAAGTTGTTGCTTGGCCGAAGCAAATTAGTCTGATCGAACTTCGCACTTGCCTCTTGATCGCGATTCTCTCCAACGTCCGTGCAGCCAAGGTCAATGAGCTCTGCAACGAGGTTTGCTGGATGGTTTTTTGTTACAACGATCAAAGTCGCAGGGCCAAAAGCCGAAGAGGTCCTGGCCACATCGGCCAGGACCCTTTCGTAACGCTCTTTTAGATTCAACGGAAGAAGTCTGGTAGGTCCAGATCGTCCCCGTAGCCACTGTCTGACTTGCCACTCACCGAAACTTCGACTGGCTCGAAGTTAGCAAACTCATGCGCCACGGACTCCTCGCTAACATCCGCAGCGACCTCCTG
This sequence comes from uncultured Aquiluna sp., assembly GCA_964597935.1. Taxonomy (GTDB): domain Bacteria; phylum Actinomycetota; class Actinomycetes; order Actinomycetales; family Microbacteriaceae; genus Aquiluna. The sequence goes on along the minus strand of CAZQZY010000010.1, from coordinate 27,045 downwards.
AGTCGCCTCAGCCGTCACAGCAGTTGAAGCGGCGGCGGCCAAGGCAGCCTGGCCAAGCGCTGCAGCGTCAAACTTTCGGTAGGTTGGCTCGCCGCCATCAAAGCCGGCAGCGATAACGGTGATGCGAACCTCGTCGCCCAGGGTGTCTTCGATGGTTGCACCAAAGATGATGTTGGCCTCGGGGTGAACAGCTTCCTGAACCAAACGAGCGGCATCATCGATCTCGTGCAGACCTAGGTCGGATGCTCCCTGAATCAGTAGCAGAACTCCGTGAGCACCCTCAATAGTTGCTTCGAGTAGTGGTGATGAGACTGCAATTTCCGCCGCACGGACAGCGCGGTCCTCACCCTTAGCGGTTCCGATACCCATAAGTGCCGAACCCGCACCCTGCATGACGGACTTCACGTCGTTGAAGTCGAGGTTGATTAATCCCGGGACAACAATCAAATCGCTGATGCCCTGAACACCTGCGCGAAGCACGTCATCAGCGGTCATGAATGCCTCGATGGCAGAGATCTTCTTGTTAGACATCTCCAGCAATCGCTGGTTTGGAACCACGATCAGGGTGTCGACCTCGGCGCGCAGCGCCTTGATGCCCTCATCGGCCTGAACGGCGCGACGCTTACCTTCAAAGTTGAATGGCCTGGTTACTACACCAACAGTCAGTGCACCGAGGCGACGTGCGATTCTTGCGACCACCGGGGCTGCACCGGTTCCGGTTCCACCGCCCTCACCGGCGGTGACGAACACCATGTCTGAACCCTTCAGGGCAGACTCAATTTCATTCTCGTGCTCCTCTGCAGCACGTCGACCCACCTCAGGGTCAGCACCGGCACCCAAACCACGAGTGATGTCGCGGCCGATGTCGAGCTTGACGTCAGCGTCACTCATCAACAACTGTTGGGCATCAGTGTTCACCGCCACGAACTCAACACCACGCAGACCAGATGCGATCATGCGGTTGAGTGCATTAACACCACCGCCGCCAACTCCGACGACCTTGATTACTGCCTGATAGTTAGGTGCCTGTGACACTTTTGCCTCCTTGTAAGAAAACCCTCAAGTTAAGGCTGAGGCTTAACTTTGTAACAGGTTTTCAAATTGCGCGAAGAAGTTAGAGCGCTGGGGCCAAATCAGAACTCATGCGCTCGGGCGTGTCGCAAACCTGGTCAGTAATTTGGGTAGGTAACCACTGGGGCGTTAGGAGATGACACGTCGACAACGACCGACTCCTTGAGGCCGGTCTTCAGCAGGGTCATCAGCACTTCATTTTTCAGCAGCGCCTGCTTGGTGTCACCCCAAATCACTGTGATGTTTGATTTCTTCAACACCAACTTGGTGGTTAGCTGCTCGGAAACCTCAATTGAGTAGACGCGCTGGTAGGTCTTTACCGGAAGCGAGAGCAGCACCTCCATGGCGGTTGAGAACTGAGGATTGTCCTTGGGGTTGCCCTTGATGTTTAGATAGGGCAGCTTCACAGCCCCAGTGGCCTGTGCTATCTGGATTCCGGCTGCGTCGTAGAGGAAGTTCTTACCCGATCGAACCAGCACGACGATGGGTTGGCGCTCACGGATTTTCACGTTCAAGGTGTGAGGCGGCTCAGCTTGGATGGCGAATGTCTCAATGAGGGTGAAGTCGCCGAGGAGCTCTGCAACCTCGTCTTCGGAAACGGTTGTTAGCGGCCGTCCATCGAGTGACTCGAGTGCCTTAGAGATCTTTTTAGGCTCAAGTCGCTCGGTTCCCGAGATGACGATCTTGTCGATTGCCAACAGTGGAGTAAAGAAAGTGGCCGCCACCAAGCCCAGTAAAACAAGTGGCGAAAGCACTAGGAATGCTCTGGAAAAAAGTGCAAACGGGCCAAGCGAAGACTTGGGTTTTTCCATCTTCGTGCGGCTGGAGATGCGCTTGCGCTCCTTGGCCAGCAGCTCTCTTTCAGGACGTTTCAACTCTTCAGTGCCTCGAGAAGTTCGGGAACCATCTTGTAGACATCGCCGCAACCCATGGTCATTATGAAATCACCAGAAGAGGCTAGCTTGGCAGCCACGGCGGGTGCATCCTCCCAGAGCGGGACGTAGTGAACCTTTGATTGATCGGCGAACCGGTCACTAATCAAGGCCCCGGTTACACCCGGCTCTGGATCTTCTCGGGCGGCGTAAACATCCAGCACCACAACCTGATCGCTCAACGCCAAAGCCTCGGCAAACTCTTGGGCAAAGATGCGAGTTCTTGAGTAGAGGTGGGGCTGGAACACGGTGATCAATTTGCCAGTGCCCACAGCTGCCCTTGCCGCCTTTAGAGCGGCGGCAACCTCGGTTGGGTGGTGGGCAAAATCGTCGTAAACCTTGACACCCCGATGCTCGCCGTGAAGCTCGAAACGACGCACGGTGCCACCGAATTTAGAAACCGCCTTGGCACTTGACACGAAATCAAAACCGTGGCCTACCAATACGGCAACAGCACCTGCGGCATTCAATGCATTGTGGGCCCCTGGGATGCTTAGCTCTAGGTCGACAGTCTCGCCTCGGCAGGAGAGAGAAAACCTAACTTTCGGTCCGGAGGCATCGATGTTTAGAACTTGAACATCAGCACCTTGCGCCTCTCCAAAAGTTAGAACGTTGTGGTGCTGAAGTAATTTCGTGACTCGAACTGCACCTGGGTCATCCGATGAGATGACAACTAGGTCACTGGCGGCATTGGCAAACTTCACAAACTCGCCCTCAAACGCCTCCAGTGAGCCAAAGTGATCGAGGTGATCCGGATCGACGTTGGTGATTAGCACCGTGTGGGTGTTGTAGTGCAGGAACGAGCTGTCGGACTCATCCGCCTCAATAACGAATTGTTCGCCGGAACCGAATGCGCTAGAGGCACCGTAGGCCTGAATTACGCCTCCGTTGACAAAGCTTGGGTCAGCGCCGAGGACATCGAGCCCTGTCACCACCATGCCCGTTGAGGTGGTCTTTCCATGCGCGCCAGCCACTGCAATCAGTTTGCCGCTGGATGCCAAGTGGGCCAGCATGGCTGAGCGGTGTAGGACCGGTAGGCCTTTTTCAAGGGCCAGCAGATACTCCGGGTTTGTCGGCCACAATGCGCTTGTGACTACAACTGTGTCAGCATCCCCAAGGTTTGCGGCATCGTGACCGATTGTGATTTTGGCACCGAGGGCTCGCAGCTGAGTGATGTTGTCGCTTTCACGAACGTCACTGCCAGTCACCTGGTGTCCCATCCCGATGAGCAATCTTGCGAGACCGCTCATTCCAGAACCACCGATACCAACAAAGTGAACCTTTCCGAGGTTCTGAGGCACGGGCTGTGAGTAATCTGGCTTGATCATTTGACTAAGTATTCACCGACTCGATTACCAAATCCCTTAGGCGCAGGGTGCTGTCAGGAATTCCCTTCGATCTAGCACTCTGGCCCATCTGTCGAAGCGTGGCCGAGTGTGAGATCAGAGGGATAACCTCCCGTTCGATGTAGGCGGCATCGAAGTCTCGATCAAGACAAAGCAGCCCGCCACCGGCCTCGGTTACAGAAACGGCGTTGAATTGTTGCTCACCATTTCCAACCGGATAGGGAACATAAACAGCCGGTAAACCAACGGCGCTGAACTCTGCCACGGTAGATGATCCAGCCCTGGAAATAGCAAAATCACTCGCTGCTATTGCAGCGTCCATCCGGTCGCAGTAATTCATCGAGCAATAACCGGGCTCTTGTTTAGCTGCAAAATCCGAGTTATTGCCAAGGATGTGCAGCACCTGAATTCCGGCAGCACGAAGCTTTGGCAATGCGGCCACTACGGCGTCATTCAAACGTTTGGCACCTAATGACCCACCCGTGACCAACAAGGTTGGAAGCGATGGATCTAAGCCAAGCTCAACCCGCGCCTGACCCTTGTCATAACCTGAAATTGACTCGATAATCTCGGGGCGGATTGGCATTCCCGTTATCGCACCACTTAGGTCACTGTTCTCAAAAGCAATAGCCACGAACTTGGTGAGCTTGGCACCAATCTTGTTTGCAATCCCTGCTTTGGCATTGGCTTCATGAATCACCAGGGGCTTGCGGGCTAGATATGCAGCTACGTATGCCGGGGCTGAGGCATAGCCGCCAAAACCGACAACCGCGTCGATGCGGTGCTTCCTAATCAACCTCATCACACCAAGGGTTGCAGCGGCAAATCTGAATGGAAAAAGCAGGGCTTGCAGATTTGGCTTCCTTGGAAATGGCAACCTCTGGATGGTTAGTAGCTCGAAACCTCGTTCTGGAACAAGACGTGACTCCAAACCTTCTTTGGTCCCAAGCGCGATAACTTCATGCCCCTCGGCACGAAGCTGCTGAGCTAAAGCCAGAAGCGGATTAACATGCCCAGCTGTGCCACCACCAGCCAATAAAAACTTAGTCATCGCCTAGCGCGCCCTGGGTTGGCCAAGCGATCTCGCTCTACCGCCAAAACCACACCAATTGCCGCCATTGTCGAAATCAAAGATGAACCACCGGCACTGACTAGAGGAAGTGGCACACCCAATACCGGAAAGACACCCAGGACAACTCCAATGTTGATAAATGCCTGCATCGAAATCCAGACCATGACCGCTGCGACCACGTTGCGACTGAATGGATTGGTTTGGTTTCTCGCAATCGAGAAGAGGGTGATTGCCAAAGCTGTGAATAGCAGAATCACAAACAGTGCCCCGATAAGTCCGAGCTCCTCGCCGATGATGGCAAATATGAAGTCGTTTTGAACCTCTGGAATCCAAGACCATTTCATCTTCGATCGTCCAAGACCAGTGCCAAAGATGCCGCCGTGCGCAAGCGCCCAGGTTCCGTGCTCGTACTGCCAACGAACTCCCATTGGGTCAGCCTCGGCGGGATTTAGCCAAGCAGAAAAACGGGCTAGTCGCGAAGGCGAGAGCATTACAAGCATCACAGCGGCAGCGCTTCCGGCAACGACTATGCCAAGCCAGGTGGAGAGCTTCATGCCAGCAAAAAGGAATAGCCCAAGCAGGGTAACCACCATGACTACGCCGGTTCCCATGTCCTTACCCATAACTACGACCAAGAACAGAGAAGCCCCACTGAAAACAAAAATCCGGGTCCAGATCTGCCGGTTCTGCATCTCATCTGGGCCTAGTTCAGCAAGCATTAGAGCAAAAGCAAGGATTAGTCCGATCTTCAAAAACTCGGATGGCTGAATCGATGTGAAACCCAGGTCTAGCCAGTTTCGGTTTCCGTTGATTTCCGTTCCGAAGAGAACGGTAATGAGCTGAAGTCCGAGGGTTGACAAAAGTAGCAGGTTGGCGGTGCGCTTATAAAAAGCCAGCGGCAGGTTTGAGGCAATTATCAAGGCCAAGCCTCCGATCAATGCAAAAGCACCCTGGCGGACAAAAGTCGAAGCGGCATTTGAGGTGTTCTTGAAGGCATCAACGGTAGAGGCCGATGCCACCATCGCAAGACCTAGGACACCAATAATGGCGGTCAGACCGAGAAGGAAGTAAAACTCTCGCGATTGCGCGCGGAATCGAGGCTTAATGGCCGACTTCAGGTCCGTCACTTCTCCCCCAATCCTCTAACCGCGGTCTGGAACTGGTTTCCGCGGTCCTCGTAGTCCTTGAACTGATCCATGGATGCTGCTGCGGGAGCGAGAAGTACTGCGTCCCCAGGCATAGCCATCGCAGCCGCGCTTGCCACAGCCTGCTCCATGGGGCGCTCCTCACGAATCACCACAACATCTAATTCTGGATTCAGCTTGGCGAACAACTGCTCTAGAAGCAGCGTGTCCTTGCCGATGATGACTGCACCGCGCAGCCGTGAGCCGTGTTTTTTGATCAGCGGCTCTGGATCAACTCCCTTGAGGAGCCCACCGACTATCCAGACAACTGAATCGAAGCTTGACAGCGAGGCATCGGCAGCGTGGGCGTTGGTTGCCTTCGAGTCGTCCACGAAAAAGATGCCATTTCGCTCGGCAACCAGCTCGATGCGGTGTCCAGCGATGCGAAATTCCCGAAGCGCCTGCGCGATGTCTGACGCGGCAACGCCAACGGAGCGGGCCAACGCAGTGGCCGCCGCGATATTCGCCCTGAGGTGCTTACTCAAAACTCCGATCCCTTGAAGATCCTCATCGGAGCAAATCTCTAAGGCGGAGTCCGCGCGGTCATCGATGAATGCTCTATCCACCAGGAATTCTTCGACATAACCGACCATTGACCTTGCCGGGATACCAGTTGTGAATCCAATGGCCCGACACCCCTCCACAACATCCGCTTCCTCAGCGGCGGCTAGTGTCTTTGGATCCTCGACGTTGTAAACAATCGCGGTTTCAGTGCCCTCGAACACTTTGGCCTTTGCCCCAAAGTATGCAGCTTCAGAACCGTGCCAATCCAGATGATCATCGGCGAAGTTCAAAAAAGCCGATGCTCGAGCTCCGAGGCTGTGGCTGTAGTGAAGTTGAAAACTAGAAAGCTCGACAACCAGATAGTCATAGCCCTCGGGGTCCCTGATGGCATCCAGTATGGGATTGCCGATGTTGCCGCAGGCAATAGCCCGGTAGCCAGCCTGGGTGAGCATGGCCTCGGTGAGCTGGGTTGTTGTGGTTTTACCGTTGGTGCCGGTGATCGTGATCCAGGTTGGTTTCTTTACCTTGTCATCAAGTGCCCGCGCGAGATCTATGTCGGTGAAGATTGAAACCCCAGCGGAGGATAGCTTGGCCACCATTTTGTGTGTCGGGGCAAAACCCGGTGACACAATTGCAAAATCAAAGTCCTCGACGTTGAGCATGCTCGGATCATCACTAAGAACCAAACGAGCCCCAATTACCTCAAGCAACTCGGCAAGCTGAGGTTCCGCCTTGGCCGCAAACACTGTTACCTCAGAGCCCAGTTCGGTAAGAGTGTCTGCTACCGAGAATCCAGATTTGCCCAGACCCAAAACAGCAACTTTGAATTTCCAGGCTTGGTGCCAAGAGCTTGGAAGCATCACAGCCCGTAAATCCATTCAAAGTAGAACAGACCAACACCGGCTGATACGCAGAGCGCTGCGATGATCCAGAACCGCACCACAATGGTCACCTCAGCCCAACCCTTTAGCTCAAAGTGGTGATGCAGCGGTGACATCTTGAATACCCGCTTACCCACCCCGGTGCGCCACTTGGTGAACTTGAAATAGCCGCGCTGGATGATCACAGAGCCAGTCACGATAACAAAGATTCCACCGATCAGGACCAGCAGCAGTTCAGTTCTGGATAGCACCGCGAGCGCTGCTAGCGCACCGCCTAGCCCAAGAGAACCGGTGTCCCCCATAAACAGCTGAGCTGGCGAGGTGTTGTACCAAAGGAAGCCGACACAGGCGCCGACGATGGCCGCCGCAATAACAGCCAAGTCAAGTGGATCGCGCACCTCATAACAGGCTTCGATGTTCTCTACCGCGGTTCTGCAGCTTTGATTGAACTGCCAAAAACCGATCACAACATACGCACCGATCGCCATGATCACCGAGCCGGTGGCGAGGCCATCTAGGCCATCGGCAATATTCACGCCATTTGAGGTAGAGGCAACTAGGAAATAGATCCAGGCAATGAACAAGCCCATGCCAATTGTGGAACCCCAGAAAAAGAGATCTATGGGGAGGTCGCGGAAGAGAGAAATCTGAGTTGATGCGGGAGTTAGACCACGGTCGTTGGGAAATTGCAGCGCAAAGATGGCGAACACGACCGCAACTACACCTTGACCAGCAATCTTGGCCCAACCGGTTAGTCCCAGACTCTGCTGCTTGCGTACCTTTAGGAAGTCATCTATGAACCCGACTGCGCCCAACCCGAGCATCATAAAAATCACTAACAGGGCTGACATCGACGGAATCTCGCCATTTACCAACTTGGCAACGAAATACCCAACCACGGCAGCAAAGAGAATGACCAAGCCTCCCATGGTTGGCGTTCCGCGCTTGGTGTGGTGAGACTGCGGGCCGTCATCTCGAATGAACTGACCCCACTGCAACCGCTTGAATGCCCAAATGAACGCAGGGGTAAGGAACAGGCTGATACAAAGTGCAATCGCACCGGCCATCAAAAGAGCTCTCAAGCCGCACCTGCCAATTCATCACCTAGAAAACGCAAACCGGAGACATTGCTGGATTTGACCAGGACGATATCTCCAGAGGCTAGCTTCGCATTGATGGCCTCGAAACAAGCTGAGGCATTCTCAAAAAACTCAGATTCGCCATCCCAGCTCCCCTCCTGGGTTGCGGACATGTGGATGAGCTTCGCATCTATGCCAACGACGTAAAGCTTGTCGATGTTGTAGCGAACAACCAGTCTTCCCAGCGCCTCGTGCTCGGAATTGGAGTACTCCCCCAGCTCAGCCATGTAGCCAAGCACCGCAACCGTTCGATGACCCTGGCGACCTAGCGTGGCAAGGGTTTGGAGCGCGGCCCGCATTGAATCAGGGCTCGCGTTGTACGCATCATTGATTATCAAGACGCCGTCTTTTCTCAAGATCGGCTGCATTCGCCATCGCTCTGCTAGCTCCAGCTCGCTGATCGCCCGGATTGCAAGCCTGCGGTCTACCCCCAGCAGATCGGCCACTGCAAGCGCAGCGGATGCATTCATGGCCTGATGTTCACCAAGTATCTTTAGGTCGAAACTCACGACCTCCCCGTCCGGATATCTAAATCTGACGTTGGTGCCACTGATTGAAACCTGAGCTGATTGAAGCTGATACTGGGCGTCATCGCTATATCCGAATCCAAAAATCGGAACCCCCTGCCGAGGTTGATAATCCCGCACAACTGGATCATCAAAATTCAACACTGCAGCCTCGGCAATAAACGGCATCATCTCAGCCTTAATGACCGCGGTTTGCTCGACGCCACCAAAGGCGCCTGCGTGCGCCAGCCCAACCTTGAGCTGAACACCGATATCTGGCTTGCACCAGGAGGCAAGTTTCTCGATACTTCCCAGTCCGGCGGCTCCCATCTCAAGAACCAGATACTCGGTCTGGGTTTCAAGCTTGAGGACCGTGAGTGGCAGCCCAACTTCGTTATTGAAAGAATCCCTAGGGGCGATGGTTGGCCCCACCTTCGAAAGAATCTCTCGCAACATGTTCTTGGTCGAGGTTTTGCCATTTGAACCGGTAATTCCGACCACTTTGAGACCAGATTCGCGCTTTTTCTCCAGCACATACCTGGCTAGATCGGTTAGTGCCTGAACCGTGTCAATCACTTTGATCTGATTCAGGTCAAGGTCGGGCTGAGGTGTCATTACGAAGGCAACAGCGGCGAGCTTGGCAATTGAGTCGAGGTAACGATGTCCATCATCGTGCTCGCCAGGCTTGGCAAAAAAGACATCCCCGACCTTGATGTTTCTGGAATCTGTGTCGCAATGACCACTGATCACAAGAGTGGGATCGCCCTTTACGATCTCGCCATGTGTGGCCTCGGCCAGCTCGCGAAGAGTTAGAGCTAGCATTTTTCCACCAAACTTTTTGCAATCTCGCGGGCGTCAAACTGGACCTTTTGCCCCGCGATCTCTCGGTATTTTAGGTGTCCAGGCCCGCACCACAGCACAGCCTCATCGCGTGGCGTGGAAGCAATCGCTGCCTCTATGGCTGCGGCCGGGTCGGCAATTTCCAGAAACTCTTTGTTCTGAGATTCAATACCCCTGGCAACTTCACGGCGAATCTGGGCTGGATCTTCATCTCTTGGGTGCTGGTCGGTCAGGTAAATGCGGTTCGCGACGGCTGCAGCAACACCCATTTCAAATCGCTTGCCCTGATCGCGGTTTCCCGAGGCTCCAAAAACCAGCGAGACCCCTGGGTAGCGACTTGCAATCTCCGCCACGGCATTGGCGATACCGTCTGGAGTGTGAGCGTAGTCGACATAAACATGGGGCTTGGCCTGGGATACCAACTCCAGACGACCGGGAACCTGATATCCAGCAGCATCGCTCATCTCAGTCAGTTTGTATCCCGCCACATCGAGCATCACAGCTGCAACCGCAAAGTTACGTGCCATCAGCTCGCCAGCGGGAAAATCTAGCTCTAGATTCAGTGCACCCGATAAGCGGAGCACACCGCCTTGAAACTCATACCGTACATCGCCATCTTGGCCAATTGTGGTAATCGGTATTGATGCGCTAGCGGCCAACTGTTTTGCGTAATCATCCCCGAGAAACACCACACCGCGCTTTGCTCGCTCCGCCGAAAACAGTTCGGCTTTTGCGGCGAAGTAGGTTTGCATGTCGCCGTAATCATCCAGGTGATCTCTGGTGAGGTTTGTAAAGCCGACAACATCAAATTTCAAACCATCGACTCGATTTCTGGTCAGCGCCTGGGCAGAAACCTCGATCACAGCAGCCTGGCCGCCCTCGCTCGCAAATTTGTGCAGATGTTTGCGCAAGGTAGTGAGTTCGGGAGTGGTTAGCGATGCTGGGAAGTTGCCAGTTGGTGAGGAAAAACCAACGGAGGACGATAGGGCGGTTTTTACCCCTTGGGCCGTAAGTAACTCGCGCAGGTAACTGGAAACGGAGGTCTTACCATTTGTTCCAGTCACACCAAATAGGTGCAGACCAACGTCCCCCAGAATCTCCTCGCAAACCTCACCAAGAACTGTCTTCGGTGCTGGGTGAACTAGAACAGGCACTTCAAGTTCGACTGCTTTATCAGCGAGCACTGCGACTGCGCCTCTTTGAATTGCCTCGGATGCAAAGTCGAGTCCGTGATGCCGAGCGCCTGCCACGGCAACAAACAAATCCCCGGGCTCAACCTCACTCGCGGACAGCGAGACTCCAGTCAGCGAGATATCTGCCCCGGAATACTCCAGTCCCAGCTGCTGGGCGAGTGCCCTAGTTCCGCTTCTCGACTTCACCGAATGGGCCTGACGGGATGTCTCGGGACTTTGTGGTCGAAGGTGGCACGCGGTAGTGCTTGAGCACCTGCTGCATAATCGCCTTGAAAACTGGAGTGGTCTTCATCGAGTTTGTCTCTCCCACCGGGCGGAAGATAGTGACCCCAACCACGTACTGTGGATCCTCAATCGGCGCTACTCCGTAGAAAGAGATAGCGAATCGACGACCGTAGCCAGAACCCTCTTGAACCTGAGCGGTACCGGTCTTACCACCAACTCGGTAACCCGGGATTGCTGCGTTTTTACCAACTCCACCAAACTCAACAACCTTCTCCATTAGCTCGAGCGTGTTCTTGGCTTTGGCTTCGCTTAGAACCCGAACCGAAGACTGCTTCGGCTGCATAGTGACCTTGCCGTCCTCGTGAGCACAACCTGCAACCAGAATCGGATCAAGCTTCACTCCGCCGTTTGCAATGGCCTGGTAGGCCGATGCCATTTGGATGCCGGTAACCGAAATACCTTGACCAAACAGGGTCGTGAAGTTGGTCATCTTGTCCCACTCGTCGACCGGGTGCAGGATGCCGGAGCTCTCACCCTCGAAGCGAAGTGCAGTTTGCTTTCCAAAGCCAAACTTCTTCAGGTATTCGTAGCGAACCTCTTTGTCGATCTGGCGACCAAACTGAACCGTAGCGGTATTTGAGGAGTACCTGAGGACTCCACCGAGGGTCAGGTAGTAGGTCTCGTGACCAAAGCTGTCCTGAACAGACCCACCGGGGAAATCTAGCTTCAGGGAATACGGGGCCTTGACCTTATCTGTCTCGTTGGCGGTGTTGGTGTCGAGCACCATGGCAACAGTGAGGGCCTTCATCACAGACCCTGGTTCAAAGGCTGACTGGAAGATTCTTGATCCTCGGTCTTGGGCCTTTGAAGCGGCAGGGTCATTAGGGTCTACCGAGGGTGCTTCAGCAGCAACAATGATCTTTCCGGTCTTAACCTCCATGACAACCGCGCTTGCCCAATCTGCCGAAAGGTCATTCACGGAATCTGCCAATACCTGCTGGGCAAAGAACTGCAGGTTGGAATCAATCGTAAGTTTCAGATTGCCGCCGTTTTGAATCGGCTGAGTCACAACGCTTGAGGCTGGAATTCTCACACCCTCTGCGCTGCGCTCATAAGTCTCTTGCCCATCAACACCTGCTAGGCAGGTGTTGTATTGGCGCTCTAGACCAGCCAAGGGCTCGGCGTCTGCACCGACAAAACCGAGCAGATTTCCAGCAACCGCCCCGTTTGGATAGAGGCGGTCGGCAAATCTATCGAAGTAGATCCATGGGACTCTAAGCTCACGAATCAGACTGTAGGTCTCAGCGTCAACCCGCTTTGCCAGGTTCGCATACTGTGAGTCACCAACTAGCTTCGGGGCAATCTCCTGGGCCGGGATGTTTAGAAGCTTTGCAAGTTCCTGGGTTATTTGCTCGACAGGAATCTCAGTTCTTGTGCCATCTTCTGAGTAGCGAATAACCGGCGCCACGTTCTTGGGTGCGACGTTGACGTCATATCGAAAGACGGTTCTCGCGAGAATTTGGCCCGAGCTGTCCTGAATCTGCCCTCGAAGCGCAGTGAGAGTCTGGGTGACGGAGCGGCGCTCCATCGACTTTTCCTTGATCTCAGCTGCCTGGACCACCTGGAAGTCGACTAGGCGAATTCCAAGCAGTCCCACAAGGACGAGGGTGAAGAGGATGAAGAACCCAAAGCGTCGATTGACACTGTTTTGGGAACCCATGGTTACCTACCTTGTTGGAGATGCTGGAATCAGAGTCAAAACTACTTCGCCAGTCTCAGGCAGAGCAGTTTCAACACTCGAAGTCTCCAATGATGCAACGGTGGTCTCGGAGAAATCTGAGACCGTTCCAAGGGCTGAGTTTGCAACTAGGTTCGCGCTCGCGAGCGGAGCATTTGAGGGATCTGCTGGCCTGGGCTGACCGTAAACCTTGTCCTTCTGAAGATCCAATAGAACTGAAGCTGGGTTTGCAACCATGCCTAGGCGGTTCGCGGCATCGGCTAGGTTCTGTGGCGAAGCCAGGGAGTCAACCTCTTCTTGGATGATCTGAACCTGGGTGTTGAGGTCTCGCTTCTGAGCCTTCAGTTCCGCTAGGTGGTAGGCATCCTGGGTTAGCACCATGTTGAGGCCAAGCTGTGCGAGGTAGACCGCGATCATGCCAAGCACGAAGATCAACCCAGCGGAAAGCTTTGGTCGAAGTCGCTTTGCCTCATTTGGTGATACAAGAAATACAGCCATTAGTTACCCTCTACCTTTTCTCCAGCCCGCAACCTTGCGGAGGCAGCGCGTGGGTTTTGATCGAGCTCACGCTCGCCACTTCGCTCCACGCCGCGAGTGATGATTTTGAAAACTGGTGCAGTGCCCGGTAGCTCAACTGGCATCTCAACCGGGGTCGAGCTGGTGGCAGCCTGCTGCATTGCGTCCTTCACGATGCCGTCCTCGAGCGAGTGATAGGACATCACCACAAGACGTCCGCCCACCTTCAGGGCATCGATAGCCTGCGGGACCGCGCGCTCGAGAATCCCCAGCTCGTCGTTTACCGCAATACGCAGTGCCTGGTAAACACGCTTTGCTGGGTGACCAGATTGCTTCCCTGGCACAACAGGTACCACTGAGCTGACGATTTTGTTGAGCTGGGTCGACGTCGTAATTGGTTGCTGGGAGCGCTGAGCCACAATCTTTCTTGCGATGGGCATTGCGAAGCGCTCTTCGCCATACACCTTGAAGATTCTCGCAAGCTCGCGCTCATCCAGCTCGGCAAGAAGGTCAGCTGCGGTCTCTCCGCGGGTCTGATCCATGCGCATGTCCAGGTCGCTGTCCTGGGAGTAGCTGAAGCCTCGATCTGCTTGATCGAGCTGCATTGAACTCACACCTAAGTCCATGAGAATGCCATCCACACTCCAGGGCTTTGCAATCTGGTCAATCTCGTCGTAGGTTCCGAAGTGAGCCTGAAAGCGCTCGCCAAAGTGAGCGAGTCTCGCCTTTGCTAACTCCAGCGCCGCTGGGTCACGATCGATGCCGATAACGGTCAGCTGGGGGTGCTCATTTAGTAAAGCCTCAGTGTGGCCGCCTAGCCCCAAAGTGGCGTCGATGACCAAAGCTGGCTTGTTCTCAATCGCTGGCCTGAGTAGCTCAAGGCAGCGATCCAGTAGAACCGGGATGTGGAGAGCGGCTGTGACCATAGATTCCCATTTGTTCTTTCCTGGAACTTGGTCCCTGTCCGTCTGTGAGCTTGGTTTTCACAGGTTCCGGCTTAGGGGAAGAAAGTCGGATACGGCCAAGGGCCAAATCCCAGGTTTAGAACAGTCCGGGGATCACCTCCTCCACCTGATTTGCGAAGGATTCCTCGTTCTTGGCCAGGTACTCAGCCCAGGCCTCGGCATCCCAGATCTCGGCTCTGGAGCCGACACCGATGATTACTAGCTCTTTGGTGAGTCCGGCGTACTGACGAAGCAGGGATGGAAGGGATACGCGTCCCTGCTTATCAACAGTTTCGTCCGAAGCGCCAGAGAGCATCACACGCATGTAGTCGCGAGCGTCCTTCACCGAAGCTGGTGCCTGACGAAGCTTTTCCATGATCGAAGCGAACTCTTTTGCTGGGAATACGTAGAGGCAGCGCTCCTGCCCGCGGGTGATAACAACGCCGTCGGATAGCTCATCTCTGAACTTAGCTGGGAGGAAAAGACGGCCCTTGTCATCAAGCTTCGGGGTATGAGTGCCTAGCAGCATTGCTATTTCCCCTTCCCAAGCTTTACTCCACTTTACTCCACTTTGCTCCACATTTGGGATATTTCTAAGGGTTTTGCTCCACTTTTCATCACATTTGGGTAAAGAAAAACCCCGACCATTGGTCGGGGTTTTCTCGGGTTTCTTGGTTATTCGCCGTTGAAGCGCTGATTCCAGCGATCTTCGAAGTAGTTTCCGCCTTGGCCCGGCTGCTTTATCTCAGGCAATTGGGGCAGTCTGAAGTTCGCACTCGCAATCGCAAGTCCGATCACCATCACGGCAAAGGCCGCCACCCCGAAGAATGCCACCTGCAGAATCACCGCAAAGACCAGCATGCCTATACCAATCAGGGTAAGAAGAACGCCGCCGACAAGTTTGCCGGATGACTTGTTTGCGGAGTCGACCGCTGAAACCTTGCTGGCAAACTGAGGGTCTTCGCGCAGGTTGCGCTCCATCTCCTCGAGTAGCCGCTGTTCGCGCTCTGAAAGTGCCATGGTTTACTCCAAATCTCTCCTCATTGTAAACAGCGAAATCGGGTTAGGCTATCCCGCGTGCCTCAAGATTTGCTGCTAACACTGGTCCAGAAAAAGCTCGATCAGTTTTGTGATGCTAAGCGCGTTGAGCTGCGAGAAATCTCCCCAGACATCGAAGTCATCATGGACTTCACTCAATCCCTTCTAAAAGGTGGAAAACGATTCAGGGCACTGTTCGCTTTCTGGGCTTGGCGCGGCTACGAGTCAGCTGGCAAAGAACTGACCATCGATAGCCCAATAGTTGGCATAGCCAGCGCTCTAGAAATGTTTCACGCCGCCGCCTTGGTGCATGATGACCTGCTTGACCAAAGTGATACCAGGCGAGGGCAGCCATCAATCCACAAGCGATTTGAATCGCTTCATATCCAGAAGGCTTTTGCCGGATCAAGTGAGCGCTTTGGCGTAGCCGGTTCAGTTTTGGTTGGCGACATGATGCTCTCCTGGAGCTCAGAGCTGTTTGGTGACTCTTTGCTGGCTGCTAGACACCCGCATTCCGAGGCAGCCTGCAGAACCGAATTCAGCAAAATGCGCTTTGAGGTAATGGCGGGCCAGTACCTCGACGTGCTCGAGGAGAACGCAGCCCCCACCCGAGACCGCGGTGAAGCGGTAGAGCGAGCTAATCGCGTCATGCTCTACAAAACCGCCAAGTACTCCCTTGAGGCTCCGCTGCTAATCGGCGCTGCACTGGGAGGTGCATCGGAGAGTCAGAGGGCTGGTTTGAGCAAGTTTGGCATTCCACTTGGGCTAGCCTTCCAGCTCCGAGATGACGTATTGGGTGTTTTTGGTGACCCCGAAGTCACGGGAAAACCTGCCGGAGATGACCTTCGTGAGGGCAAGCGCACCGTACTGACCGGGCTCACTCTCGAAAGTGTGCCAAATTCAGTCGGGCGAGTCTTCGAAGAGCTCCTCACCAGCGGTGAGCTCGATGCTGAGCAGATTGAGTTCATGCGCAATCTGATTGTCGAATCCGGGGCACTGGGCAAATCTGAGAGTCTCATCACCGAGTATTCCTCAAGGTCAATCGACGCCTTGGCAGTGCTGGACATCTCCGAAGAGGCCAGGCTCGCGCTCGCTCAACTAGCAAACGCTGTTATAAATCGCGCGAAATAGCTAACCCAGGGCCTGGGCTGCTCGGCGGACAGGCGCTTTGTGCCCTTGCAGCAAAGCAGCCATCGGGGTACTGCCAAGATTGTCATTCTCGGTGTACAGCCACTCAATTGCTTCTGCCTCGGTAAAGCCCATATCAATTAGCAGCAACATGGTTCCGCGAATACTGGAGAGAGGCTCGCCATTTTGAATCAGATGAGCGGGAACCTTTGGCTCTTTATCAACTCGAACCGCAAACAAAATGTGCTCTTCGATGAGACGTCTTACCTTTGAGGCCGACACCCCAAGGGCGCTCGCAACCTCGTCGATGGTTAACCAGGAATCAACCCGATCTATCACGCCCTGCTGCTCCTCGCACTCTCAACCAACTGCTCAGCTACCAAAAATGCTAGCTCGAGCGACTGCATGTGATTCAATCTTGGGTCACAAACTGACTCGTAGCGCTCCTCTAGAGTGCTTTCGTCAATCATTTCTGATCCTCCGAGACACTCCGCGACATCATCACCGGTGAGCTCAACGTGGAGACCGCCAGGGTGTGTGCCCAAAGCACGGTGAACCTCGAAGAAGCCCATGACCTCATCCATAACATCGTCAAACCGTCTGGATTTGTAGCCATTCTTGGTGGTGATGCCGTTGCCATGCATCGGGTCGGTAATCCAAAGCGGGGTTGAGCCCGACTCTTTTGCGGCCTCAATGAGTTTTGGTAGCTCATCGCGAATCTTGCCAGCTCCCATTCGACTGATTAGGGTCAGGCGACCTGGCTCGCGCTCTGGGTCTAGCTTGTCGATCAATCTCAATACATCTTCACGGGTGGAGGTTGGGCCAAGCTTTACGCCCAGTGGATTGCGCACCCTGGAGAAGAAGTCCACGTGAGCGCCATCGAGCTGCCTGGTGCGCTCACCGATCCAAATAAAGTGACCTGAGGTCACGTATGGCAAATTGGTGCGGGAGTCAATCCTGGTTAGCGGCCTCTCGTAATCAAAAAGCAAGCCCTCGTGAGAGACGAAGAACTCGGTTGCACGAAGCTCGGTTGAGTCCACACCGCAAGCCTGCATGAACTTCATGGCGCGATCGATGTCAGCAGCGATTGACTCGTACTTTTTGTTCGCTGGATTGTCAGTAAATCCCTTGTTCCAAGCGTGCACCTGACGAAGATCGGCAAAGCCACCGGTGGTGAATGCGCGAATTAGGTTTAGCGTTGATGCAGAGGTGTGATAAGCCTGCAGCAATCTGGCCGGGTCATTGGTCCTTGATTCTTCGGTGAATTCGTAGCCATTCACCGCGTCTCCACGGTAGGCAGGCAGGGTCACATCGCCGCGGGTTTCGAAATCTGATGATCTTGGCTTGGCGAATTGACCCGCCATGCGGCCCATCTTGATGACCGGTAACGAAGATCCGTACATCAATACAACCGCCATCTGAAGCACGGTCTTGATGCGATTGCGAATTCGATCCGCGGTTGCGTCCGCAAAGGTTTCAGCGCAGTCGCCACCCTGGAGCAAAAAGGCTCTGCCACTGGCGGCCTCGGCCAGACGAGTGCGAAGGGTGTCTACCTCACCTGCAAACACCAAAGGTGGCTGCTTCGCGAGGGTTTCGGTGGTTGCCTTCAAGGCATCGCTTGAATACCAGGTTGGCTGCTGCTTCGCCTCAAGAGAGCGGTAGTTGTCCAATCCAAAGTCGTTCATTTCGACCCCTTCCCTATCGTGCCATCCGGTTGCGAACCGTAGAGGCGTAGACATCTTCATATTGCTGGCCAGAAAGTCTCATAATGTCGTAGACAATCCGGTCGGTGACAGCGCGCAGCACTGCGCGCTCACCGTCCATGCCGGCAAAACGGGAGAAGTCGAGGGGGTCGCCCATGACCACACCAACTCTTCTGATCTTTGGAATTGTTTGTCCGATGCGCTGAACCTTCTCGGTGTCGATCATCGCAACTGGAACGACCGGGACCTTCGCCTGCAGCACCATGCGTGCAATGCCGGTTCGTCCCCTGTAGAGCTTTCCATCTGGCGATCTAGTGCCCTCTGGGTAGATGCCCAACAGCAAGCCACGCTCCAAAACACCCAGACCCGTGTTCAACGAATCCTCGGATGCCTTGCCGCCGGATCGATCTATCGGGAGTTGCCCGGTCGCCTTGAAGAACCAGCGCACCACCGCACCCTTGATTCCCTTGCCAGTGAAGTAGTCACTCTTGGCCAGGAAGGTGACCGGCCTGGAAACCTTCAGAGGAAGGAAAATCGAATCCGAAAATGACAGGTGGTTGGACGCAAGAATCGCGGCACCAGTTTTGGGAACGTGGTGTTTGCCGCGAATCCAGGGTCTGAAGAGGACGCGAAGAATTGGCCCGAGAACAAAATTCTTCAGAAAGAAGTAGGCCAACGTAAGCTCCAGTCTTTTGCTAAAGCTTACCCAACGGACTCGCGGGCCAAGTCGGCAGCACCGATAACTCCGGCTTGGTTCGAGAACTTAGCTGCAACCACCTTGGCCTCGGGTCTGAAACCCCTTGCCGGTAGTTCACGCAAGTAGGCCTGCCTAATCGGCTCCAGAATTAGCTCGCCCGCCTCGGACAAGCCACCACCGATCACGTAAACCTGAGGATCTAAAACCGCAGTGATGGTGCCCATGGCCTGACCCAAGTAGCTGCCCGCCTGAACCACTAGTTCGCGAGCGCCAGCGTCACCCTCGAGCAGTGCCTGATAAACCTGGTGACCAGTTAGCTCACCAAACTCGGCCTTCAGCTCACGCAGCCTCGTGCCCGCAGGCCCACTGCTGGCAGCGAGCTTCTTAGCAGCTTTCAGCACAGCGGTTCCGGAGGCATACTGCTCAACACAGCCCTTTCGACCACAACCGCAAAGCTTGCCATCCTGAACCACTCTGACATGGCCGAGCTCACCACCGATTCCAAAGCCTCCACGACGCAGCTTGTAGTCAGCCACCACTGCCCCGCCAACGCCTGTACCCAAGGTCAGCATGACCATGTCCTTAGACCCCATGCCAGAACCAAATTTGTACTCTGCCCAACCCGCGGCGTTGGCATCGTTCTCGATAAAAACTGGGAGGTTTAGCTTGGCGCTAAGTCGATCTCTAAATGGCTCGTTGCGCCAGTTCAGATTCGGAGCGTAAAGGATGGTGGACTGGTCGGCATCGATAAAGCCCGCTGCTGCCACGCCTGCAGCGACGACGTCTTGATCAGCGGCAGCTTGCAGCTGGCGAATCAGATCGACCACCACATCAATCATCTGGTCGGGGTCCTGTGCCGGGCTTGGAACCCTGAGCTCCTGCAGAATTTCACCGGCCGAGTTCACCAAGGCGCCCGCGATCTTGGTGCCTCCGATGTCAATTCCGATTGAGAGCATGCATTCCCCTTCTTCTCCCAAGATTTTAGGGGTATGCCCTCAGTTGATAACGGAATAGTGAAAATAACGGATTGGGAGACTTTGGCCTCGGAAACTGATTTAGAGTGAGTGGCAATTCCAAGGGAGAAATCATGAATTCATACGATGTTCCACAAGTTGTTGCCTCGGACCCGAAGGAAAATGCAACCGACTTGCTGCTTGAGCGCCTGAGGTTGAGCCCCAACCACATGCTGTTCTCCCGACCAAATTCAGACGGTAGCTGGCGAGACATCCCGGTTTCAGATTTTTATGAAGAGGTTTGCTCGCTGGCCAAGGGATTGATGGCCAGTGGCATAAAGCCTGGCGATGCCATCGCAATCATGTCTAAGACTCGCTACGAGTGGACTCAGATAGATTTTGCCATCTGGTTCGCGGGTGCAATTTCCGTGCCTATTTACGAGTCCAGTTCACCCAATCAAATCGAGTGGATTCTCTCCAACTCAGATTCTGTCGCTTTGTTCGTTGAGAACGATGAGCACATCGAACGTTTCAACCAGGCCAAGGCTGGGGCACCGAACGTGAAGCAGGTCTGGCGCATCGACTCCCCCGAATTCTCGGAACTGCACCGCAAGGGAGCCAGCATCAGCGATGCGGACTTGGATGTGGCTAGAAAGAGCGCTGAGGCAAAGGACCTAGCAACCATCGTCTACACCTCAGGTACCACGGGAAACCCTAAGGGTTGTGAGCTGACCCACAAATCCTTCGTAGACCACTGTAGAAATGCTGCGGCAGAGATTCCAGAGATTGCTAACGACAGGCAACATTCCCTGATCTTCCTGCCGATGGCACACATCTTGGCGCGATACGTGTCTGTAATCTGCATCTACGCGGGAATTCGAGTAGGTCATTTGGGCGATTCCAAGCAGGTGGCAAGCGTGCTGCCAACCTTCAAACCAACCTTCCTGCTGGCGGTCCCACGAGTATTCGAGAAGGTTTATAACGGTGCGGAACTCAAGGCTGAAGCAGGAGGCAAGGGCAAAATCTTCCGTCTGGCTGCCGAGACTGCAATCGCTTACTCGCGCGCTCTGGACAGCAAGTCTGGTCCCAGCCTTGGGCTCAAGCTGAAGCACAGCGTCTTTGACAAGCTGGTTTACTCAAAGCTCAAAGCAGCTATGGGTGGCAACGTGAAGTACGCGATCTCCGGCGGTGCCCCGCTGGGAGAGCGGCTAGGACACTTCTTCCGTGGCATTGGCCTTGTGGTACTCGAGGGTTACGGCCTAACCGAGACCGCTGCCGCTGCGGTTATCGGCCGAGTCAGTTGGCAGAAGATTGGCAAGGTAGGCCGCGCGCTACCTGGAACTGGAATCAAGATTGCCGAGGATGGCGAAATTTGGCTCCGGGGACTGAATGTGATGCGCGGCTATTGGCGAAATGAGGCCGCGACCCGCGAAGCATTCGAGGGTGATTGGTTCCGTTCGGGCGACATCGGTGAGCTAGATGAGGACGGCTTCCTCACCATCACCGGCCGCAAGAAGGAGATTCTGGTAACTGCGGGAGGCAAGAATGTGGCTCCGGCTCCAATCGAGGATCCGCTGCGCGCACACCCTCTAATTGGTCAGGTCGTGGTGATTGGAGATGCCAAGCCGTTCATCTCAGCGCTTATCTCTTTGGATCCTGAGATGGTTCCGGTTTGGACTCAAAACAATGGCTTGACCGAGAAGCTAACGCTGGCTCAGGCAGCCAAGCACCCGGCGATCATTGCAGAGGTGCAGCAGGCGATTGACAAGGTTAATGCGCTGTTCTCGAATGCTGAGCAGATCAAGAAGTTTGAAATCTTGGATGTAGAGCTAACCGAGGCCTCTGGTCACCTAACCCCGTCGCTGAAGATCAAGCGCCCCGTCGTGATGAAGGACTTTGCTGCAGCGGTAGATCGAATCTACGGCTAAGTCTTCGAAAACCAGGATTGCTCTCTGAGAGCGCGAAACGCAAGTTTGCGCTCATCAGGGAGCAATCTGTCTATATAGACCTTCCCATCAAGGTGATCGCACTCATGCTGCAAAGCTTGGGCAAGTAGCCCCGAGCCAGAAATCTCAATCGTGGTGCCGTCCAACTGCTGCCCCCTGGCGGTTGCAGTTTTGTAGCGCGGGGTTTTGTGCCAAAGCCCTGGGAGTGAGAGACAGCCCTCCTCGGTGAGCTCCGGTTCCCCCGCAACTGACACCAATTCCGGATTGATCAGATAGCCAATCTCACCGTTGACGTTGTAGGCAAAGACCCTGAGGTCCACCCCAATTTGATTTGCCGCAACCCCTGCCCTGCCCGGCAACGCGGTAGTTTCGAGGAGGTCCTCGACCAGACCCCTCACTCCAGCCAAGTCGACAACAGTTCGACACTCAGAGCGCAGCACCGGGTCTCCGAATAGTCGAATTTCCCTGACAGCCATCGCCTAATCCCTAAAAACTATCGCTCGCCGCTACCTATTCAATGACAGCGATGAGATCGCCACCCTCGACCGGAGTCGGACCAGAAACTCCAAGTCTCACAACTCGACCAGCTATGGCGGCTTGGATATTAGCTTCCATCTTCATCGCTTCAATGGTGGCAATCGGCTGACCGATAGTCACCAAATCACCAATTGCAACCTTAGGTGTCACCACACCAGTGAATGGTGCGGCTGCATGTCCAGGCTTTGATGGATCGGCCTTTTCTGCGGCAGCCGAGGCAACCTGAATGCTGTGGTCACGCACGGTGATAGGTCTTAGCTGACCGTTGAGCTTTGCCATAACGGTCCTGAAGCCCTTTGAATCCGGCTCTGAAATGGCCTCGAGCGAGACAAAGAGCTGCAGACCCTTGCTCAGCTCAACAACATGCTCTTCTTCGGCATCCAGACCATAGAGGTAATCAAGAGTGTCGACATTGTCTAGGTTTCCGTATAGGTTCCTGACTCGCTCAAACTCCTTGGTTGGAGCTGGGAAAAGAAGTCTGTTCAGAGTCCTGCGAACAAGGCTCGAGTCTGCCGAGAGAAGGCTAGTAAGGTCTTCATCGGATACAGGCTTGAGGCTCAAATCCGGATTTCTTCCGGCAAGAACCTTGGTTCTGAATGGCTCGGGCCAACCTCCTGGAAGGTCGCCCAGCTCTCCCGCCATAAAGCCAACCACGGAGTCTGGGATGTCGTAGTTTTGCGGATTCTGCTCGAAATCAAGCGGGTCAGCTCCGACTGCCACCAGGTGAAGGGCGAGATCGCCAACAACCTTTGATGATGGGGTTACTTTTGGCGGCCGACCCAGGATGCGGTTAGCTTCGGCATACATGTGCTCAACCAGCTCAAACTTCTCACCCAGGCCAAGAGAAATAGCCTGCTGTCGAAGATTGGAGAGCTGACCTCCCGGAATCTCGTGGGTGTAAACACGGCCGGTTGGTCCCGGCAGTCCAGATTCAAAAGGTGCGTAAACCTTGCGCACTGCCTCCCAGTAAGGTTCGAGGCTAGTAACCGCCTCGAGTGGGATGCCTGTGTCGTACTCGGTGTCACTCAGGGCAGCAACCAATGCTGAAGCAGAAGGTTGTGATGTTGTGCCAGCCATAGGAGCTGATGCCACGTCAACCGCATCCACGCCTGCTTCGATTGCTGCGAGCAAGGTTGCTAGCTGCCCACCGGCGGTGTCATGGGTGTGAAGGTGAACGGGAAGGTCGAATTGCTCCCTGAGTGCCTTGACCAGAATTGCTGCGGCTCTAGGTCTTAGAAGGCCAGCCATGTCCTTGATCGCCAGAATGTGAGCCCCTGCCGCGACCATTCGCTCGGCAAGCTTTAGGTAGTAGTCAAGTGTGTAGAGGGTTTCATTCGGGTCTATCAAGTTACCGGTGTAACAGATTCCAACCTCTGCAACCGAACTGGTGAGCTCGCGCACTGCGCGAATCGCCGGCTCCATTTGATCAACGTCGTTGAGTGCGTCAAAAATCCTGAAGATATCGACTCCGGTAGCCGCCGCCTGCTTGACAAATGCCCTGGTTACTTCTTCTGGATAAGGGGTGTAGCCAACAGTGTTTCGCCCGCGAAGCAGCATCTGAATGCAAACGTTTGGCAGCGCAGAGCGCAGTTGTGCCAGGCGATCCCAGGGGTCCTCCCCCAGGAAGCGAAGCGCAACGTCATAGGTCGCTCCACCCCAGGCCTCAACTGACAGTAGCTGCGGTGTTAGGCGCGCAACATAAGGAGCGGCAGTGACCAAATCCTTACCGCGAACTCTGGTGGCAAGCAGGGACTGATGTGCGTCTCGGAACGTGCTGTCAGTGACCGCGACTGTGCTCCGTCTGCGAAGTTCTTGAGCAAATCCCTCGGGACCCAACCTCTCGAGCAACTGCTTCGAACCAGCCGGAGCTGGAACTGAGATGTCGATTTTCGGAAGCTTCAGCACGGGATCTGATTTGTCCCCGCGTTCACCGAATGGCTTATTCACCGTCACCTCGGCCAGCCACTGCAGAACTTTGGTGCCGCGGTCCTGCGACGGCTTTCCGGTCATGAGCTCAGGTCGTTCGTCAATGAAGTGAGTCGATAGATTTCCTGATGCGAATGTCTCGTCAGCCAGCACCGCCTGAAGGAAGTTGATGTTGGTGGCAACTCCGCGGATTCGGAATTCAGCCAGTGCTCGCCTTGCCCTGCTTACTGCGGACTCAAAGTCGCGACCGCGGGTAATCAGCTTTACCAGCATGGAGTCAAAGTGCGGAGAAACCTCAGCACCCGTAGTCACGGTTCCACCGTCAAGACGAATGCCCGCACCACCTGGTGAACGGTAGGTGGTGATCATTCCGGTGTCTGGGCGGAAACCGGCGGCTGGATCTTCGGTCGTGATTCGACACTGCAGTGCAAAACCGTGAGGCTTGATTCCCTCCTGGCTCAAGCCCAACTCAGCCAGAGTTGCCCCCGCAGCAATCTTGAGTTGGGACTGCACAAGGTCAACATCGGTCACTTCCTCGGTGACGGTGTGCTCAACCTGAATACGAGGATTCATCTCAATAAAGACATGCTTGCCAGCGTTGGGTCCAATAGTGTCGATCAAAAACTCAACGGTACCGGCGTTCTGGTAGCCAATCTCTTTGGCAAAGGCGACCGCGTCGCGGAAAAGTTTCTGCCGCAATTCCTCATCAAGTAGAGGTGCTGGCGCGATCTCGACAACCTTCTGATTTCTGCGCTGAATCGAGCAGTCGCGCTCGTGCAGGTGAATTACGTTGCCGTGAGTGTCGGCGAGGATCTGAACCTCAATGTGTCTTGGTCTAAGCACTGCTTGTTCAAGAAACACTCTCGGGTCACCAAAGGCACTGCCTGCCTCACGCATGGCGGCCTCGAGCGCACCTGGCAGCTCAGCCTCGGCTTCAACCTTGCGCATACCGCGACCGCCGCCGCCGGCAACCGCCTTCACAAAGAGCGGGAAGCCGATTGAGCTCGCCTTGGCAATCAGCTCCGCTGGGTCACTTGAGGATTCGGTTGAGGCAAGCACCGGAACCCCTGCCCTGATTGCGGCGGCCTTGGCATTGACCTTGTCACCGGCTAGCTCTAGCACCTCTGGGGTTGGTCCAACAAAAGCAATTCCGTTTTCCTTGGCAGCTCTAGCCAGGTCCGGGTTTTCAGAAAGAAATCCGTACCCGGGGTAAATCGCGTCCGCACCCGCGAGTTTGGCAACTCGGATCATCTCGTCAACCGAGAGATAGGCGCGCACCGGTGAACCGTCACCGGAAATCTCGTATGCCTCATCGGCCTTGAGGCGGTGCACGGAGTTGCGGTCCTCATATGGATAAACGGCAACGGTTTGAGCGCCGGTTTCATAAGCAGCTCGGAACGCGCGGACAGCTATCTCACCACGGTTGGCGACCAGGATTTTTTTAAACATTGGGACCTCACTGAAACTACGGCTCAGATAACGCCACGCTGCGTATAAAAAGGTAGCCTAATGCAGTGCATGTTCTAAGCGTGAGCTCTCTAAAAGGTGGAGTGGGTAAAACCACTGTTGCCCTCGGTCTTGCCTCTGCGGCCCTGAACAAGGGTTTGAACACATTGATCATCGATCTTGACCCGCAGTGCGATGCAACCAGCGGCCTGGCGGCGGTGAATGAATTTGGTGCATCGGTTGCCGAAGTTCTGCAGACTCCGAAGTTACCGGCTATCAGGCGGGCGATTGTTAGCTCTTCCTGGCAGCGTGGCTCAAAGATGGATGTCATGGTCGGCTCCCCTCGTTCACTACTTCTTGATAACCCTGCTCCAACGGTTGCCGATGTCTGGAAACTCGAGGAGGTGCTTACCCAGATCGAGGAGGACTACGACCTCGTGATCATCGACACCCCTCCGTCGATCAATGCCCTGACCCGCACCGCCTGGGTCGCCTCAGACCGCGTGATCATCGTGACCGAGCCATCGCTCTACTCAGTAATCGCGGCGGATAGGGCCAAAAAAGCCATTGCTGAGATCAGCGCGAAGCTGACTCCAAGGCTTGAGCTCTTGGGCGTTGTTGTCAATCGCCTGAGGCCACAGTCGAACGAACACGACTACCGCCTAAAGGAGTTGAAGGAGATGTTTGGTAATCAGCTCCTGATGCCTTACTTCGAGGAGCGCGCAGCGATTCAACAATCAACCGGAGCGGCCAGACCAATTCACTCTTGGCCAGCCGAGGGTGCCGCTGAGGTTGCCAAAGGTTTTGACTGGTTGCTTGCAGGTGCACTCTCAGCCATGGAAAGAATTTCTCAGAATCCGGACCGCGCCAGCTCAGGACGCGCGACCCGCGGCATGGGTAACCCGATCACTGAGCTAATGAGTGAGAACCAGTCTCGCAAGGAGACCAAGAAGCGTCGGTGGTTCGGGCGCTAGGAGATTTTTCTAGCTCGACGAGCAGCTAGTTCATCCTGAATTGCAGCCTCTTCGGCTGCAAAGTCAACCAGTGTTGCCTCAACCTCTCGCAGTACGCGACCCACTGCAATACCGAATACGCCCTGACCCTGACCTAGAAGGTCGATAACCTCGTCCTGGGAGGTGCACAGGTAGACCCTGGCTCCGTCACTCATCAGGGTGGTGTTAGTGAGATCTAAGATTCCAGATGCACGAAGCTGCTCAACGGCAAGTCGGATTTGCTGCAGCGAGACACCGGTGTCCAAAAGTCGCTTCACAAGCTTCAGAACCAGAATGTCTCGGAAAGAGTAAAGACGCTGCGAACCTGAACCAGTTGCGGTCTGAATGCTTGGCGTCACCAAGCCAGTGCGGTCCCAGTAGTCGAGCTGACGGTAGGAGATTCCGGCGGCTGCAGCAGCAGAAGCTCCCCTGTAACCGAGGTCCTGCGAAGGCAAACCATCGGTAAAGAGCATGCCGGATTCGTAGTCCACGCGTATCTCCTTAGTAACGATTGGTTAAGTCTGCCTTCAAGTTGTACTTTAGGGTTACTCCACAGCCTCGGCGTGTCGAAATCTAACCTTCGATTGA
>CAZQZY010000009.1:24845-30480 GCA_964597935.1 uncultured Aquiluna sp. | reverse complement strand
GCAGACTTCGAGTTCGAGGCCTAGTCGTGGCTGAGGTTCGAGTTCCCAAGGTTCCAAAAAAAGAGAACACCTGGGCATTCAGAATTGTTGCCTCGATTCTTGCTCCACTGGTGAGGCTCTTTTTCAACGTCAAAACCGAGGGTGTCGAAAACCTGCCCAAGGGTGGTTACATCCTGGTCGGTAATCACCTGTCTTATTTGGACCCACTGGCATTTGCCTATTCGGTCTACTTCCATATGAAGCGAGCTCCGCACTACCTAGCCAAGGAGGGCCTTTTCAGAGTCCCGGTGCTGGGTTGGTTGCTGCCGAAGGTGGGTCAGATTCCGGTCTACAGATCTGGTCGGGGCAATGAAGAACCCATGCGCGCAGCCAAAGAGTTTCTCAAGGCGGGGCAGGTTGTTGTGATTTTCCCCGAGGGCACGCTGACACGTGATCCTGATCTTTGGCCCATGCGCGGTAAGTCAGGTGCGGTGCGCTTAGCTGTGGAACTTGGATTACCAATTGTTCCGGCAGCACATTGGGGAGTTGAGAAGGTGTTGGCGAACTACACCAAGAAACTGCGCCCAAACCCCTTCCACACAGTCAGAGTGAAGATCTCCAAACCGATGCACTTTGACCACCTGAGCGCTGAAACCATGACCACGGAACAGCTCACAAAGGCCACTGCTGAAGTGATGAATAGGGTTGCTGCGCTCGTGGGCGAGCTACGCGGCGAAACTCCACCTAATGAGCTGTGGGATCCGGCGCAAAAGGGACAGAGCGAGATCGGTAACTTTAGGAAAAAGAAGTGAGTCGAATCGTAGTTCTCGGGGCAGGTAGCTGGGGAACCACCATTGCCAAGGTGATTGCCGATGGAGGCAATCAGGTCACCCTGTGGTCACGAAGGGAAGACCTCGCCGAGGAGATAAACCTCAAGCACCGTAACGGTGACTATCTTCCAGGGATTGACCTACCGAAAAACCTAGTAGCAACCTCAAATCTTGAGTTAGCGCTACTCGATGCCGAGCAGGTTTACCTCGCCGTTCCGGCTCAGAGTCTGCGGGAGAACCTGAAACAATGGGCAAGCTTTATCCCTAGAGACGCCATTTTGGTGAGTTTGATGAAGGGTGTTGAACTCGGAACTGGCTTGCGGATGAGTGAGGTTATCGAAGAGGTCACTGGTGCCCCAAAGTCCCGCATCGCTGTTGTCTCTGGACCCAACCTGGCGCTTGAAATTGCCAAGAGCGAACCGGCAGCTGCGGTATGTGCCTGCTCCGATGCCGATCGAGCTGCACAGGTGGCCCAGGTTTGCAGCTCCGAATACTTCACCGTCTTTACAAACACCGACGTGATTGGCACCGAACTGGGCGGTGTGCTGAAAAATCTCATCGCAGTTGCCATCGGCATCGTGAACGGCCTTGGCTATGGCCAAAACACCAAGGCTTCGATCATGACCAGAGGCCTAGCTGAGATTACAAAGTTTGCTGTGTTTCAGGGGGCCAAGCGAAAAACCTTATTTGGTTTGGCTGGGCTTGGTGACCTTATCGCCACGAGTGAATCCTCACTCTCCAGAAACTTCCGCGCGGGTGAGATGCTGGGGCAGGGGTTCTCAAAGGATGAGGTGGTTCGCAAGCTAAAGCAAACTGCTGAGGGACTCACGTCAGTCGCTCCGGTGTTGGAGCTTGCCGGGCAACACGGCATTGAAATGCCGATCGTCTCCCAGGTTCAGGATGTCCTAGAGGGAAGAATGAACCCCAAGGAGTTTGGTCGCCAGCTCAATCTCCAGGATGCGGCGGAGGTCGAGTAATGCAAACCATCGCACTCTTGTTTGGTGGAGCCTCATCAGAACACTCGGTATCCTGTGTCACTGCAGTTGGTGTATTCCAGGCAATCGATAAGTCCAAGTACAGAGTCGTTCCAATCGGTATCACCCGTTCGGGCAAGTTCGTTTCCCAAGAGGTCGACCTGAACTGGAAGTTGGCCGATTTGCCGCTGGTTTCCGACAGCTCACCCGAGGTAAAGCTTCAGCCGGGATCAAGTTCTGTCGAGATTCACGGAGAGCGAATCGCGCTTGACCTGGTTTTCCCCGTGCTGCATGGACCCAATGGTGAAGACGGTTCAGTTCAGGGTTTGATTCAGCTAATGGGTTTGCCGTATGCCGGAAATGGCGTGCTCGCCTCAGCGCTAGCTATGGAGAAATCCAAGGCGAAGGGGGTATTTCGCGATGCCGGTCTCGAGGTCGCAAAAGAGCTAGTGATAGAGCGAACCAATTGGTCTTTGGCAAAGGACGCTGAGCTGGCCAGAGCCAAGGCTTTCGTAAATGGTGATGTGTTTGTAAAACCATCCCGTTCAGGTTCATCCGTGGGGGTGACCCTGGTGAAGAATGTTGCTGAGCTGGAGGCTGCAATCGAACTTGCACTCTCCCTGGATCAAACAGCACTTGTTGAACACCGAATCTATGGCCGCGAAGTTGAGTGTGCGGTCCTTGAGCGACCGAACGGAGAATTGGTGGTCTCCCTGGCCGGCGAGATTGTGGTCACCGGTCGCGAGTTCTACGACTTTGAGGCCAAGTATCTCGATGGTGGTGCAGAACTAAAGGTCCCAACCCAACTCTCTGACTCCGAGTTGAGCCAGATGCACGCGCTAGCAATTAAGGCTTTTCGAGCACTGGGCTGCTCTGGACTTGCCAGAACCGACTTCTTCCTGACTGAAACCGGCTTCGTCCTAACCGAGGTGAACACGATGCCGGGGTTTACCCCGATTTCGATGTATCCATCGTTGTTCGCGGCGTCTGGGATTAGCTATTCCGAGCTGGTAGAGACCTTGATTCAGACCGGTTTTGCGCGCGGGACTGATCCGCGCTAATTACTAACTTCGGTGCAAGCCTTGGTTGCAGGTATTTTTGCCACGGCCTGCGATAGCCCCTCAAGAGTGGTGATTCCGCTTGCCATGGTTGAATCAACAATCACCTCAACGGCTGGGTAGCGCGCGTAGCTGATGAATCGGTAGTTAGGTGCTTCAGAGTCATCTACCAACCAGTCAACCTCTCCCGCGGTGACACACGGTAGCGTCGAAACCTCAACTCCCTCTAGGCCACAGCGCAGCAAGATCGCGGCTGGCTCACCCCAGGCGGAAGTTGCTTGTGAGTTTGTCTCACGCTGCGCTAGGGAACCGAGCTCATCTGGGAGACGGACCGAAACCTCGGCGCAAAGTGGGTCGTTTGACTCAGGCGCAGCCTCGAGGTTCACCACCGGGGCGCACCCGGTGAGAAGTAGAAGGGGGAGAACTAGCAACTTTCGCATCCATTACAGGCTAGCGTTATCGGGTGGCAAATTCCGACCCGACAATCTTTGAATTAGGTGAGAGTAACGCTCTGGCCCAGGCGATCAAACACTTCAAGCCCGGCACTCACACCCTGGTTCCATCCGGCGATGATGCTGCGGTTATTCGTTCTAACGGGCGATATGTAGTGACCACCGACACCATGGTGCAGGATCGAGATTTCAAACTTGAACTCTCATCGGCCTACGACCTTGGCTTCAAGGCGGTTGGGACAAATTTGGCAGATGTGGTCGCAATGGGTGCTGTGCCAACAGCGCTGGTTGTCGCCATGGTGGTGCCAAGTGATTTCAAGGCCAGCTGGCTATCGGATTTTGCTCGCGGACTGCAGGCTGGCATCGATGAACTCTCTCCTGGCTGTGAGGTAGTTGGCGGTGACCTAGCTGCAGGTGAGCAGTTGGTAATCGCGGTAACCGCTCACGGGGAACTGAATCAGGAGCCAGTGCTTCGCTCCGGTGCCAAGGTCTCAGATCAGGTTGTTGTCGCTGGCACCCTTGGCCGAGCAGCCTGTGGCTTGAGTTTGTTGCTCAGTCCAGACCCAACCCTGGCCGCTGCCTATCCAGAATGGGTCGCTGTCCAACTCAGACCGACGCCTCCACTTCAAACCGGGCTGGAGCTAGCCAAGCTGGCAACCTCGATGTTGGATCTCTCAGACGGCCTTTCCACTGATTCCGCTCGAATCGCACAGGCATCCTCAGTCACCCTCAAATTGAACTCAAGCGCACTTCTTGGCTACGAAGCTGTTCTAGAGCTAGCTGCTCAGTCCATGACTGCTCGAGGGTTTGCCGCCCACGAGCGGGATTGGGTTTTGCACGGTGGCGAAGATCACTCTTTCCTGGCCACTGTTCCTGCGGGAACCAAGCTACCGCTTGGTTGCAAGGTCATTGGCGAGGTTATTGAACAAACAGTCCACCCCGTCATGTTGGATGACCAACCGCTGGCTGCCCGTGGTTGGGATTCGATTAGCTCCTAAACGTGGAGCTGAGCGTTGAGCTCGACTCCCTTGCCATCTCTGGCAATTGCTTCGATGGCACCATTTTGCGAATTACGACGGAACAGTAATCCGGGTAGACCAGAAAGCTCGGCCGCCTTTACCACCTGGGTTCTGCCATCCAGATGCAGCGTTACCTTGGAACCGGCGGTGATGTATAGCCCGGCCTCGACGACCGAGTCATCACCGATTGAGATTCCAATTCCTGAGTTGGCACCAAGCAATGCCCGCTGGCCAATCTCCACTCGGTGCTTTCCGCCACCGGAGAGCGTGCCCATGATCGATGCCCCGCCACCGATGTCGGAGCCATCCCCAACCACAACACCCTGGGAGATGCGACCCTCGACCATCGAGGTGCCAAGGGTGCCCGCATTGAAGTTCACAAACCCCTCGTGCATGACGGTGGTCCCCGGTGCCAGGTGAGCGCCTAAGCGAACGCGATTAGCGTCCGCAATCCTCACTCGCTCTGGAGTTACGTAATCCACGAGTCTTGGAAACTTGTCAATCGAGTGTGCAATGACGCCGTGTTTTCTCAAGGTCATAGTGCGCTCACGAAAATCTTCCAACCCCATCGCACCACGATTGGTGAAAGCGACAATCGGAAGGTTTGGAATGAGCTGCTCAAGATTGATTGTGTTTGGCTTCACCAGGAGGTGTGAGAGCAGGTGAAGTCGCAGGTAGGCATCCTGAGTTGAGGTCACTGGTGCGTCTAGATCTATCTCGACGCGGATGACCTCAGTGCGAACATTTCTTACCTCGTCAACACCGACCAGCTCATCGAGCTCGCGAGGTGAAAACCACTGCAGGTCAGACTTCGGAGCGGGACCAAGTTCTGGCTTGGGAAACCAGACATCCAGTAGCACACCATCCATGGTGACTGTCGCGAGACCATGCCCCCAGGCCTTTTCAGTTAGGTAGTTAGCGCTCATTGACCCAAGAATACAGGTAGCCTTTTTGCTATGGCGCTGGACTTAACTCTGAATCTGACCGAACTCACCATGGCAATCTGTGATGTTGAGTCGGTTTCGGGTAACGAGGCGCAACTTGCTGATTTGGTGGAGCAGGCACTTTCAGAGCACCCTCACCTCACAGTGATTCGAGATGAAAACGCGGTGGTTGCTAAAACCAACCTCGGTAGAGCTCAGCGAGTAATCATTGCGGGCCACCTGGACACCGTTCCGGTTGCCAATAACCTCCCAACCTCACTCCATCACTTTGAACGCGAGCAGGTAATCATCGGTCGTGGAACGGTGGACATGAAGGGCGGAGTTGCCGTGATGCTGAAGCTGGCATCAGAACTGGCAAATCCCAAATATGACTTGACCT
>CAZQZY010000009.1:15823-24745 GCA_964597935.1 uncultured Aquiluna sp. | reverse complement strand
GCCGTGATGCTGAAGCTGGCATCAGAACTGGCAAATCCCAAATATGACTTGACCTGGGTCTTCTATGACAACGAGGAAGTTGCCAGCCACCTAAACGGCCTTGGGCGAATTGCCAAGAACCACCCAGAGTTATTGGCAGGCGACTTCGCTGTGTTGTGCGAACCAACCAGCGCTTTGATTGAAGGTGGCTGCAACGGAACAATCAGGGTTGAAATCACTTCTCGCGGCGTCAAGGCTCACTCCGCCAGGCCCTGGATGGGAAAAAACGCCCTGCACGGCCTCGCGCCAGCACTTCAGACCTTGAGCACTTTCGAGCCTGAGACGGTAACCGTTGATGGGCTGGAGTATCGGGAGAGCCTCAATGCCGTGATGGCTCAATCGGGTATCGCAACTAACGTCATTCCAGATCTCGCAACTCTCACCGTGAACTACCGATTTGCCCCGTCTCGCTCCGCCGAAGAGGTAGAGCAAAAACTCCGTGATCTATTCGCAGGTTATGAACTCGAGGTCACCGATCTTGCTATGGGTGCGAGGCCAGGACTAGATCTTGGATTAGCCCAGGAGTTCGTCGCAAGCGTGGCTTCCGAACCTCGACCTAAATATGGCTGGACGGATGTCGCAAGATTCTCTGAGCTCGGCATACCGGCAGTTAACTTCGGTCCGGGCGACCCCTCTTTGGCCCATGCTGACAACGAAAATGTTCCAGTAGGTCACCTTGTAGACGCCCACAGAGCTTTAGGGGACTGGCTTCGCGGATAATCGGGTTGGCTATCTGGGGCCAATTTTGGTTTAATTGTGACTTCAGCGCTTTTTCCTAGGAGTTTTTCTAATGGCAGCTATGAAGCCACGCACCGGTGACGGACCAATGGAGGCCGAGCGCGAGCCGCGCGGACTCATTGTGCTTCGTGTTCCACTAGAGGGCGGCGGCCGCTTGGTCGTCTCCATCAATGACGCAGAGGCTAAGGCCCTGCACCAGGTTCTAGAGGGTGTAATCAAGAAGTAAAGCGCTTACCGCTTTACAACCACCAACAGTCCGTCCCCAACCATCGAGATTGAGGATAGGAAATCTTCCGAGCCATCAAAGGCTTTGAGCACGTTTCTCATACCCACAGTCTCGTCATCTCGCAGGGTTGGGTTTGGAACCCGGTCGCGATACAGCGCGTGGGCAACAACCAGTGCCCCACCAGGTTTTAGAAGCGAGACTGCGGTTGGCAAAATGCCTTCAATATCCTCAGCATCGATGTCGATAAATACCAGATCGTATGCCGACTCAGCCATGTTGCCCATCACGGCATTTGCCTTGCCGGTAATGGTTCGAAGCCGCGATGGGGTAACCCCCGCCTGCTTGAAGCTTTCTTTCGCTACGTTTTGATACTCAGGCTCGGAGTCAATCGTGGTGACGATGCTGTCGCTTGATGCAGACAGTAACCACAGCGCTGAAACTCCCGCGCCGGTTCCAACCTCAACGATGTTTTTTGCTTTTCCAACGGCAGCGATTAGTGCAAGCTGAGCGCCGGTTGCCGGAGTGATTGACTCCACTCCAAGCTCATCCGCATGCCTTCTCGCAGTGCGAATCTGATCCGGCTCGAGGGGGTAATCCTCGGCGAACTTCCAGCTCGAAATTTTGTCAATCATGTTGGGCTCAAGCATAGGCACGAGCTTGCGAAAAACACGGTATTCGAAGGGAGTAAACTCATGGCATGTTCGGACTAAGCATGGAGAAGTTCCTTCTGCTTGTCGTACTCGCGGTAATCATCCTGGGACCAGATCGGCTTCCCCACTACGCCAAGAAGTTTGGTGAGTTTGTTCGCAAGGCCAAGCGCATGATTGATGGCGCTCAGGAGCAGATGAAGAACGAGCTTGGTGACGAATTCCAGGATTTGGATTGGAAGCAACTGGACCCGAGACAGTATGACCCGAGACGAATTGTTCGTGAGGCGCTGCTGGAAGAGAAACGTGAACAGCGCAACCTCGCTCAGCAACTCAATCGCGCCAAACCGGTTCAAAAACCGCTAGAGGTTGGCGAAGCCGCTCCCTTTGATCCGGACGCGACCTAGATCTTCCCCATCACCTTGGCCAGCATGGTCATCAGTGGAGCCATCTTCTTGAAGTCTTTTGCCCTGTTCGGTAATCCGATAGGCAGCCTGTTTGCCACGCCGATTGTTCTGGTCTCGGTAAAGCGAAGTAGCCCTCCTGGCCCGGAGCGCCTTCCCATGCCGGATTGCTTCATACCACCCATCGGTGCGGCCATTGAGGCCATGGTGGCGCGGTAGCCCTCGTTGATGTTTACCGATCCGGCCATCAATCTAGACGCCAGCTTCAGTGCTGCTTTTGGCTCACCGACAATTGCCGCATTGAGGCCAAACTCGGTTGCATTAGCGAGCTCAACTGCCTCATCCAGTGAGTTGTACCCGACGAGCGCAATGACGGGCCCGAAGACCTCTTTGTGGAGGATCTCGGCTCCCATTGGTAAATCAGCCAGAACAGTTGGCGGGTAGAAGGTCGGGCCGATCTCAGTAGCCGGCTTGCCACCGGTTACCACTCTTGCGCCCTCAGCTACGGCCCGTTGAATAAAACCATCCACCCGCTCTACCTGAGTCTTGGAGGTGAGTGCACCAAGGTCAAACTTGAACTCATTAGAAGTGCCAAGGGTTAGAGACTCAACCCTGCGCTTCAGCACCTGTTCAAACTCCTTGATGGCGTGATTGGGAACGTATAGTCGCTCGATTGAGACGCAAAGTTGACCAGCATTCCCAAAGGCGCTGCCGATTGCGATCTCCGCAGCTTTTTCTAAATCTGCACCCGGCATCACAATCATCGGGTTCTTGCCGCCAAGTTCGAGCGAGTAACCAATCAGACGCTTGGCCGCTCGCTCGGCAACTAGCTTTCCGGTCGGGGTCGATCCGGTGAAGGCAACATAGTCCGCATTGTCGGTAACAGCGTTTCCAACCTCAGCCGGATCACCGTAGACAACTCTCCAAATACCTTCTGGAATACCCGCCTGCACGGCCAAGTCGCGAAGTGCCAATACGGTTTTGCTGGTCTGATTGTCGGCCTTCTGAACCACCGCATTACCAGCCAAGAGAGCTGGCAACACATCCATCAGCGTTAGAGCCAGTGGGTAGTTCCAAGGAGTGATAATTCCAACTACACCCACAGGGGCCGGTTCCACGTAAGCGCTGAGCATTAGCGGCACACCTGCGCGAACCTTTTTCCGCCTAAGCAGCCCAGGGGAGACCTTTGCGTAATAGGAAATAGCGGCAACGCCACCGGTTATCTCCTCGAAGGCGTGCGATCTCGACTTACCAGTCTCGAGCTGAAGCTGGTCCATCAGTCTTTCCTGGTTTTGGATTACCAGGTCGGCATATTTGGCAGCGATCTTGGCGCGGGCTCTTGCCCCCAGTTGATCCCAGGCTGGCTGAAGCTTCTTCGCTTCGACAAACTCAAAGGCAACATCCGAGGCCGAGTAGGGCTTGAGCTCGTGGAGTACTGCTCCAGAGACGGGATTAACAACGCTGATGGAATCCATGTCTCTATTAACGCAGAGAAATGTCCAATCGCTTCCCACTTAGACCTCTTGGAACCGAGGCAAGTTTCTTCGCTAGTTGAGATATCAGGTTCGCGGTTGGGTTAGCGGGGTTTGACCAAACCAGTGGTTCTCCAAGATCGGAGGCCGCACGCAGCTCGGCATCAATGGGGAGCTGGGTCAGAACGGAAACGGGTTTTCCGGTTTTTCTACTGAGCGCATCAGCAACACTTTGCCCACCACCTGAGCCAAAAATCTCCAGCTTGCCCTGTGGGGTGTCGAGGTAGCTCATGTTTTCCACCACGCCCAACACCTCGCCCCCAACCTGACCAGAAATCGCGCCAGAGCGCTCGGCTACCGTGGCTGCGGCAGCTTGCGGGGTTGTGACGACCAGGGATTTGGCACCGGGCAGCAGTTGACCGAGGCTAATTGCAACGTCTCCAGTTCCGGGCGGAAGATCGACAACCAAATAGTCAAGATCGCCCCAGTAGACATCGGTTAGAAATTGCTCAATAGCCCGGTGCAACATGGGGCCGCGCCACGCAATCGGCTGGTTGTCGGTGACGAAAAAGCCGATCGACATCACGCGAATATCAAAGGCAATTGGCGGCAGCATTAGGTCGTCGACCTTGGTTGGCCCGGAGGTAATCCCGAGCTGTCCAGGAATCGAGTATCCAAATATGTCGGCATCCAGAAGCCCTACGTTGAAGCCTTGCTGTCCTAGCGCTACCGCCAGGTTTGCCGTAAGCGTTGACTTTCCAACGCCACCCTTACCGCTTCCTACAAAAATCACCTGAGTGAGATTCCCCGGTTGCGAGAATGGATTGAACCTCGCTGGCTTGCCCCCTCGAAGCTTTGCCTTGAGTTCGTCTCTTTCAGCCTGATTCATTGTCGACATCTCAAGCGATACTGAGTCGAAAGTGGAAAGCGCAGCCCGAGCATCACGCTCAATTTTCTGAGCTGCAGGGCAACCCACGATGGTGAGTTTTATTTTCAGATCCACTTCGGAGCTGGTCTCCGAAATAACCTCCACCATGCCCAGCTCTGTGATGGGTGCACGTAGTTCGGGGTCAATGACACCCGAAAGCAGCTCCCAAGCCCTAGACACAGCACCTCTTTTTGTTTGCTCTGAGAGATAACCCTATTTGTTTGCAGTTTCGCTCTGGCACAATCTCCCTGTGGCAGAAAATGTAAAGCGCAATCTTGGACCGCAGATTCCAACCGGACATGTCTTGGGGGAGTTCTCCTCTTACCAGGAGGCAAGTGCCCTGGTTGATCGACTGGTATCCGGCGACTTCGCCGCCAATCGCATCAGCATCATCGGTAAGGACCCGGTCCTGGTGGAGAAGGTCAGATCCAAACTCGGCTACGGCCGAGTGGTGCTCTCAGGTGCCATCACGGGTTTTTGGTTGGGCATCCTGATTGCACTTTTGTTGGGAGTTGGCATTGAGGCAACCCCGGCTGGTGAGGTCAGTTACAACCCGCAGCAGTTCGGGGCCGTGCTCTTTATTTCGGCTGGCCTAGGAATGCTCATCAACATTCTTCGCTTTGCCACCACCAAGAACCGCCGAGGTTTTCTCTCCACTCAGATGCCAGTGGCATCCAGATACCAGGTGTTAGTTCCTGACCAAGATGCCCCGGCCGCCCTCAAGGTGCTATCAGCCGGCACTTCCGAGTAACTGCTCCTGATACCAGGCCTCAATACCCGCTACGGTTCTTGGTAGCGCGGCACTGAGGTTTTCGACACCGTTCTCGGTTACCAGAACATCGTCTTCAATCCTGACGCCAATGCCACGAAGTTCCTCAGGAACAAGTAGGTCGTCCTTGTGGAAGTAGAGGCCTGGCTCGATCGTGAAGATCATGCCGGGTTCCAAAATGCCATCTTGGTAGAGCTCGCGTCTGGCCTGAGCGCAGTCGTGAACATCAAGGCCGAGGTGGTGGCTGGTGCCGTGAACCATGTAGCGGCGGTGGTGTTGACGCTCGGGATCCAGCGCTTCTTCAGCGGTTACTGGAATCAAGCCAAAATCGGCTACCTTGCGCGCGATGACCTGCATGGCTGCATTGTGAATCTCGCGGAATTTGATTCCAGGTTTGGCAATCGCAAAGGCCGCATCAGCGGCCTCAAGCACAGCCTCATAAACCTTGCGCTGAGCAGGCGTGAATCTGCCATTTACAGGAATGGTCCTGGTCACATCCGCGGTGTAGAAGGAGTCCAGCTCAACACCTGCATCCACCAGAATCAGGTCTCCGTCCTTGACTTCACCATCGTTTCTAGTCCAGTGCAGCGTGCAGGCGTTTGGACCGCTCGCGGCTATGGTTTCATAACCGAGGTCATAACCCTCTACTCGTGCCCGGCTGAAGAAAGCGGTCTCGACGACTCTCTCTCCCCTGGGCTTTCTGGTCGCCATCGGAAGTGATCTCGCTACGTCACCAAAGCCCGAGATGGTAACGGATACTGCCTTGCGCATTTGGGCAATCTCATAATCATCTTTCACAAAGCGCATAGTTGAGACGGCTTCAGCAAGCTTTGGGTCTGCGAGCGTCAGGTGCTTACCCAGCTTCTTCAGAGCCTTGGGGAGTTTTGCAAGATCTTTGGTTTTCAATCCCAGTTGCGCTGAAACCTCGGCAAGGTTTGGTCGCTTGCCCACCCAGAATTCACCAATCATCGGGTTGGCAAAAAACTCATCGCTGTCGCGGCCAGCAGTGGGCCTGAAGAAAAGAGTCGACTCGACGCTCTTGCCGCTGGCATCTATGACCAGTACCGAATCTGGAACGGTGGCACTACCCCAACCGGTCAAATAGTGAAAAGCGGTGTGAGGGCGATAGCGGTACTCGGTGTCATTCGACCTGGTCTTCATCCCACCAGCCTCGATCACCAGCACCTTGCCCTTGAAGCTCTTGGCCAAATCAGCTCTGCGCTTTGCCGCATAGGTCGCGACTTCCCAGAGTTCAGGGGTGACCTGAGGCTGCTCTGCCCAGTTCTCGGAGATGAACTTTAGAAACTCTGCAGACTGGGGTGTGCGGGACCGGTTGCTTATCTTCTTCGATGACATACCCACTATTCTGCTCCTGTGATCGACCTCCATGCACATTCAAATCATTCCGACGGAATTGATTCACCAAGTGAACTGGTCAGAAACGCAAAGCGGGCGGGTGTGAGCGTTCTGGCGATCACCGATCACGACACAGTCTCGAGCTGGGATGAGGCGATTTTGACCGCTCGGTCCGAGGGTATTGGTTTGATTCCAGGGATCGAGGTCTCAACCAGGGCTGAGCTTGAGAGCGGCAGGGGGATTTCGATCCATCTTTTGGCCTATTTGCCCGACCCTGAATACGTGCCTCTCATTGAGAAATTGACCGAGGTTAGAACTTCAAGAATTCTGCGTGCGAAGACCATGACCGAGCGTCTCTCCGAGGACTACCAAATTAGCTGGGATGAGATTCAGCAGCATGTAAAGCCTGGTTCAACCATCGGACGCCCCGCGTTGGCAGATGCCTTGGTTCGAGCGGGGGTAGTCCCAGATCGTTCAAGTGCCTTTAGCTCGATCCTCCACCGCAGTTCGAAGTACTACGTTTCGGAAAAAACTCTGCGCACCGAAGAGGCGATCAAGCTCATCAGGGATGCCGGGGGAGTACCCATCATGGCTCACCCCCTGATTGATTTTCCCGCCGGAGCCTCGGCAGCAGATTTGCCCCATGAGCATTTCGAGCAGTTCATCCAGGCTGGCATCATGGGCTTTGAGGTCGACCACCGATCGGTACCGCCACTTGCAAAGAAATGGCTCAGAGAGCTAGCTCTCAAGCACAACCTAATTGTCACCGGTTCCAGCGATTACCACGGTGTCGGGGGTAAAGAGAATCGGCTCGGCGAAAACCAGACGAGTCAGGAAATGCTTGAGCGAATTCTCGATCAAGCAACTGGCTCTCAAGCCTTTTTGTAATTCCTGCGGCGCTCGCGAGTTCTTGCAGGCTTCGGTGCTGACTCAGCCTTGGCCTGCGGCTGCGAAGTCTGCTTCTTCACCTCTGGCTTGGCTTTGGCAATTCGACCCTTGGTGCCGGGCGCAATACCCAAGTCCGTGAAGAGGTGGGCAGAAGAGGAATAGGTCTCTACCGGTTCAGGATTTCCCAGGTCGAGCTCTCGGTTTATGTGAACCCAGCGAGCCATGTCATCCCAGTCCACAAAAGTGACTGCTACACCAAGCTTGCCGGCACGTCCAGTGCGGCCAACTCGGTGCAGATATGCCTTCTCATCCTCGGGAACCGAGTAGTTGATAACGTGCGTCACATCATCAACATCAATTCCTCGGGCAGCAACCTCAGTGGCTACCAAGATCTCTTTTTTGCCTGAGCGGAACGCATCCATCGAACGCTCTCTGGCCTCTTGACTCATGTCGCCGTGAAGGGCAGTGGCCTTGAAGCCTCGATCGACAAGCTCTTCGGTTAGCTTTGCACTCGCTCGCTTTGTTTTCACGAAGATAACCGTCTTGCCGCGTCCCTCGGCCTGAAGGATTCTGCCAACCACTTCGTCCTTGTCAAGCGCGTGTGCTCGGTAGATGAACTGCTTGATGTCGGCCTTGGTTTTTCCTTCTTCGGGATCTTGAATCCGGATGTGAAGTGGCTTGTTCTGATAGCGGCGAGCCAGGTTCAAGATTGCGGCCGGCATGGTCGCA
The DNA here is from genome assembly GCA_964597935.1 of uncultured Aquiluna sp. Lineage (GTDB taxonomy): Bacteria > Actinomycetota > Actinomycetes > Actinomycetales > Microbacteriaceae > Aquiluna. The sequence continues at coordinate 16,549 of CAZQZY010000009.1, read as the reverse complement.
GAAAACAGCATGGTCTGTCTCTCTGCCGGGGTGTAGGCAAACAGCTTTTCAACATCCGGCAAGAAGCCGAGATCAAGCATCTCGTCGGCCTCATCCAGCACCATGAACTTGATCTTGGAAAGATCTAAAAGTTTCTGTTTCGACAGATCGATAAGTCGGCCTGGAGTTCCAACCACAACCTGTGCGCCGCGCTTTAGTGCCGCGACCTGACCCTCGTATGCCTTGCCACCGTAAATCGCAACTACTTCCGTTGGCCGGTTGCTTGCAGCAATTTCTAAGTCCGAGGCAACCTGTATTGCTAGCTCACGGGTTGGCACAACGACAAGTGCCTGAACACCTGGCTCTGGCTGGAGTCCGAGCGATTGCAAAAGTGGAAGACCGAATCCCAAAGTCTTCCCGGTGCCGGTCTTTGCCTGGCCGATGACGTCCTGTCCAGATAACGCAATTGGAATAGCTTGTTCCTGAATTGGGAATGGACTGGTGATTCCTCTGGAATCTAAGGCATCACAAATGTCTTGATCGATGCCTAGTTTTTGAAAAGTCAAAAATCTCTCCGATGATTGTTTGAACCAGCTCCGAATGAGCGACGGCTCAGCTATAAGCTTTTGGTGTGCTGGATTGGTTCCGAAGAATTCGTAAGGTTTCTCAGAAACTTACGCTTCCGTCTCGCGACGCCTCGATGGGCCGCAGTCAAGTCCAGCTCAACCCTTCAAAGCTTACCCCTTC
>CAZQZY010000009.1:0-15723 GCA_964597935.1 uncultured Aquiluna sp. | reverse complement strand
CGAATTCGCTCCAGTTCCTTGGCCTCTTCGGACTCGCGCTTCTGGTCTAGGAACCTTACCGCGAACCAGGTTGCGACTGGCATGCCCAGCATGACGATGAACCAAATCCAGGCCTCCTCGTAGCGGAACCCAAACCAGGTGAGAATTAGCCACAGGGCAGAACCGGAAACGATTGCTACCGAAAGCGGGACCAGCTTGCCGTAACGCCCGGAAGGTGCGATGACGAACGGTGCCACCAGGGCAAGAATGCCTGCGTACAGCGCAATAACCAATAGTTCCATTAGGCGATGAACCCCACTGCTCTGGCCTTTTCGGCACCAACTTCTACGAATGAAATCTGGGAGGTTGGAATCAGAATGGTCTTGCCCTTTTCATCCTGCAGGCTCACCAAGGCTGCACCAGATTCGATGGCTTTCGAGATGATTGAGGTCACCTCGGCAGCCGATAGTTTCGATTCGAAACTGAGATCCCTTGGTGACTGTGTGATGCCGATGCGAACTTCCATGAATTCCTCCAGCCATAAGGTTACGACAAGAAAATGTCACTGCCTGCACATAGATTGTCAGCGTGCAAAAAATCGTCCAGCCCAAACTCAGTGATCTTGCTGGTCTCAGTGCTGGCGAAAGTTACTGCATCGTTGGCGCACCGGCGACGGGGAAAACCAGCACACTGTTGAGACTGGTTTCCGAGTTTGAAGACTCGTATCGGCCAGAGGAGATACTGGTTCTGACCGCCTCTCGCAGGCAGGCCTCGCAGCTGAGAGATCAAGTTGCGCTCCGCTCAAAAAAAGCCAGCTCTTTGCCCAGAGCTCAGTCCGTAAGTGCTTTCGCTTTTCGGCTGCTGCAGGAAAATCGAACCAATCTCAAACTGCTCAGTGGCCCTGCCCAGGAGCGCCTCGTCCGCTCGCTGGTGCTGGACAAGAGCGCTGAGTTCAAGGCACTGGGCTTCAATCCCAAGTCAATCGAACTGGGGGCTTTCATCCAGGAGCTGCGTGATTTATTGCAGGTCGTATTGGATTTCAGACTCACAGTAAGCGAGCTGAAAGGGCTGCAGGAGGGACACAAAGATCTCAAGCTCGGGGCGCTGCTGACGATTTTTGAGGATTACCAAAGTGCCTTGGATCAAGGTGGTTGGCTAGATAGCAGCACGCTCTTGACTAGGGCGCTCAATTTCGAGTCAGCCCACCGAGTTGTATTGGTTGACGACGCACAAGAGTTATCAACCTCGGCCCTAGATCTTGTTGCCAGGCAGTTAGATGGCAGACCCGGAATCATTTTTGGAGATCCAGATGCTTCAACCCAAGGGTTCCGAAGCGCTGAACCCGGCAGCTTCCTTCAGCTTGCTCAGCACCGGATTTACCTGAGCGAAATCCCCAATTTGGCTCAACCCATACTTGGAACTTTGCGGAAGGTTGCAACCCGAATTCCAGTTGCCTCTGCCGGAGTTCAGCGAGAGGTTCTAGGACAAGGTGGAGTACTCGAGTCTTTGCTATTTGAATCGACGTCAGCGGAGGCGGACTATGTTGCCACTTGGCTTCGAAAACTTCGTTTGGAACGAGAGGTTTCCTTTTCTCAGATGGCAGTGGTTTTGCGCACACAAGCGCAGATTTATCAGCTATCCAAAGACCTAGTTCTTCGAGGTGTTCCAGTTCGGCATTCCACTCCCGCAGAGCCAATTGCGAAGAATCAACTCGGTAGGGCGATTCTCGATACCGCCGCGATGGTTTACGGGGATATCACGCGTGAGCTACTTGTCGGAATATTGCAATCGAGTCTTTTTGCTCTGACTTCAATACAGATTCGTCGCTTGGATCGCCAGCTCGTTCATCACTTTGGGATGCGAATTGACGCTGCTTGGCAGGAGTGTTTCGAGCTGGGGGTCGAACTAGACAGCTTCGAAGCCAGAGCGCTGAATCGGCTGCTTGAGGCAATTAGACAACTTCGTACCCAGCCCCCTAGTTCCGCACACCAGCTAGTTTCAAGGATTTTCGAACTTGCACCTCCCCAACTTTCGACTCTCTCTCGGTCAAGATCTACGGTGGCCGAGGCGGTGAATCGCGACCTGGACGCCGCCTTGAGGTTGTTTGCTGCAGCCATCCGTTTTGATGCGCAGGACGGAAGCGAAGTCCTGGACTTCGTGACTCAACAACTCGATCAGAGAGTTGCCGAGGATGCCATCTACGCTGAGCAGTTGATTGATGCTGTTTTGGTCACCACTCCAAGCAATCTTGCGGGTCAGCGATTCCGTTATCTGGCATTGCCTCGACTTCAGGATGGCATCTGGCCAAACCTCAAAGTGCGCAGCTCTGTGCTTGGTGCGACATCGCTAAGAAGTTTCTTGGCGGGACGAAGCAATTCACCCAGTCAAGAAGTCAGGGGAGAGCTTGCCGATGAATTGCGGCTTTTCTATAAATCGATTGGTGCCGCGAGCGATGGCATTCTGCTGAGCGCTATGCAAGGCGAAGAGGAGCAACCTTCACAATTCTTCACGCTAATTGGTTCCGAGCCGAAGTTGAGTGATATCCAAGTTGACTTCGATTTGCGTCGTTTCGTTGGAAGACTCAGGTATTCGCTGGCGCACGGAGATCAAAGTGCCGCTGACATCCTCGCGCTGTTGGCCCTGGCCGACGTCCCCGGAGCTCACCCGGAAACTTGGCAGGGGTTGCTGACCAGCTCGACTGCTGCACCGATTTTTAGCCCTGATGAGCAGGTCTTGTTGAGCGCATCATCGTTGGATGCTTTCGAGAAATGCCCATTGCACTGGTTTATTCAAACTTTTGCGGTTGGCAAACAGAGTTTTCAGGCATCCATCGGGACACTCTTGCACAAGGCTATGGAGCTGGCTAAAGAGCCTGCGGATATTCAGACCTACGTTGAATCGAATTGGCACGAACTGGAATTTGAGCTTGGTTGGCAGGAGCGTGCCCAGCGCCAGAGAGCGATGGAGATGACTGCGCTGCTAGCTCAGTATCTGAATGAAACCGGTGCGGCACACAGTGTCGAAGAAGGTTTTGAGCTCGAAGTCGGGCGATTGAAAATTCGAGGCAAGATTGACCGAATTGAGGAAACCGATTCAGGTTTTGTAATCGCTGATCTAAAGACTGGAAAGAACCTTCCTGATGCAGCGAACAGTAAGCAACTTGCTGTTTATCAGCTCGCCATGATTCGAAAAGTTGGGGCTGAGCATGTCTCCGGTGCAAAGCTAATTTCCATCGGCACGGGAAAGCTGAAGGTTTTGCAGCAGGAAAAGCTGGGGCAGGAGCAGATGCAGGCCCTTGATGAGTCATTCAAGAGTTTTGAAATCTCAACCTCAGCCAGTGAAATCAGCGCGAAATTCAGTTCTCACTGTGAAGCCGACCGGGATTGCTCGCTGCTAATTCGGGAGGTGGTGGCAAGTGCCTAGGTTCTCCGCTCAAGACGTGTACTCAATACTTGGCCCCCACACACTTACACCCGAGCAGGTGGCTGCAGTTGAATCGGCATCACTCACCGAACCGACTCTTGTGATAGCGGGGGCGGGTAGCGGCAAGACCGAACTGATGTCGGTGAGAATCCTCTACTTGGTGGCCAATGAGTTTGCAAAGCCAGATGAGATCCTGGGTCTCACGTTTACAAAGAAGGCTGCCTCGGAGCTTTCAGCCAGGGTGCTCAAAGCGCTGTATTTGCTTCGCGAGAGTCCAATGTGGCCAAAGTCATTGGAAGCTGATTTTCTGCCACCCAAGATCGCAACCTACAACTCATTTGGAAACGAGGTTTTCAGACAGTTCGCGGTCGAGGTTGGATTGGAGCCAGATTCCCAGGTGCTGGGTGAGTCTGCGTCTGTTGCTCTTGCGAGAGAGCTGCTTCGCAAACTTAGTTTGGATGATCATCCAGAACTGGCGGATTGGGACAGAACAGCTGGATACCTGACCGAAAAACTCCTGAGCATGGTGCAGGAAATCACGGATAACCGAGTCACGGCAGGTGAGGTTCGCGACTACCTCATGCGGTTTGAATCACATGTTAGCTCGCTACCAAAATCCGAGGGCGGCTCCATGGAGCGATTTGCTTACACCCAAACTTTCCTCACAGAAGCGGCTACCAATGCGCTCTTAGCGGCACTCGCGACGAAATTCATCGAACTCAAGCGCGAGCGCAATCTCGTTGACTACGCAGATCAGGTATCTCTCGCACTCGATGCAGCTGAGACTGCGAACACGGACCTGGGCTACAGGTTTGTGATGCTAGACGAGTATCAGGACACCTCAGCCATCCAGGTACAGTTCCTAGCCAGCCTCTTTAGGGGCAAGCCCGTAATGGCTGTCGGTGACCCTAACCAGTCAATTTATGGCTTTCGAGGCGCAAGCTCAGCAAATCTGACTGGGTTTTTTGAAGACTTTGGTCAAGGCGAAACTCTGACTCTAAGCACCTGTTGGCGCTCTACGGCGCAAATCGTCGATGTAGCTAACTTGATTGCTCGGCCACTTGATTCAGTGGGAATCAAGAAAATCGAGCTGGTTGCTAACAAATCTGGCAGTGCGGTTCAAGCTCACTTTCTACAAGATATTGAGTCTGAGGCCGAACTCGCTGCAAGTTACTTCGCATCCGAATTAGGGGACCAATCCGGCGCACTACTTATGCGAACCAAGTCTCAGATGGGACTCTTCGTTGCCGCTTTAGAGGCCCGCGGCGTGGTGACGGAGGTTTCTGGTCTGTCCGGCCTGATTGAGATTCCTGAGGTCCTTGACCTAATCTCCGCGCTTCGGGTTTTGGCCACATCTCAGGCTTCGGTCGAGGTTATCCGCTTGCTGACAGGGCCCAAGTGGCGAATTGGTATTCGCGACATCGCAAAGCTTGGCGAGCTTGCAAAAAAGCTCACTCGGATCCGACCCGAAGCGGACTCCTCAAGTGAAGTCACCCTCGTGGAAGCACTTGATGCTTTGAGGTTCGAGGGTGCAGGGCAAAACTCTGAAATCAGCGAACTGGGACTAGCTCGGCTTCGGCAGGCTGCCCTTTTGTTTCATAACCTGAGGTCAACCCCCTCTCTCACCATCACAGAACTGGCATGGATGATTGTCCGGGAACTCGAAATTGACATCGAGCTCTACGCCAGGTCCAAAGCCAGCAACCCACTGCGCCACATTGAGCAATTCATCTCGAGGCTTGCCGAGTACGAGGCGGTTAGCAATCGCCCCAGCTTGTCTGGACTGATGCAGTGGCTTGACTATGCGCTCGAGCACGACTCCTTCGAGCTTCCAAAGGTTGGGTCCAAGCGTGGTGTGGTGCAGGTCATGAGCGTTCACGCGTCTAAAGGCCTGGAATGGGATTTGGTTTGGGTTGCCCAACTCACTCAGGGAGCATTTCCGATTGAGGGCAAGGATTCCAAGGGCTGGCTTGCGGCCGGAAAAATACCTTTTGAACTACGTGCCGACGGAAGATCGCTTCCAGTTTTCGATTTTGCAAGCGCAACCAGTCAGAAGCAACTCAATGAACTCTTTAGCGAGTTTAAGGAGGCAAATAGGCAGCGCGCAGCTCAGGAAGAACGGCGACTGGCCTATGTCGCATTTACCAGGGCTGCTAAGAAACTTGTGGTGAGCGGCTCCTACTACAAGCCCAATGCTCAATCGCCTCGGTCAGCTTCGGTATTCCTTGAAGAATTGCGAGACGCTGGATTGGTGGATCTCAACGCTCCCCAACCTTTGGACCAAAACCCTCTTGATTCGGCTGAGCAGTTGATTCCTTGGCCAAAGATCTTCCCGGATGTCAGGTTGGAAGCCGATGCTAATGCTGTGCTTCGCTCTCAGGCCACCCAGGAAATAACCTCGCATGAACTTGCCTTGCTTTTTGAAGAGCGCGATCGCATGAGAACGAGGCAAACCCCAGATTTACCAACTCGGCTTTCTGTTTCCAGGATCCTGAAGCTCCTAGATGATCCCAAGTGCTTCTTCGAAGAGCTTTCTCGCCCCATGCCGCCGCAGTACTCCGAAACTGCTGCGATCGGAACTGCCTTCCACAGTTATCTCGAGGCTGCCCTCGGGGAGCAGGAATATGACGAGGAGACTTCAGCCTTTTCCGAGCTAATTGAAAACTTTGAGAACTCCAAATTCCGCGGCCAAAAGCCCGTCTTGATCGAGCAGGCGATTGAGTTTGAACTCGATGGTCTAGTGGTGGTCTGCAAGCTAGACGCGGTTTTCCAGGATGGGGATATGTTCGAGGTAGTGGATTGGAAATCAGGTGCAGTGCCAGATGACCAGAAACTTGAATCGAGAAAGGTTCAGCTGGCCATTTATCGAATCGCGTTGTCCCGTTGGCTCAACGTGCCGATAGAGCGAATTCGAGCTAGCTTTTTTTATGCGGCTGATGCCGTCGAGGTTTCACCGACTGGACTTCCCAGTGAGGCAGAGTTAATTGACCGAATTCGCGAAGCTAGAAAAGCTCGTCTGAATTAGGTTCTTTGGGCTTCTCGTCTTGGATATCGAGGGCTTGGGTTTCTAGCTCGGAGTCGAATTCGGCAAGAAATTCAGGTTCATCGCTTAGTTCTTCCAGAGCCATCTCTTCAACAGCCGGCTCCTCAGGCAGCACTACCTGCTGAACCGGAGTGGTGATCTCCGAAATCAAGGCCGTGCCAGCAGCGATGCCAGCGAAACTCGAGGCTCGAAGATCTCTCAGCGTTCCTGCGCTGAGTTGTTCCTTGAGATCCTCGATCAATCCCTCTGCCTGTTTGATTGCAATCTCATCGCCCTGTTCGATGCAGTAGACGAGCCAGCTGCCAAGTTCTAGTTCTGAGTAGAGGGCTGCGCGCTGAATTAGATTTTCATCCGCGGCGGGACGAGCAGCTCGGTAGTGGAGGAGGGTGTCCTCGATGGTGGACTGCAGGCCGCCACCTACGATCCAGGCGAGGTCTTCCGCTGGGTCTGACACCTTTAGGTCGAAATCGGTCATTCCAACCACACGCTGCCCATCAAGCAGCACGGCCTCTTTGGAGATTGCTCCATGGATCACGGTGGGGTGGAACCTGAACAGGGAGACGTCCTCAAGGGCTTGCTCCCATCTGTTCAAAAGCTCGGCTGGAACCTTGCCTGTGGCGGCAATTTTGTCCAGCTCTGAAACCTTGGAGTGCAGGACGTCGGATGAGGAGTATTCGGGCAAACCTGCGGATCGAACCAGTGAAGGGTCAAGCTGGTGAATTGCTGCAATCGAGTCAGCGAGCGTCTTGGAAAATCCTCCGGGGGCCAGCTTTGCCAAATCTGGTTCATTTCCAGAGATGGTCGTGAAGAGTGCACCACCAAGCCCGGTCTCATCCCGGGTAGTGCCGACTTCTTCCCGGACCTCGAAAGGTAGTTGGGCCTTGTTGCTCGCGAGGGCCTTGACAACTGCTCTTTCTAGAGCGAGGGAAGCCTCGAACTGAGGTTTTGCAGGAATTTTGAAGATGAAACCGAAGCCGAGTTCGTCATGAAGTTCAAGCTGCTCAACTCCGTTACGTGACTCGAGCTTCTTGTATGCACGGAAGTTTTTTCCAGGCGCAGCGTCTGCCGCTAGCGCAGCTAAAATCAAAGCAGGTCTACCCACTCGTTTAGGTTAGACATTTCCGGTCCAACTCCATCGGAACGCCACGCACCCCTAGGGAAGTCAATGGATGATTCAATTCAGCATCCGCTGTTGGAATCCTTGGACGAGGACCAGCGTGAGGTAGCGCAGCAGCTGCGCGGTCCCGTTTGCGTGATTGCCGGACCGGGTTCAGGAAAGACGCGTGTAATCAGCCATCGAATCGCATACGGGGTGGCCACCGGTGTCTATGATCCAGCCAAAGTACTAGCCCTCACTTACACAAATAAAGCTGCTGCTGAGCTGAGAACCAGAATGCGGTTTCTAGGGGTTCCCACCGTTACCGTGCGGACCTTCCACTCTGCCGCCTTGAGTCAATTGCAGTTTTTTTGGCCCCAACTCACCGGGGCACAATCTCCAAGACTTGTCCCTTCAAAACTTGGATTGCTACGAGAGGTATCAGAGTCACTAAAGCTGAGGCTGGAAACCGAGCAGCTATTTCAGGTGCAGTCCCAGTTGGAGTATTTCCGCTACACCCTGACTGATCCTGCGGAAGACAAGTTTTCCCATATTCCTTCGGTTGGCTTTGAGCAGTTTCTTGCAATCGGTGACGGTTATCAGTCTTTGAAGCGAGAGCGAAAACTCATCGACTGGGAGGATGCTGTCGCGCTTGCAGCCGGTATGTTTCGGTCTGAACCTCAGTTACTAGAGCAGTTCCGTCAGCAGTATCGATTCTTCACGGTCGATGAATACCAAGACATTTCAGCATTGCAACAAGCCCTGTTAGAAACGTGGCTCGACGATCGTGAGGATCTCTGTGTCGTGGGAGACCCAAGGCAGACCATCTACAGCTTTGCTGGAGCCAATCCTGATTTTCTCACTAGATTTTCGGATCGATTCCCGGCGGCAGAACTTCATGAGCTGAATCGCAACTATCGCTCGTCTCAAGAAATCGTTGAGTATGCCAATCGAATCTTGGGTCCCGATCAGATTGCCCAGCGCCAGCTCAGTTCGAAACCCAGATTTGTGGAGTATCCGAATCCTGTTGCCGAAGCTCAAGGCATCTCGTTGCGGGTCTCCAGGCTGCTCTCTGAGGGCACCACCCCCGGCGAGATAGCAGTATTGGTGCGCTCGAACCACCTGATCGAGCCGATCGAGAGGGAACTAGCAGAGCAGGGAGTTCCTACTTTGGTGCGCGGGGCCGGTCGCTTTTTTGCAAGACCTGAAGTTTCCCAGGCCATGCACGCGATGCGAGCACTCACAGTAACCGACCTCGATAAACCAACTTTCGCTGCGGTTTCTGACGTGTTGAGATCACTTGGTTGGAGAACCGAAGGGTCGGGGGAGCAGTGGGAAAATCTCAACTGGTTCCTCCAGGTGCTGGATGAACTCGGTGGCAACCCCTCGGTTGCCGACTATGTTCGCGAGCTTCAGGAGCGAGAGCGTTCCGGGCACGAGCCATCGAGGAATGCCGTCACAATCGCGACCATTCACTCCACCAAGGGACTGGAATGGCGATGCGTCTTCGTGGCCTCGGTGAGCGATTCAGTGTTTCCACCATCGCGCTCAGCTGATGCTCAGCTAGGTGAAGAACGTCGGCTTTACTTCGTGGCCATCACGAGAGCGCAGGAGCTCTTGGAGGTTTCGTTCACGGCTGATCGTGGGCGCTCGAAGTTAATCGGCAACCACAGTTAGTAGTCGGTAGATCCAACATCGAGATGGTCATCGACTTTCGATCGAGTTCAAGAATTCTCGACTCAATAGCGTTTGCATCTATCTCACCCAGGATTGCGGGTATTGCTGTCGAAACTGCAAAGAAGAGCGAAGCAGCGTCTGCGAAATCTCGCTTCATAAGACTCAGCTGAGTTGCGGTGGCAATCCAACCTGAATCTGCCTGCGCCCTTGCAATTTCTATGCATCCCAGGCAAGGCGTCACCCCGGGCATGACGAGGTGTGAAACCCAAACTCCCTTCTCGGTGAAGAGAATTGCGATGTGCGGAATGTCCCGCGAGAGCCACAGTTGGTAGCTCTCAGGTTTGATGACATCGTTTGCTATCAGAACAGCAGCACCTATGCGATCCATGGTTGCGCTAACTCGGGAGTGCTGCACCACGTCAACATCGGTAATCAATTGCCTTGCTCCTTGAGCGCGCGAGCTTCCTAGTAAGGTCTCGGGATACCCCATAGCCCCGGTGTCTGCGATCGAGATTCGCTGTTGGTCCAAGGTGTGAAAGCGTCGAACTCCAGCATTACTCAGACCTCTAATCAGTGCGAGACCGGTTTTATCCATCGCTTCAACAAACAGTTCACAGCGAGCTCGCTGACGCAGCAGTGCAATAGGGTCAGCGCCTGTTACCAAGAACAGTCTCATCAGTTCGGCAAATCTTTGATCCACATCTTTTTGGCTCAGCTCAACTCCTAACCCAGTCGAGTGGGTCACTAGGTCGCCTAGCCGATTCAGTAGCTTCGTAACCTCAGCTTGAGTTGTCGCAGCCAACTCAGGGAGTCGGCCGAATTGATTGTCAGGCAGACCTTCTTCGAGAAGTTCCAAGGCGCGTTGCTGCCCGGGGGAGTCGGTAGTGATGGCTCTCGAAGGGTCGACCCCATAGCTGCGGATCAACTCAGCCGAGTAGAGGCGCGCTAGCGCTGGGTTGATTTGCCTAACCATGGCTCGATGTTGGCAGCAATCTCAAAACCGAGTTCACCGCTGTCCACAGGCTTAATCGCCGAGCAGATCCCTGAGCTGTGAATCGAGGTCATCTTCGGAGCTGAGTCTGGCGAAAAGCAGGTCAGGATTTCTGATCTCTTCGATGCTTGGGAGAAGATCGGGGTGGGAGAGCAATCGATCGCGAACTTCGTTTCCAAACTTGTCCGCGACCGCAGTGAGGGCACTCGCAGCCTCACGCACCAAACGAGGGGTCAGCTCAAGTCCAAGCAGGACAGCGAAAGTTTTCTGGCCAACGCCAGAACTCGAACGCCTTCTTCGATAAAGCTCCTGGAGAGCTTCGGCTGAAGGTAGTCGCTTCGCGGCAGCAAGGCTTACGCTGTCTATGAATCCTTCAATCAGCGCGAGTGAGGTTTCGATGCGCTCCAGGGCAATTTCCTGATCTTCGGTTCTGGCCATTAGAGCAGAGCTGAGTTCAATCACCGTTTGATTTTCCTGGCCAGACTCAAGCTGTTCAGCTAGTTCTTGAATCGAGGTGGTATCAATCTTGAGTCCGGCAGCGAACTGGCGAATCTGGCTAACAATCTGCTCCCGCAGAAAGGGATTAGCTGCAAACAGGGCGGTTCCAGCCAGTTCCCGAATAGCAAGATAAATAAGTAGTTCGTTTCTCGGGGTTTCTAAATCCTTGAACAACTCCTGAAGGTTTTGCGCTACCAAAGCCGGCCGGTCATGCAAAGGGATTCCTATTTCGGAACCGATGAGGACCTGGCTCGCTAGCCCTCCTGCAGCCTGACCAAGTTGCATAGCAAAAAGGGTGGCACCCGCGTTTCCCAGAAAGCTAGTCGCCGAACCGAGCGAGCTCTTCAGCTCTTCGGGCATCGACTCTGAAAGAGACTCATTCAGGGCCTTCGCCATGCTTACCGCAATTGGCTCACTCAATTTTCTGAACAGGGGCATAGCATCCTGGGCCCATACCGATCTGGTTAGAACCTTGACCGGTTGCGAGTTTTCGAATCCGGTCTGCTCGCTCAACCAAAGCTTTGCAATTTCAAAGGCATTCGGAATTTCTGACTGCAACCCAGTCTCGACAGTTTGCTCCGTAGCCTTTGCAATCGAAACCGCTTGAGACAGGGCTAGCTCCCAGTTCACCGCCTCCGCGGATCCAGAAAACATGGTTTGGAAGTTGGACATCAGACTCTGAAGCATGCCTGGATTGGACATGAGTCCACTTATCTTCTCGAGCATGGCAGGGTCGAGCTTGCCCGACTGCATCATTTCGCGAATCAGTCGCTCAAGTTCGTTTGGATCCGGTTGCTCGCTCAATCATTACCTCTGCCAACAAAGCTAACGCCTAATCCCGATTGGGGCCGCAACTTTGCGCTTGTTCGCCCAAGGCGTGAGAAGCCAAGGCTGTTTGTCAGAGAGGCAACCTAACATTTAGGTAATGACTTTTTTCAGAGGCGATCGGCCAACTCGTAGACCCAGAAGCTGGGCAATCACAGGACTTCTCGTCCTCGCGCTGGTGTCACTTGCGGCCGTGCCTAGTGGCTATGTAATTCAGCGACCCGGTGCGGTATTCAACGTTATGGCCGAAGTCGAAAACAAGCCGGTCATCACCTCAGAAGATCTCGAGTCATTTCCATCCGAGTCGCGTTTTGATGTCACCACAATCTCACTTCTAGGTAATCGTGAAAACAACCCAAATTGGATTCAGGTGCTATTCGCATGGGCAGACCCAAATCAGGTAGTGCTGCCACTTGATGAGGTGTTCCCACCGTCAAAAACAACCGAGCAGGTCAGGGCAGAAAGCACGGCCCAAATGGAGATTTCGCAGCAGGATGCAATAGCCGTGGCGTTGACCCACCTCGGCTATGAAGTCCCAAGGCGCCTCTACGTGAATGCGGTTATGGAAGACACCCCGGCCTCTGGATTAGTGGTTGCTGGCGACTTTGTGATCTCCGCCGGCGGGGTGCAAGTCGAAACTTTTGAACAGCTTCGCGAGCAAATCACAAAGACCAATGGCGAAGCCATGGAACTCGTGGTTGAGCGCAAAGGAAAGCTGGTTGAGCTGAATCTGAAGCCACAGCCCCGAGACGGAAGTTTCTATATCGGGGCGATGGTCGGTTACACCTATGAATTTCCTAAGCAGGTAGCCCTGCAGTTGGGTGACGTCGGCGGACCAAGTGGTGGCTTGATGTTCACCTTGGGCATTGTTGATCGATTCACCCCAGGGTCTCTGGCCGAAGATCACCATGTAGCTGGCACCGGAACAATCTCTGGAGAGGGTCTAGTTGGACCAATCGGCGGTATTCGATTGAAGATGATTGCCGCCAAGAATGCCGGCGCAGAATTGTTCTTGGTTCCGGAGAAAAACTGTGAAGAAGCTGAAGGTTTTGTGCCAGAAGGTTTGGCTGCGGTTTCCGTGGCAAACTTTGAGGAAGCAATCCAAGCAGTAGAAAAACTAACGTCAGGGGAAACCTTCCCCGCGCTTATGTGTAAGACCAACTAGGAGCATCTGTGACCTTCCCAACACCTGCCCCACGCAAGGTATCGCCACTTTCGATTGCCCTCGGAATCCTGGCCGCTATTGCTTTCGCGCTGTTTAGTGCCGCTGGCGTCTACACCGACTGGCTCTGGTTTAGACAGCTTGGTTTCGAAGGTGTTTTCGTCAACCAAATCCTTGGTCAGATTGTCGCATTTGCGGCTGGATTTGTGGTTATGGCGTTATCAGTTGGCATAGCGCTGGGTATTGCTTGGAAGACTAGGCCGGTTTATGTGAGGATGCCGGGCGAGTCTCCGTTCGAGGCTTACCAGCAGATGATTGAGGGCCTTCGCAAGGTTGTGATGATCGGACTACCAATCGGATTGGGAATCTTCGGAGGTCTGATTATGTCTAGGGAGTGGGAGAGTGCCGCTCTATTTCTAACCTCGTCAGACTTTGGTGTAACTGAGGAGCAGTTCGGACTCGATGCATCCTTCTATGTTTTCCAGCTGCCATTTCTGCAGCTAATCATTGGTTACCTTTCCGGGGCTGTCCTGCTGGCAGGTTTGGTGAGCGGTGCCGTGCACGTTATCTATGGATCGGTGCGATTCACTGGTCGGGACATCCAGGTATCCAAGGCTGCTCGAGTTCAGCTCTCAATTCTTATCGCTGGTTACCTAGTGATGCAGGGTGCGAGCCTCTGGTTAGACCAATACGTCACAGTAACCACCTCGGGATCGCTTTTCACAGGAGCCAACTACACCGATGCCAATGCCGTGATTCCGGGATTGCAGATTCTTGCCATGATCTCTGTGGTCGTTGCACTGGCGTTCCTGTTTACCGCTTTCATTGGTAAGTGGCGCATTTCAATCATCGCTACCGCACTCATGGTGGTCAGCTCGCTGGTTCTTTCTGGCCTCTACCCATGGCTTGTCCAGACTTTCCAGGTTGTGCCAAATGAGCGAACCCTGGAGAGCAAATTTCTACAGCGCAACATCGATGCAACCCGAGCCGCGTTCGGCCTGGACTCGGTTGAAGTCGTTGACTATGACGCGAAGGTTGTTGCTGAGCCAGGTGCACTCAAAAATGATGCCAAGACCACTGCCTCGATCCGTATCTTGGACCCAGCTTTGGTCAGCGATGCATTCAGGCAGCTAGAGCAGTATCGTCAGTACTACAGCTTCCCAAACCGTCTTCACGTTGATCGCTACACGATTGATGGTCAGACCCAGGACACCGTAGTTGCGGTTCGCGAGCTGAACCAGGCTGGCCTTGGTGACTCGCAATCTTGGTACAACTCGACCATTGTCTACACACACGGATTCGGATTGGCCGCCGCCTACGGAAACAAGCGTGACAATGATGGAAAGCCACTGTTCCTGCACTCCGGTATTCCACCAGTTGGAAAGCTCGGCGAGTTCGAGCCGAGGGTTTACTTCAGCCCGAACTCTCCCCTCTACTCAATCGTTGGAGCGCCCGCTGGTGCAGAGCCGCTGGAGTTTGACTACCCAGCCGGTGAGGACGGTCAGCGCGAGACATACACGACCTTCTCAGGAGATGGTGGTCCAAAGATTGGTGACCTGCTAACTCGGGTTGCTTACGCACTCAAGTTCCAAAGCGAGCAGATTCTGCTGTCAGATGCAATCAATCCAGAGTCTCAGATCCTCTACAACCGAGCACCTGCTCAGCGCGTTCAAGAGGTGGCTCCTTATCTGACTCTGGACAGCGAGGTTTACCCAGCAATCGTTGACGGTCGAATCAAGTGGATCGTGGACGGCTACACCCTGAGCAACCGCTTCCCATATTCCAACCTGGAGAACTTCGGCCAGTCGGTGCTGGACTCGGCCTCCGAAGGCTTCCGAGGCGGAATCGGCTCGGTGAACTACATCCGCAACTCGGTCAAGGCAACCGTGGATGCCTATGACGGGTCAGTCGACCTATACCAATGGGACGACCAGGATCCAATCCTGAAGGCATGGATGCAGGTGTACCCAAACACCATCCAGCCAAAGTCAGAGATGAGTGCCGAGCTGATGGCCCACGTCCGCTACCCAAGCGACCTGTTCAAGATGCAGCGTTCGGTGCTGGGTCGCTACCACGTAACTGAGGCCGGAGCCTTCTACTCGCAGCAGGACGCTTGGATGACTCCTAACGATCCTGTCGGTAGCAACAGCCTGGGAACCCTCCAGCCTCCCTACTACCTGACCATGCAGACGCCTGGCCAGAGTCAAAGTGCGTTCTCGCTCTACTCGACCTTCATTCCTAAGTCGACCGGCGAGACTACTCGAAACGTTCTCACTGGATATCTGGTAGCCAACTCGGACGCAGGCTCAAAGGCGGGAGAGGTTAGCGACAGTTACGGGCGTCTAACCTTGCTCAACCTGCCACGAGAAACCATCGTTCCTGGCCCAGGTCAGGTGCAGAACAACTTCAACGCTGACAGCAATGTTTCATCCCTCTTGAACTTGCTACGACAGGGTTCAACTCGAGTACTAAACGGCAACCTGCTAACCCTTCCAGTTGGTGGTGGACTGCTGTATGTCCAGCCTGTATACGTCGAGTCAACCGGCGAGACCAGCTATCCGCTTCTTCAAAAGATCCTTGTGGCCTTCGGTGACCAAATTGCATTCGAGGACACCTTGGATGAAGCACTGGACGCGCTATTTGGTGGGGACAGCGGTGTCGAACCTTCACCTAGTGAGCCGGGCAATGGTGCGACAAGCTCCGCCTCGGTCAGTCCGGGTGTTGACTCGGGTTCCAACCCCGCATTGAGCGCGGCACTGAACCGAGCTAGCAAGGCGCTGCAGGACAAGCAAGCAGCGTTGTCAGCTGGCGACTGGAATGCGTTTGGTGAGGCAGACGAGCGATTGGCCCGTGCCATCGAAGATGCTTTGGCTGCGCTGGACTAATTCCAAACCAGCTGGTAGCATTTGAACTTCGCCGCGGGGTGGAGCAGTTCGGTAGCTCGCCGGGCTCATAACCCGGAGGTCGTAGGTTCAAATCCTGCCCCCGCAACCAATTAGAAACAGCCCCTTCGGGGGCTGTTTTCTTTT
>CAZQZY010000008.1:22953-31361 GCA_964597935.1 uncultured Aquiluna sp. | reverse complement strand
ACATTGCCTGCCAATCTAGCCTGCCCATACCAGGCCAGTTTCAACGAGGGAGCTCCGTATTCCTTCGAGCCGGGCTTTGCAGCCAGTCGATGCGCAACCTCCGACTGCACCATCACCAATCCTTTTTCGATGCTGGGGAAGGTCTCGAGAAAATGCAGCAGAACCGGAACTGAAATGTTGTAGGGAAGGTTTGCCACCAGGGCTGTCGGAGCCTTGGGCAGCTCGGTGACCTTCATGGCATCAGCCAAGACCAAATCAAGTTTCTTGCCAGGGGCGTGGCGTGCAATCGTTGCGTTAAGCTCGGCTGCCAGCAGTGGATCAACCTCAACCGCAATCATGTAGTCAACCTGGGCAAGGATCCCCAGAGATAGCGACCCAAGTCCCGGCCCGATCTCAACCACCACATCGTCGGTTGAGAGGTTTGCCTGAGCGACGATGCGATGAATGGTGTTTGGGTCGATTACAAAGTTCTGACCCAGTTTCTTGGTGGGCCTGATTCCGAGCTTCTCGGCAAGCTCTCGGATCTCGGCAGCACCAAGCACTAGCTGAGCCCCTCTGCCCAGGAGCCATAAACCCGCTCCGTATTCTCATTGAACTGCTTGGCCAACCTCACCACATCCCACTCCATCAGGTTTGCGATGTAGCGCAGAGTGTGCGGGACAAGGTAGGGAGCATTCGGCCTGCCGCGAAGCGGTTCTGGGGTCAGAAAAGGCGCATCGGTTTCGATAAGCAAAAGCTCGGGAGAGACCGAAAGCAACGAGTCCCTCAGGTGCTGGTTCTTTTTGAACGTGATGTTCCCAGCAAAAGAGAGATACCAGCCGTTTTCTTGGCAGATGCTTGCAAGCTCCAAATCGCCCGAGTAGCAGTGAAAAACCGTGCGATCCGGAGCGCCAACGCGCTTTAGCGTCTTCACCACATCGCCGTGAGCATCGCGATCATGGATCATCAGGGCGATGTTGTTCTCTTTGGCAATCTCGATGTGGCGCTCAAACGAATACTGCTGAGCCGCAAGCTCTGCTTCGCCCTCGGTTCTAAAAAAGTCGAGCCCGGTTTCACCTATTGCTCTCACTCTTGGTTGAGTTGCAAGCTCGGCGATACCAGCGATCGCATCATCCAACTCTTGCCTGGATTGATAAAGCGGAGCCTCGTTTGGGTGAAGGGCAACGGCGGCGAGCAGCATCGGCTCCTTGGCGGCCACATTCGCAGACCACTTTGAGCTCTCCAGGGTCACACCAACCTGCACCGCACCCAGCATGCCAACAGCGCGCATGGCATCGAGGTGCTCGGCGACACTCATCGGGGTCTCGCCATCGGCAATCTCTAGATGGGTGTGATTGTCGTAGGTGCCAAGTTCCAGCGGCTCTGGCAACTCTGGGTAGTGAGCCGGCTTGGATCCGTCATAAAAGGACCGAGTTCTTATCGGTTCGCTCATTTACTCTTCGACTCTAGGGAACAGCACTTCGAGATCTGACAGCTTGGTGCCAACCGAAACTAGGCTCCAGCCTGCGGCATCTGAGAGCTTGGTTTTGGAAAGCTCCTGTGTGGGACAAACAGCTGCGAAAAGTTTCTTGGTTGCCTTAGGCATCACCGGAGCAAACAGGACGCTCAAGGCGGCAAGCCCCTGCAAAGCGGTGTTCAAAACAGTTGCGAGACGCTCACGGTTTGCCTCGTCCTTGGCCAGCACCCATGGCTCTTGCACGGTGATGTAGTTGTTGAGTTCATCAACCAGGGTCCAGGCTTTAGCGATTGCCTCGTGAATCAGCACCTTGTCGATTGCCGTATCAGCGCCTGAGATGGCAGCCTGTGCAACTTGTATCACGTGGTGATCGGCCTCGGTCAGTGCCGTCGCCGAAGGGACAACACCCTCGAAGTAGCGGTTAACCATTGCGATAGTTCTCGAGGCTAAGTTGCCAAATCCATTTGCAAGTTCGGCGTGATAGCGGGCGTTTAGATCTTCCCAGCTGAAGGACCCGTCCGAACCAAACCCGATTGCTTTCATGAAGTAGTAGCGGAAGGCATCAGAACCAAACTGCTCGGTGATCTGAGTTGGGGCAATACCGGTGAGCTTGGACTTGGACATCTTCTCGCCGCCCACCAGTAGCCAACCGTGACCAAATACCTGCTTTGGGGGTTGCAGTCCGGCAGCCATCAGCATCGCAGGCCAGATAACAGCGTGGAAGCGCAGGATGTCCTTACCAACTACCTGAACATCAGCGGGCCAGAGGCTCTCAAACTTCTTTGCATCATCGGCCCAACCCGCTGCTGTTACGTAGTTCAGCAGCGCATCGAACCAAACGTAGGTGATGTGAGAGTTGTCCCAGGGAATATCGATACCCCAGTCAAAACGCTCCTTTGATCTGGAGATGGACAGGTCACTCAGTCCGGAGCGAACGAAGGAGACTACTTCATTTCTAGCCGAGTCGGGCTGAATAAAAGTTGGGTTCTGCTCGTAGTGAGCCAACAGCTTGTCTTGGAATTCACTGAGCTTGAAGAAGTAGTTGGTTTCGTTTAGCTTCTCGACTGGCTTGGAATGAATCGCGCAGACGCGCTCTCCAGCGAAGTCTCCCGAACCATCGATGAGATCGCCTTCATTTTTGTACTCTTCGCAGCCAACGCAGTAGTTGCCCTGGAACGAACCCTGATAGATAAATCCGGTGTCAAAAAGCTGCTGCAGAAACTTTTGAACCGCGACCTTGTGCCTAGGCTCAGTGGTTCTGATGAAGTCCTGGTTGTTGATGTCGATGGTCTCTAGTAGAGGCAGCCAGGCATCATTTACGAGCTTGTCAGTCCAGCTCTTTGGGTCGGTGTTGTTACCAAGAGCGGTTCGCAGCACCTTCTCGCCGTGTTCGTCAGTTCCAGTAAGTAGATAGGAGCTTTCACCGCGCTGCGAGTGCCATCTGGTTAGAACGTCTGCCGCCACTTCGGTGTAGGCGTGACCGATGTGCGGAGCATCGTTCACATAGAAGATCGGGGTCGTAACGTAAAAGGACTTGGACACCTGAGATATCTTAGGCTTTCAGCCGCAGAGCGGCATCGTAAATTGCGCTGGATGACACCGAGTGTGCCTTGGCCAACTCGGCAGCCGCCTCCTTTAGCCGCACCCCTTGGGCTGCCATCTCAAGAGCAAGCTCGGCTAGCGACTCCGGGTCTTGCTTAGCGGGGTCAGCTCCGGCAATCACCAAAACCATTTCCCCCTTGGGCTCGGTTTTGGCCCATGCAATCAAGTCGGCGATTGAGCCGCGCTCGGTGTGCTCAAACTTTTTAGTCAGTTCTCTCGAAACCGAAGCTTTTCGATCAGAACCAAATACCTCAGCCGCATCCTCCAGCGAATCCAGAATTCGATGCGGGGCTTCAAAGAAGATCATGGTTCGACGCTCGGTTAGTAGGTCGGTGAAGGCGCGCCTACGATCACCCTGTTTGCGCGGTAGAAAACCCTCGAAGGTGAATCGGTCGGTGGGTAATCCCGAGACCGCGAGCGCCGCGAGCACTGCCGAAGGCCCAGGGACAACTGTGATTTCTATGCCCTCAGCTGCCGCAAGGCGAACCAGCTGGAACCCGGGATCTGAAACTGTAGGCATTCCGGCATCACTGACCACCACCAGGTCTTTGGACTGAGCAATTTCGATCAATTGCGCCAGGCGCTCTGACTCATTGTGTTCGTGAAGCGAGAAGAGTTTGGCGTGCAGCTTGATCCCGAGCGCGGTTGCTAGCTGCTTTACCACCCTGGTGTCCTCGGCAGCTAGATAATCAGCGTGAGCGAGCAACTCCCTAAGTCTTGGAGAGGCATCGGAGAGGTTACCGATTGGGGTGGCAGCGAGAATCAACACAGGAAGCAAACTAGCATCTAAGCGTGATTGGGCAACTGACAAAGTTTGTAGAGCAACTGGTGGCGTCTCGTCACTTCTTGCTTCTGGGCTCACTCGCAGTTACCGCACTTGGTGCACTGCTCAGATTTGGCAATCTGGCCAATCCACACAACCTGGTCTTCGATGAGACCTACTACGTAAAAGATGCCTGGACTCTTGGTCAAACTGGAACCGAGAAGGACTGGCCAGAAAACTTTGACCCGAGCTTTGAATCAGGTAACTTCACCGACTACACCGAGCGCGGTTCATACGTTGTTCACCCTCCGCTGGGCAAGTGGGTCATTTACCTCGGCATGTGGCTGTTTGGGGCGGATTCAAGTTTTGGTTGGAGATTCTCGGTTGCCCTGCTCGGCACCCTGGCAATCCCGCTGATCATTGCCACTGCAAGGTTGCTCTTTAGGTCGAATAAGTTCGCGGTTCTCGCTGGTCTTTTTTTGGCAATCGAGGGCCACTCGGTTGTTATGGCGAGAACCTCGGTGCTGGATGGCATCCTGGCGTTTTTTGTGCTGTTGGGTTTCTTCTTCGTGGTTCTTGATCAAACTCGACTCCCCAGTCCGCAACGCATAGTTACGTTCAGACCGTGGTTGTTTTTAGCGGCACTGGCCTTTGGTGCTGCGGCGGCAACGAAGTGGTCTGGGCTTTACTTCTTGGCCGCTTTTGGTCTCTACAGCTTTATCAGTGACCTACTTAGAAGGTCAAAAGCTGGGCTATCTGCATGGCCCGCTATTGCGCAAGGGGCAGTAAATGCCGTAACCATGATTTTTGGGGCATTAGCGGTCTACCTGGCTTCATGGCTCGGCTGGATCACAACCGAGGGCGGCTGGGGTAGAAGGGCAAAACCCTCTTGGTTCGAAGCGCTCTGGGAGTACCACCTCAACTCCTACCGCTTCCACACCGGCCTTGGCACCGACCATCCCTACCAGTCAAATGCTCTTCAGTGGCTGGTTAGCGCAAGGCCAACAGCGTTCTTTTTTGAAAAGTATGAGGACTGCAGCTACCTAGACCAGTGCACGGTTGCGATCACAGCGGTGCCAAACATGGCAATCTGGATTGGCGGAGTGATAGCTGTTTTCTGGGCAAGCTTTAGATTTTTCAAGCTGCAAGATAAAACCGCAGGGTTAATAGCCACCGGTTTCTTGGCGGGATGGTTGCCCTGGCTTGGGTATCTCGAGCGCACCACTTTCCAGTTCTACACAGTTGTGTTTTCAGCCTTCTTGGTTTTGGCACTGACCTACGCCCTACAGCGATATCTCAAGCGTGGCTTCGTGCTTGGCTTAGTCGAAAAACGCAGTCGGGTAATCACCGGATTCATACTGCTGACTATGCTTCTTGGGTTGTACTTCGCCTCGATTTGGATGGGGCTTGAAGTGCCAAACTGGGTCTGGCAGATCCAGATGTGGTTCCCGTTCTGGGTTTGAAAGAGGCGTAGTTGGAAAAGGGCATGAGATCGCTTGCGGCTGCCCCGCAGTCGGTAATTTTGCTGCTTGCTCAGCTGGTAGCACGATTCCCCTTCGGCATGCTCTCCCTGGCATTCATCATTCACATCCAAGACGTCACCGGCTCATACGCAATTGCGGGTATTGCGCTCGGAGCAGAGACAATTGGGGCATCTATCTCAGGCCCGATTCTTGCTCGCTACATGGCGCGTTTTGGAGTGAGGCGCGTCATCGCCATTTCCACTGTGGTAACGACTTCCTCGTTTCTTGCGATGGGGTTTGTGCCACCGGAGCCGCTGCTACTGGTGTTTTTGTCATTCCTGGTTGGACTGAGCTCACCTCCGATTCAGCCTGCGGCTCGAACGATTTATCCTCAGATCACGCCAAAGCCGCTGCTCCCCCAGCTCTACTCGCTGGATGCGGCTGCTCAGGAAATCATCTGGGTAATCGGTCCACTGGTTGCAACTTTGGTTGCCGCTCAGTTTGGCAACCTGGCCATGCTTTTGACCATCGGTGCGATTCAGATTTTTGGATCTATCTGGATACTGACCAACAAATCCGTCGCCAACGCCAAGATTCAAGCATCAAAGACTTCTGTGGGCAGGGTTTTGAAAAACCCAGCTGTCACAGCAGTTACCTTCCTCGGTTTGTTGTTTGTGGGTTCATTCGCGGGTGTTGAAGTCGGTGCGGTTGCTCTTTTTGATAAGCAAACAGCTGGAGTGATGTTTGCTGTTTTCTCGGTTGGATCGCTGCTATCTGGTTTCCTTTTGGCACCGAGGGCCAAAGGAAAATGGGCGCTACCGCTTTTTCTTGGCATCACCCTGGTTGGTTACACATTGATTCCGCTCAATCCCTATGACGCGCTTTGGGTTGGGGCAGCACTTTTTATTGCAGGGTTAGGTGTTGCACCAACCTTGGGCATCCTGGCGCTCTGGGTTGCAGAGGGCACCTCGGGATCAGAGACCGCCGAGGCATATGGCTGGACTACGACTGGTCAATTGGTTGGATTCTCAGCGGGAAGCGCACTGGCAGGAATCTCAGTTGATGCCGTAGCACCCCAGGCAGCGCTGCTGGTCTCAGTGGTCTTTGGCTTCGCTACCTTGCTTGCCGCGCTGTTCGCGGTGAAGCGAATTCGCTAGCTTGCCCTGGACTTTGTCGTAGCGGCGAGCGACCAAACCGTGGTGACCACCAGGGTCACCAGAATCACGGTTAGTGAAAGCTCGGTGGTGATCTCGGGAATGAAGGTTACGTGCTCTCCACCGTTGATAAATGGCAGCTCATTTTTGTGAAGTGCGTGAATAACCAGCTTCACACCAATCCACGCCAGGATGATGCTCAACCCAATACCAAGGTACTTCAAGCGCTCCATGAGGCCGCCAAGTAGGAAGTAAAGCTGTCGCAGACCAAGCAACGCGAACACGTTTGCCACAAACACGATGTATGGCTCCTTGGTGAGCCCATACACTGCCGGAATTGAATCGAGCGCGAATAACAGGTCTGTGAAACCGATTGAGATCATGACCAGCAGCAGTGGGGTGATGTGCTTCTTGCCCTTAATCAATACGACGAACTTGTTGCCGTGATACTCGTCGGTGGTTGGGATGTGCTTCTTGATGAAGTTCACTAGGCCACCGGCCTCGTTTGAATCCTCTTCACCCTTGTGGAAGAACTCCGCCACCAGCTTGACTGCGGTAAACACCAGGAATGCACCAAATACGTAGAAGGCCCAGCTGAAGTTCTCGATGAACGCAGCTCCCAGCAGAATGAAGATGAATCTGAGCACCAAAGCGATTGCGATACCAATCAAAAGCGCTTGAGAGCGCAGCTCCCTGGGCACCACGAACTGGGTAAAGATGATCAAAAACACGAAGATGTTGTCGACACTGAGGCTATATTCGGTGACCCAGCCCGCGATGTACTCTGCGGCGTACTGGGGGCCCCAGACACCACCGATGACAAAGGTGAAAAGCAGTGCCAAAGTCACATAGATCGAAACCTGGATTGCAGACTCTTTGAGAGTCGGCTCGTGAGGGTTTCTGAACTGGTAGATAAAGTCCGCGGCCAAGATGCCAACCAACACCACGATGGTTGCTACCCATACCCAAAGTTCGACGTTCACGAGAAATCCGTTCTCCGCCGGGGCGGAATAATCAACAAGGAGTAATTGTAGGTATTACTGAAGGAAGAGGCTTGCATGCGGGTATTGATTTCTGGAGCGTCGGGTTTAGTTGGCTCCGAGGTGGCAAGACAACTTCGAGAGTTGGGTCATGAGCCAGTTCGACTCACTCGTTCAACACCCAAGTCCTCCGATGAGGTTTTCTGGAATCCAAGCAAGGGCGAATTGGATGCAAATCTCATGGAGTCAATCGATGCCGTGGTCAATATGGCGGGAGCAACCACCGGCAAGATTCCCTGGACCAAGAAATACATGGAAGAGATCGTCGCATCAAGACTGGACTCAACCAAGACCTTGGTAAATGCGATAAACGCGGCTAAAAACAAGCCCAAGGTTTTAGTCTCCGGATCCGCCTCCGGTTACTACGGGGATTGCGGTGACCAAGAGCTTTCAGAAACTAGCCCCAAGGGAACCGGATTTCTCTCTGACCTAGCTGCTCAGTGGGAGCAGGAAGCCCTAAAGGCCAACACCCGAGTAGTCCTGGCGCGAACCACGATGGTGATGAGCAAGAAACTTGGAGCCCTCGGCAAATTGCTCCCTCTTATCAAACTGGGTATTGGTGGGCCACTCGGAAGCGGAAAACAGTGGTGGGCATGGATCAGTCTTGAGGATGAAGCAAGAGCAATCATTCACCTGATTCAAAACGACTCTTGCTCTGGCCCCTACAACCTCACAGCACCAGAACCCGCAACCTGTGCGGACATCGTGAGAGGCCTAGCCAAGGCACTGAAGCGACCAGCATTTTTCAGAGTGCCCGCCTTCCTGATGAACACCCTGATCGGGATTGCTGCTCAGGAATTACTTCTTTGCTCCCAGAAAATGAAATCCCACCGACTCGAGGAATCAGGGTTTGAATTCAAACACCCGACTCTTCAGGAATCGGTGGGATACGTGTTGAGCTAACTACTTCGCTGCTGGCTTCTTTGCAGC
>CAZQZY010000008.1:0-22853 GCA_964597935.1 uncultured Aquiluna sp. | reverse complement strand
GTTGACTTTGCCGCTGGCTTTGCAGCAGTGGTCTTCTTCGCAGCCGGCTTAGCTGCAGCCTTCTTAACTGCTGGCTTTGCAGCAGTCTTCTTAGCAACTGGCTTGGCAGCAGTGGTTGGCTTCTTGGCAGCAGGCTTTTTCGCAGCTGGCTTCTTGGTGGTTGCCTTGCGAGCAGTGGCGGCCGACTTGGCAACAGTCTTAGCGCCCTTCTCAACTGCGGTCAGAGTCTCTTTGGCAACGTCAGTTGCAAGATCGGTGGCAGCCTTGACGCTCTTCTCGACGAGAGCCTCGGCCTCCTTCACAACAGCAGGTGCTTCCTTTGCTGCAGTGTTGGAAGTCTTCTTAATCAGATTCTTGATTGAATCGAACAAACCCATTTTTTTCGCGCTCCATTAGTGGTCAGGTGGGGGAAATCGGGAAAAGCCTAAGGTATAAAAGCTAAATTGCTCTGCGCCTTGCCAATATTGCGTCTATCTCGGAACTTGTCAGAGCCTTTTTAGGATTCTGAATCTCAATCACATCTGCAAGTGGAGCAGCCAATTCACCGATCTGGTTTGTCGCCAGCGGCGCCGGTAAGCGATTCGGAGTCCACTCTCTAGACTCGGGTTTTCTAACCTGTCGCTTCGAGCGATCCAACACAGCCGCCCTCTCACGATGACGCTGCGCAGCGAGCTTGGCAGCCTGCTGCCCGGCTGCTCGCTGAACGAATAGTGCCAGAACAGTTACCGGGGTGATAACCGAGAAGGCCACCCACCAAAAACCATCCGTCGCGGCGGCAAGAGCTGTCGCGATTGCCGCCAAAAAGCCAAGGCCAAAGAGAACTGAAAAACCTCGTTGGGTGTTGAGCAATCTGCGAAGTCTTTGATCGGCAGAAATTGGTGCTGAGCGCTTTGCAACCTTGGCTTCGGTTCTGACCATTTGCTCTGAGGCTTTGAGCTGAGAGCGGTTCGCATACCCAGGAACAAAAATGAGCAACCAGACCACTGCGGCGATTACAAGACTGATCCCGCCTAGTCCAATTGAGTTACCCATAGACAACAAGATATGTCCTGGAAAGAACTTTTCCAGTCATGCGCTTGGCGTGTTTCAAAGCCTGTCTAAAAGCGAACCTTTGAGTTCCTCTTGAGTGATTGCGAATACCTCGTGATCAGCCCATCTGCCATTGATGTTTATGTAACGCTGCTTGGTGCCCTCATGCCGAAGTTTCAACTTTTCAACCACTCTCAAACTGGCTGCATTGTCGGGCTTGATGTCTATCTCAACGCGGTGCAAACCGAAGGGTCCGAGCAGGTAATCGATGGTTAGTGCAACAGCTGTTGGTGTGATCCCCAAACCAGCATGATCTCTTGAAATCCAGTATCCGATGGTCCCTGATGAGACCGAGCCGTGCAGGATGTTGGAGACATTCAACTGGCCGACCACGTTGGCCTTGTAGAGAATGACAAAAGCCAGGGTCTGACCCTTTTTGTGCTGCTTGACAAGCGAATTCACCAGCCAGCGGACATCAAGAATCGATCTAATCCCGGGAGTTGTTGCCTCCCACGGTTCAAGCCAATCGCGGTCTTTGTGCAGCAGGTGGTCCAGGACTGGGTAATCGAGCCGCGTAAGTCTTCGAACGGCAACGTCGCCATGTTCGAATCGCTGTTTGTCCCACACGCTGGCAAGATTACCGCTATGCAATCAAGCGACAAAGCAAACCTCAGGCAACAGATTCTCAGCAATCGACCTCAAAGTTCTGAGGGTCTCTTTGCAAACCTGGTTCGAATTGCGATGGAGACCCAGGCGCAGGTGATCGCAAGCTATTCACCGCTGAAGTCAGAGCCTGATGTCCGCGAGTTCAATGATTGGGTCATTGCCACCGGACGAGAGCTTCTGCTGCCGCGGGTAGCAACAGATCGTTTGGAGTTTGCAGCAGGCGAGACTGCCCCTGGTGCTTTCGGTTTGCAGGAGCCGACCGGCGTTGCGGTAAACCTCGGTGAAGTTGAATTGATTCTCGTTCCTGCGTTAGCCGTTGACTCTCGCGGCTACAGGTTAGGTAAAGGCAAGGGTTACTACGACCGAATACTCGGCGAGATGGAATGCCCCAAGTTTGCGGTGATTTTTGATGGTGAGTTTTTTGAGCATCTTCCCGTAGAGGCTCACGACCAGAAAGTCTCTGGTGCAGTTTCGCCTTTAGCAATCAATTACTTCTCAGGTCTCTCTGTTCTTTAGACTTATCGGGTTCAGGAGGAAAATTGCCTACTTACTCGTATGTCTGCAAGGACTGCTCGCACGCATTCGACATTCAGCAGTCCTTCTCTGATGACCCAATCAGCACCTGCCCAAAATGCCAGGGTGAACTTAGGAAGCAGTTTGGAAACCTTGGAGTTACCTTCAAGGGTTCCGGTTTTTACCGCACCGACTCGGCTGGCAGTTCAAAGTCCTCTGACTAACCCCAGTGCGGTGGTCGCTCATCTCTGAGGCGATCGTCATTTGAGTCATCACCATCGCCCCAAGCGCGAGGATTGTCTTCGAAAGCCTTTTCTTCAAACAGTGGCTCGCGTTTTGAAACAAGGTCAACCCCGAGTGATGTGGCAATTCGATTTGCCACATCCTGCGGAGTTGCAAAAATCTCGAACGCGTGAACCCTGAGGTACTGCCAACCCATGGCTCGAAGCAGGTTAGGCCTCAGGCGCAACTTTTCATCCCAGTTGTTTCCGGTGAGGGACCAATCTGGATCGATTGCAGCGGCTTGATTTCGGTAGGAGGCGGCCAGCGCAATTCGGCCGGCAAAATTCAGTTCAACCTTGAGACCAAGTTTTCGAAGTCTCAGCGCCAAATCTCTCAAAAGTGGGTCCGGCTCACCCGGTCTGGCCTCGGACATAAATGGTGGCGCAATTAGATCCTTTAGCCAGCGTTGATTCTCAGGAAGTGACCCACCTGCAAAGTCTTCAAAGTTGTAGCAGGAAACTACCGTTAGTCGCTTTCTTGCAGAGGCAATCTGATTGACCATCCAGCGAGCCGCGAATGGAGAGTTGAAGTCTCCCAGTGAGCCTGAGATTCGACCCTCGGGGGTGCGGCCAAAACCAACGCTAAAAATCACTCGATCGGCAATCCGGTGCACAATCTCACTCATCGGCAAAACCTCGAAGGTCTCGCGTCCGTGCGCCGCGAAAAACTCCGCCAGCTGGGGCTGGGTTGCAAGTTCTCGCTGCACCGCCTGCATTACTCGCTCCGCATGCACCCGAGACGGGGTGACCACCATGAGCGATTCCGATGGGGTCCAGCGGGCATGATTTATAACCAGCTCAGCAACTTTCTCTACCTCAGAATCAAGTGACTCTGTGGCTCCCTCGATTGTGGATGCGGCGTTGGCATTTTGAGTGATTTCGATCTGCTCTAGATTTGAGGCGCCGTGGAATGCATCGGCACTCACCTCAAGCTCGAGTCGATCGTGGTAGAAGGTCTGGTTCAAGTAAGTGCCTAAAACCTGCCCCTTGATTCGGTAGTTCTTTCGAAGCGGATAAACCTCGCAGTTGGCACTAACCAAATCAAACACTGATGAGCGGGTCGCCTCACTCGGGCCTTGGTTAGCGCGGGCAACAGTTTCAAAACTCTCGGGAGCTGAAATCACCGGGTCGCCAAAGGCAATTACTTGGTCGGCAATCTTCAGCGCTTGAGCCGCCTCTGCCACTCCCGTTGCAGCGGCGTCCAGGATAAGAAGAGAGTCAAACTTATAGCCGGTTAGTGCATGGACTCTAAATGGCGAGGTGATTATTGCCTGGCTCAGAGCCTCCCAAACTGCACCGGCTCGCTTTGCAGACAGAACATCGATCGACCTTGCCCTGAGCTGGTTGCGAAGCTCATCCGCTTGCGCGGGGTGGCGCTGAATCGCCTCTCGCCAACGGTTCGCGCTGAAGCCAGAGATGTGGTGCGGTCCGGCCTCAACCAATTGCTTTGATGCGAGTTCAAAACCGGCTTCGAGCTGCGCAATCAAGCTGGCGTCATACTCCAAAATCTCGGGGTTAGCCGCGACCAAGGCCTCAAGTGCTGATTGCCACCAGCAGAGTTCAAACTCGGCAGCTGCTCGAGTTTGGTTTACCTCCAGCTTGCAGAGCTCAAGGTAGAGATCATGTAGACCTTGACGCCTTAGGTTCTCGGCGATTGTGGCGCGGTCAAGGTATCCGCTGAGGATTTCAGTCTTCTCCGCAAGATCAGAGAGCTTCTGGGCCAGTTCATCGAAAGAGAGCTGAGTCAGAAGTGGCAGGTCTGGATTTGGATCCAGGTGTCGCTGCAGGAGATTCAGCACTGAAAGGATTTGATCAAATTTCTGCTGAGTATCGTTTAGTCCGAGCGGAACTGATGGCGGAGCCTGAGTGGTGTTGACCTCTAACCAAGTCACCCGCTGCTGCTCGGCCGCTGCCAAGGCAGTGTGCAGGTTTGCGATGGTTGCACCGGGTCGAACGAATTCTTTTGCTAATTTCTTGAATCTCCTGCGCTGAGCTCCAGAGAGTTCGCCTCGCTCACCCCGAGGTGCGGTGGCGAGAATCATTTCCCGCAGCGAGCGGTCGAAAATCTGGGGCTTGAATTTATCGAGGGTCTCGCGAATACCTATCAAGAGGCTCAGCTGCTTCGACCAATCTTCAACACTTCGAGCTGGAATCAAATTCTGATCCTGCAGGTATCGATTGATTTGATAGCTCAGGAGGCGGAATTCCTCACCGGCTATAGATCTGACCGCAGTCAATGCCGCATCTACCTGCTGCTGAGATTCAAAGTTTGCGCCAAACCATGGTGAGTGCTGCGGACCGAAGCTGAAAACGCCTGCTCGATGACTCTCTTCGATCAATGCAGGTCCGCTATCACGCAGCGAGCTAAGTAGGTCGGGTCTAATGCGGGCTGAATTGGTAGGGGGGTTGTCCTCCCCGGCCAATGCAGCAAGTTTGTTCAAAGCATCAGTTAGCGATATACCCAGTAGCGAATCCGCAGCTGAGACCTTGTCAAAATAGTTTTGAACCTGAGCCTGATTCGAGAGCATCTTCAGCTTCAGGGCATTCAGGTCTACCGGTTGCGCTTTTTCGTGCCTGGAAATTGCAGCCACGGCATCGACCCAAACATCATTGGCACGAATCGCTAACCCAGCCAACCCCAGCTGTCCAAGGCGCTCAGAGAACTCGTCTACGGTTTGCTCTCTCGGGGCAATAATCAGTGTCCGCTTACCCTGCAGGGTTAGGTTGGCGAGAATGTTGATAGCGGTCTGGATATAGCCACAACCTGGCAAAGTCTCAACCGCAAAAGATTTCCCTTGAGCCGCCGCTGTAATCGCGAGCAGCTGATAGCTGTCGGCGTCAGCGACCAAGATGGGTTCAACCGGATGGCTATCAGGCTGTTCAAACACCAGTCTGGGCTCTTCTGGAACCTGGGTCAGCAGCATGTCCGGCACAAAGTTGCCAAGCACCAACATGTGCTCAACTGTGATTGCCTCATCCCCAAGTTGCGACTGAATGAACGAGATTGAAGCCGCGGGCAAAAGCTCAGGTCCGGTTTTGACAATCGCCAGCAAATCACGATCTTGGAAGTCGGGTCGGTAATCGCGAATCAGCTTCGCTGCCTCGGGATTTAGGGCAGGTTCTTTGCCTAGGCGGAGATCGAAATCATCGCCCTTGGGTAGCAGCTCAGCCGGCCAGAGCGCAATCGGCACCCTCCGCTCCCCTACCTGAATAACTCCGCAAGCAATAAAGCAAGCTGGGGTGCCAAAGGTGTCGGAAACACGTTTCGCCTTGGCCCGAATCCGCCTTGCCGCACTCAACGATCTAGCCTGGGCGACACCGTCTCGAACCAGATTTGAGATGGTGGTTTGTCTTGCTGAAACCAACTGGGCCATACCGCCCGGATGCGCTCTCGATAGGTCAATTTGACCGAAGCTTGAAACCTCAAAACTCAAAAGCGGATTCGTGCCACCGATCTGGCTAAGTTCTGCTTTTAGAGTCGAGTAATCCACCTCTAAATCCTAGAAGTCGGGGCGATATCTAAGCCCTCGAGCAACCGAGAGTCGAAAACTGAGTGCTTTGGCGGAGTCTGTTTTGAGCAGGTAATCTAGAGGTCTTCTTTGGCCTCGTAGCTCAGTGGATAGAGCATCGGTTTCCTAAACCGTGTGTCGTAGGTTCGATTCCTATCGGGGCCACCAACTTAGGCAGCCTGCTGGAAGGTGAGAAACTCACGCCAGTGCGGTTCTTCTTTTTCCGCACCGCGCACGGTCCAGATCACTCCGGTTGGCATCTTCGGAGTTACTCGCAGCTCCCAGCCCATCTCAGCCGGGGTCTTATCGCTCTTTAGGTTGTTACACCTCAGGCAGCAAGCCACCAGGTTTTCCCAGCTGTCTGCCCCACCGCGCGACTTGGGCAGAATGTGGTCAATCGTGTTCGCAGATTTTCCACAGTAGCCACAGCGGTGAGAGTCTCTCCGGAGCACACCGCGCCTGCTAACTGGAATCTGCCTCGAGTTTGGAATCCTCACATAGCGCTGCAGCAGAATCACCGTCGGTAGTTCAAACTCATCGTTTGCGCTTCGGACCCTGCCCTCACCCGCTCCCGCCAAAATGGTGGCTTTCTGATTTAGTACCAGCACAAGAGCTCGTTTGAACGAGACAACGGCAAGCGGCTCATAGCCGGCATTTAGAACGAGGGTGCGCAATCTTTTCTCCTTGTCGAAATCGCCCACATGGTTTGCAGGTTTTCGAGTTGCCCGGAAACAAAAAACGCGCCGCAAAAAGCGACGCGCGACAAAGTTCCGCTTGGTATTGCGGGGTGCTGGTGCAGATGGACCCAGTTACCCAACTTGGCTTGTTGTATTGCTGGCATCTCACACCCCTTCCGCAACCAAATAGGTCAACACTTGGAGAGAGATTACGACTGGGTCAGAAAAATACTCGGAGCGAAACGCAGATGTTTTGCAACGTTTATTTAGTCTTTGATGTCCACAAAGCGCACAAAGTGGTAGCGCTCAGTGAAAATCGGGGCTAACTTCACGCGATCCCCTGGCTGTGGTGCGTGGTAGAAGTTGCCATTGCCTGCGTAAATACCGTTGTGGCTGTAGTCATTGAAGACCACGATGTCACCGGGGACCGCATCCTCTGGCTTGATCTTCTTTGCCAATTTGGACTGCTGGTAAACACTGTGAGGCAGGGCAACACCGAACTGCGAGTAGACAAACATCACATAGCCCGAGCAGTCAAAACCAAGCGGTGTTTCGCCACCGAAGACATATGGAACCCCGACTAGCTCTGCGGAAGCCTTCATAAGTGCAGCGCTGGTCACTGTGGTGAAGCGAGGCTTTGCGAGGTAATCCTCAAAAGTTGGACCGGTGTAAACCCGGTTACGTCGAATCGTCACTTCAAAATCTGATGCGTCAGCTGGGGTGAATTCACCTCTGGTGAATTCAACATCGCCGGCCAAGGTGACAGCCAGTTCCTGGAGTTTAGGAGCCTGAACGCTGTGGTCTCGAGCGAGGCCGGTAAGTGCAGTTACATCTGGGTCATAACCATAGGAGGGAAGCGCGGTGGTGGCCATCAATCCCGAAGCTACCGCCATGGTCAGCACGCGACGAAGCTCAGGCAGGCGAAACTGCACCTTAGGCTTCTGGCGCGAACGAGCAAGGCGTTGGGCCTTGCGCGATAGCTGATGATCAGCTGCTGAATTCAAAAGGAATCCTCCGAAAACTTCATTGGAACTTCCGCTTAGCGAGTATAACTCAGTCCTCTATTTTGCTCAGGAACAGGTGAGATGCAAGTTGAGCATCCAGCACGATGCCCTCATCGGAGCTTTTGTTCACCAAGAACCAAGTCTCCCCTGCCTCAAGTCGGACCCTTGCTCCGGGCAATAGCTCCAAATCTCGCAGTTGGCTAAGGAACTGATAGTCAAGCTGCAGCGGCTCACCAATGCGACCGACTTTGTAATCTCCAGTTGGAAGTTCGGCAACCGGATAAACCTCTGCGGGCTTTGCAGCCTGATAGCCAAGTAGCTCCAGTCCAGGAACCGGCATGCCATAGGGCGAGGTTGATGGGTCAGACAAGATGGTTAGAAGTTTGCGCTCAACGTGCTCGCTCATCACGTGTTCCCAGCGGCAGGCTTCTTCGTGAACCAGGTGCCACTCAAGGCCGATCACCTCTACTAGCAAACGCTCGGCCAGTCTGTGCTTGCGCATCACCTCGATGGCTGTGAGTCTGCCCTCATCGGTGAATTCAAGGGCACGATCATCAGCTACTTTGAGTAAACCGTCTCGCTCCATCCGGGCGACGGTTTGGGAGACGGTGGGACCAGAGTGCTCCAGTCGCTCGGCGATGCGAGCGCGCATCGGAGTGATGCCCTCTTCCTCAAGCTCCAATATTGCCTTGAGGTACATCTCAGTAGTGTCAATCAGATCAGTCACAAAAACCCCTCGCTGCAGCCTTCAGACTAATACCCCAGGGGTAAACTTTGGCTATGTCAGAGCTAGTAATCGACCCACAGCTACTTCCCAAAGATGGCCGTTTCGGATGCGGCCCATCCAGAACTCGGGCTGAGCAGCTCTCAAACTTTTTTAGCTCCGGTGCCGCACTCTTGGGCACATCTCACCGTCAAGCTCCGATCAAGGATCTTGTCGGTGAGATTAAGTCTGGCCTACTTGAACTGTTCCGAGCACCCGAGGGCTATGAAGTAATCCTTGGTAACGGTGGCTCGACTGCATTTTGGGATGCTGCCGCCTTCTCGCTGGCTCTGAGAAAAGCACAGGCTCTGGTGCACGGTGAGTTTGGCTCGAAGTTCGCCTCCGCCCTCACCACTCCTTGGCTCGAGGCTCCCACGGTGGTGAAGTCAGAGCCGGGCTCCCGGGCCGAGCTCTATCCCGAAGCAGGGGTTGATCTTTATGTTTACCCACACAACGAAACCTCAACGGGTGTCATTACCCCGGTGAAGCGCATCGCGGGCGATTCAGACGCCCTCATGCTCACCGATGCCACCAGTGCTGCAGGTGGAGTTGATTTCGATCTATCACAAACCGATGTTTACTACTTTGCTCCGCAGAAAAACTTTGCCTCAGACGGTGGACTCTGGCTTGCCCTGGTCTCCCCCAAGGCCATCGAGCGAATCGAACAGGTAGCTGCTTCCGACCGCTACATCCCAGAGTTCCTAAGTCTGAAAATTGCGCTGGATAACTCCAGGCTGAATCAAACCTTGAACACCCCTGCAATCGCCACGCTGTTCTTGTTGAACGACCAGATTAGGTGGATGAACTCCCAGGGCGGTCTCACATGGGCAAGTGCCAGGACTAGGGAGTCTTCAGATCTGCTTTATGCCTGGGCCGATGCTCACAAGCTTGCGCGGCCCTTCGTTTCTAACCCAGATCACCGCTCTCAAGTTGTGGTCACGATCGATTTTGACGAAAGTGTCGATGCCGCGAAGGTGGCGAAGATCCTTCGTGAAAACGGAGTTGTGGACACCGACCCCTATCGCAAACTCGGACGAAACCAATTGCGAGTTGCCACCTTCGTGTCAACTGACCCTTCGGATGTGAAGGCGCTGATCAACTGCATCGACTTCGTTTTGGAGCGGATGTAATGAAACTCTTTGTGAAGTTTGCCGACCGCAAAGAAAACCCCGAGCCTGCTCAGGTGAATACTCGGAAGGTGGTTTTACTGATCACCCTCGGTTGGGTTATCGTCCTTGCCATCCTCGGCGCGTTTTATCCTGCGCTGGCGAACGCGGGTCTTCAGTGGTGGCTTCACACTGCCCTGGTCGGCATTGCCCTCGGACTCCTGGGCCTCACCATGATTCCCAAACGCTGAGGTCATATCCCTGATTAGCTCATCGGCCTCGGCATCGGTTGCCGCTCGGCCTGACTCGCGAAGTTGCTTTCTAAACTCGGCTAGTCGCTCAGCCCATGGCACCCAGGCAGGGGCCAGCAGGGCACCTTCTCCGGCTAGGAGCTGGACCTCGGAAATGGTTGCCTCTTTGCGCTTATCGACCTGCGTGAAGACCACGGACCAATACCAGTTCTTGTAACCACGCAGAGTGCAGTCAAACCTCAACTCGGTTGCGTTTTTTGCCACCTCGAACTCGCCAAGGTGTTGACCAACCGAACCGGGTTCGGCAAGCTCAGCCAATACCGCTTGCGCGGCGGCCAATTTATCCTTCAAGTTCGTCTGCTACCTTGCGAAGCAGCTGAGCAACCTTGCGACCGTGGGTGGCCTCCGGGTACTTACCGCGCTTTAGGTTTCCACCGATCTGGTCCAGCAGACGGATCAGGTCCTCAGTAATGATTGCCAAATCTTCCGCCGGCTTACGGTTCACAGCAGTCAGAGTCGGGACCTCGATGATGCGAACGCTCAGTGCCTGAGCACCCTTGCGGCCATCGATGATGCCGTACTCAACTCGAGTTCCCTGGCGGATAGTGGAGGTGCCGGCAGGCAGCGCAGAGATGTGCAAGAACACCTCACTGCCGTCATCGCCTGCAATAAAGCCGAAGCCCTTGTCATCGTCGAAGAACTTAACTTTGCCGGTTGGCATAGATCACCACTTTCCTTGGAACGGCGATAAGTGTAACCGAAAGGTAAAGTTATGAGATGGCCGAAAGAAATCGCATGCGTCTAGAAACCGGTTTGGCGTACACCGCGACCGTCTTGATTGCAGTCTCAATCCTTTCAATATTCGCCACTTTGCTTTCTGCTTTGTTTGAGGCCAAGACGATCCCTCCGCTAATTGTTCAGCTTCCGCTCATTGGTCTTCCGGTCGGGTTTTTCCTGATCATCGTGTTGCTGGTTCTGTCGGTAATTAGGCGCGGCAAAGAGAACCGGAACTAGTTGAGTGACCTACTAGCACTCTCTGAGCTACTCAGGGCCAAGGGCCCTGAGGGCATTGCCAAATACCTTCAAGGCAATGAACAGGTAACTGACCTACTTGATTTAGCCAAGGCCTTGCTCACTAGGCGAGAGCTTGAAAAAAGAATTCGCTCACTAAGCGCTGCCGATCTGGAAAACCTTAGAAACGGTTTTGCCACCGATTCGCTTCGAGGCAACCTGTTGGCTGCGGAGCAAGTTTTTGAAGACGCAAAGTCGTTGGCCTTGCAATTACAGCCAATTCCTTTTCAAGGTTCGCTGGAGTCTGGGCACGGAGCTGGGCTGAGTGCCTATCAAACGCTATTGGCAATGACAGAACTGCTATTCAGTTTTGAAAAGCGCCTGATTACCCCGGTCAAGGCCGGGCTGCGGGCTCCGGATGCCAGAGAGATCGGCGACACCCTAAAACTTTCGGGCCCACAGGTGCAGCTGGTCTATCAACTCGGGGTTAGCTGTGGATTTATTCACCAGGCAGTAGATCGAATTCACGCGACCAGAGCGGGATTTGGCTGGCTGGAGCAAGACAACAAAGAACGCTGGCTAGGGCTTGCCAAAAATGTCGTTGACTTTCCAAACATGGAACTCTCCGACGAAGAGCTTTTGCCTCAGCTGCAAAAGGCTTTCCCCCTAGCAGACCCAAATCAGTATCTACTTTTGAAATTCGGAGAGATTCTTGGGCTAACCGAGAATCAGAGACCAACTGCCGAATTGTTCTCGCTTGATGGCAATTGGATTGAGACTCAGCTACCAGAAACCAGCGAGCGGTTTGTGGTCCAGGGAGATTTGTCGCTAATGACCCTGGGCCCTATTTCGGCGAAGCTGCACAGATTGCTGGACGTCATCGCTCAGGCCGAAGATCTGGGACTGGCATCTCGATTTCGAATTAGCAACCTGACTATCTCGCATGCCCTGGAATCTGGAATGACCATGTCAGAGATTCGGGCCGTCTTGGAAAGAAGCATTCAACCCATCCCGCAGCCGGTTGAGTATCTCTTGGCGGAGGCTCAGGACCGTTTCGGATCGATAAAGATTTCCGACCTGGGTTCGGGGTCTCTGGTTCGGTGTGAGGACCAGATTCTGCTGAGGCAAATCCTCGGCGAGCAGTTGTTGCGGCCACTGATGTTCGAGGCCAGGGGTGATGGGTTGGTCACTCGCCTAGATGCGGAAATTGTGTACTTGAATCTTCGAGCCTGTGGCTATGTTGCGATCAGAGTAGACGAGTCTGAAGGCGTTCTAAACCCCAGGGCAACTGCACTCGAAGTTGACCAGGTTCATCGCGACTATCTCGAGCTAGCAATGGCGATCATGAATCGTGAGGCCGAGGAGCTGTCGGGCGATGACGTAACCAGGCAACTGCAATTTGCCCTAAAAAACAAGCTCAAGGTTGCCCTCAGGGTTAGCTATCCGGACGGTAGCGAGAAAGAGCACCTAATCGAACCTCTTGGCATCGCGGGTTCGAGGGTTCGAGGTCGGGACACCGCTAAGCAGGCTGAGATCACCCTCCCGCTATCCCGAATAACTTCTATCTGGCTCGCATAAGCTAGAGGGATGTCTTTGGGACCATTGATCGTGCAATCGGACCGCACGGTCTTGCTCGAAACCGATCACCCCAATGCGGACATCGCCCGTCATGAATTGGCCATCTTCGCAGAGCTAGAGCGAGCTCCGGAGCACGTGCACACCTATCGAATCACCAAGCTCGGACTTTGGAACGCCAGGGCCGCCGGGCATGATGCGAGTTTTATCTTGGACGTGCTAAACCGCTATTCCAAGTTTCCAGTTCCGCAGGGTGTGGCGCAGGAAATCGAGTCGACCATCTCTCGTTTTGGACGACTGGTTATCTCTCGAGACGCAGCGGGGCTGCTGCTTCGATCAGACTCCAAGGCGATCCTGGCCGAGGTGGCATCGACAAGGAAAATTGCCGACCTTCTAGAGGGCGAAACTGAAGGTGGATATCGAGTCAGGGACTGGGCCAGGGGGCAACTGAAGCAGGAATTGCTCAAGCTTGGCTGGCCAGCAGAGGACAATGCTGGTTTTACACCCGGCACCCCGATGCCTATTGAACTGAACCAAGACCAGTGGCAGGTGCGCGAATACCAACTTGAGGCCGCCAAGAAGTTTGAGCTCGGTGGTAATGGTGTAGTGGTGCTGCCCTGTGGTGCCGGGAAGACCATAGTGGGTGCAACGGCGATGTCCATGATCAAGACCAACACCTTGATTTTGGTGACCAACACCGTTTCGGCTCGGCAGTGGCGTGCAGAGCTATTGAAGCGGACCTCGCTCAAGGAAGAGGACATCGCCGAGTACTCCGGCTCCAGCAAAGAGATCGCTCCGGTGACAATCGCCACATACCAGATCCTCACCACCAAGCGAAAAGGTGAGCTCGCTCACCTAGAGCTTCTGAACGCCAGGGACTGGGGCCTTATTGTCTACGACGAGGTCCACCTGCTCCCCGCACCAATCTTCAAAATGACTGCTGACCTTCAGGCAAGGCGCAGGCTCGGTCTAACCGCAACCCTGGTGCGCGAGGATGGGCGAGAGTCTGATGTCTTCTCCCTGATTGGTCCAAAGCGATTTGATGCCCCATGGAAAGACATCGAGGCTCAGGGCTACATCGCTCCAGCCAAGTGTTTTGAGATCCGAGTGCAGTTACCTGATGAGGCGAGGATGGATTACGCAATCGCAGATCAGGACACCCGCTTTCGGATCGCGGCTACCGCTGAGGCAAAGATCGGAATCATCAAGCGACTTTTGGGTAGGCACTCTAACGAGCCGACTCTGATCATCGGTCAGTACCTCGAGCAAATTGACCAGGTTGCCACAGCACTTGGCCTACCTAAGCTCACCGGAGAAACTCCGGTTTCAGAGCGTGAGGAACTCTTCCAGGCGTTTCGCTCTGGTGAACTGAAAGCGCTGGTTGTTTCGAAAGTTGCGAACTTCTCAGTGGATCTTCCAGAGGCCTCCGTGGCCATCCAGATTTCGGGGGCATTTGGGTCAAGACAGGAAGAAGCCCAGCGCCTGGGACGACTGTTGCGCCCCAAGGAGGATGGTAGAAGTGCGAGCTTCTACACCCTGGTGGCAAAGGACACCGTTGAGCAAGACTTCGCTCAGAATCGCCAGCGATTTTTGGCGGAGCAGGGGTATAGCTACGAGATTCTTGATTCCGATTTGATTTAGTTCAGACGACTCTCAGGAATCTTCCAGTTATTGGGCAGATACTTTTGCCATGACCGCACTAAAAGTACTAGTTGTAGATGATGAGCCAAACATCAGAGACCTGCTCTCTGCCTCCCTGCGCTTTGCAGGTCACCAGGTAATCACCTCGCACAATGGCACCGATGCGGTGGCCAAGATAATCGACAACCAACCAGACATCGTGCTGCTTGATGTGATGCTGCCAGATGTCTCTGGATTTGGTGTCACCAAGAAGATTCGCTCGATGGGAATCGAAACTCCAATCCTGTTCTTGACCGCTAGAGACGACACCGAGGACAAGGTAACTGGCCTAACGGTCGGTGGCGATGACTACGTCACCAAGCCGTTCAGCCTCGACGAAATCATGGCTCGCATCTCGGCGATCATGCGCAGAACCGGCAAGGACCAAGTTGCCGAGTCCGTGATCAAGGTAGGCGAGCTCGAGATGAACGAGGATGCCCACGAGGTAACTGTCAATGGCACCCCGGTTGACCTATCCCCCACTGAATACCAGCTGCTTCGCTACCTAGCTCAGAACCCGAACCGGGTGCTCACCAAGGCTCAGATTCTGGATCACGTTTGGGAGTATGACTTCAACGGCGAAATGGGAATTGTTGAAAGCTACGTTTCATACCTAAGAAAGAAGCTCGATCCAATCTCTTCAGAGCCACTTATCATTACCAAGCGAGGTGTTGGTTACCTTCTCAAAGGGCCAAAGAACTAAATGAAAAAACGGATACTGAAAGCTTGGGAGCACATATCGCTCCGGGCCAAGCTCACCGCTTTGTCGGTGGGTTTGATTGGCCTTTTACTTTCTGTATCCAGCGCTGGAACGGTAGCTCTACTGAGCACCTATCTGCAGCAAAACACCGACACCTTGCTCGTCACGACCGCTAACTCTTTGCGCTCTGAGAATCCTGCTCGGTTGGAAGCCAGGGTTGCTGAGGGTGAACTGACACTCCCCTCGCTGCCATCTGATTACTACATCGCTATCTTGGACAGCGAGGGTGACCAGTACCTGGGGTTAGTTAGCT
Organism: uncultured Aquiluna sp.; assembly: GCA_964597935.1. Classification (GTDB taxonomy): domain Bacteria; phylum Actinomycetota; class Actinomycetes; order Actinomycetales; family Microbacteriaceae; genus Aquiluna. Next base: position 7,775 of record CAZQZY010000008.1, on the reverse strand, counting down.
CAGCAGGTAATCAGCGCGAAGTTCCAAACTTCTCATCGCTGACGCTACCTGCGGTATTAGCGACCCAGGGAATCCCATTTGAGGTGCAGGTTGAGCGCGAGGGACTTCGCGATGACACCTGGCGAGTGGTGGCCCTACCGCTTGATCGAGCATTGGGTTCGGTGGTGGTCGCCCTCCCGACCAATACCAATCGCCAAATCATTCAGGAGTACGGCGCAATTGGTGGGCGCTTTGGGATCTTTCTTGTTGTCCTTTCGGGCCTGAGTATTTGGCTCACCATCACATCCGCACTTAGACCATTGAAAGAAGTTGAGCGAACTGCCGCCTCCGTTAGAAGCGGAAAGTTCTCCTCTCGATTGGTCGAACGAGATGGCAAGACTGAGATTGGAAGACTCAACCGGGCCTTGAACTCGATGCTTGACTCGATCGAAGGTGCGGTGAGGGGCAGGGACAAAACCCTGGATCAGATGCGTCGATTTGTATCCGACGCATCGCATGAGCTGAGAACCCCGCTGGTCACCGTTCGCGGCTACGCCGAGCTTTATCGCATGGGAGCGCTGAGCAAGAAGAAAGATGTTGCGGAGGCGATGCAGCGTATCGAGTCCGAAGCAGTTCGCATGACTGGATTGGTTGAGAGCCTGCTGACCCTGACTCGCATGGACGAACAGGGCAATCTCAAAACTCAGGTCGCTGATCTAGCAACCCAGTGCCAGCTCGCCATCAAGGACGCCGAGGTTGCACACCCCGGACTCAACTTCAGATACGCGGGGCCAAACTCACTCAAGCTTGAATTCGATCCCGACCGAATCAAACAGGTCCTTACCAACTTGCTCACCAATGCCTCGAGATTTGCACCTGAGAAATCCGAGATCACTCTCGAGCTCTCAGCGGATGCAGCGGGAGCCACCATCAAGGTCATTGACCATGGCGAGGGCATTCCGGAGGCACTGCGCGTGCAGATCTTCGAGCGCTTCTACAGAGCAGATAACTCACGAAATCGAGACACCGGTGGCTCGGGGCTCGGGCTTGCAATCGCGAAGTCGATTGTCGAAGCACACCACGGCAAGATTTGGGCTTCTGAAACTGACGGTGGTGGAGCGACCTTCACCTTCACGCTGCCATCCACAGCCACTCAAAAAGCGGTCTAGTCCACAGCTTCAGCGAAAGCGGGAGTAAGTGGTCGCAATCGCAGCCAAGCTCATCGCATGACATTTTTCACAGTAGACAGCGAGCGGATTCACGCAGCTAATTCAACGATCCAGGCAACCATCCAGAGGCTTCAAACTGAGGTAACAAATCTTCATGGCCAACTTGGAGGTCTTCAGGAGAGCTGGCAGGGAGTGGCAGCGACAAGTTTCCAAGAGTTGATTTTCAGGTGGCGAACCTCTGCTGATGCACTGGAGCAAAACCTAGGCCAAATTGGCCAAGCTCTCTCGATGGCAGCGAGTCAATATCAGGAGATCGAGCAGGCCAACCAAAGATTGTTCCTTTAAAGCACAAAGCCGGGGCACAAGCCCCGGCTTTGTCTTTGACTTTCTTAGAAGTCCATTCCTGCACCAGCGTCTGCAGCAGGTGCTGCGGCAGGCTCTGGGCGCTCAGCCACAACAGCCTCGGTGGTTAGGAACAGACCTGCGATAGAGGCAGCGTTCTGCAGCGCAGAGCGGGTCACCTTCACTGGGTCGTTGATGCCTGCCTTGAGCATGTCTACGTACTCACCGGTCGCGGCGTTGAGGCCCTGGCCATCTGGAAGGTTTGACACCTTCTCGGCTACCACACCTGGCTCGAGACCAGCGTTGATTGCGATCTGCTTGAGAGGTGCAGAGATGGCAACCCTCACGATGTTTGCACCGGTTGCCTCGTCACCCGAGAGCTTTAGGTCGTTGAAAGCAACCTTGCCAGCCTGGAGCAGTGCTACACCACCACCGGCGACGATTCCCTCCTCAACAGCAGCCTTCGCGTTGCGGACTGCGTCCTCAATGCGGTGCTTGCGCTCCTTGAGCTCAACCTCGGTAGCTGCACCAGCCTTGATGACTGCTACACCACCTGCAAGCTTTGCAAGACGCTCCTGAAGCTTCTCGCGGTCGTAGTCGGAGTCGGTGTTACCGATTTCGCGACGGATCTGCTCGACGCGACCCTTGATCTGCTCTGCGTCACCAGCACCCTCAACGATTGTGGTCTCGTCCTTGGTGATTACAACCTTGCGAGCACGACCGAGCATCGCTAGGTCGGTGTTCTCAAGCTTTAGACCAACCTCTTCGGCGATAACCTGACCACCGGTCAAGATTGCGATGTCCTGCAGCATTGCCTTGCGGCGGTCACCAAAGCCAGGAGCCTTGACAGCGACCGAGCGGAAGATGCCGCGGATCTTGTTCACAACCAAGGTTGCAAGAGCTTCACCCTCGATGTCCTCGGCAATGATCAGAAGTGGCTTGCCGGACTGCATCACCTTGTCAACAACAGGAAGGAGGTCCTTCATGTTGGAGATCTTGGAGTTTGCAATCAGGATGTAGGCATCCTCGAGGACTGCTTCCTGACGCTCTGGGTCGGTAACCATGTATGCGGAGACATATCCCTTGTCAAAGCGCATACCCTCGGTTAGCTCTAGCTGAATTCCGAAGGTGTTTGACTCCTCTACGGTTACAACACCCTCTTTGCCAACCTTGTCAATTGCCTCAGCGATGATCTCACCGATGGTTGAGTCACCAGCGGAGATAGATGCGGTCGCAGCAATCTGCTCCTTGGTCTCAACTGGAACTGCCATCTTCAAAAGCGCCTCGGTGACAGCGGCAGATGCCTTGTCAATACCGCGCTTTAGGCTGATTGGGTCAGCTCCGGCAGCCACGTTGCGTAGGCCCTCCTTGACTAGAGCCTGAGCCAAAACGGTTGCGGTGGTGGTTCCATCACCGGCAACGTCGTCAGTCTTCTTCGCTACTTCCTTGACGAGCTCTGCACCGATCTTCTCGAATGGGTCAGACAGCTCGATTTCCTTTGCAATTGAGACACCATCGTTGGTGATGGTTGGGGCGCCCCACTTCTTCTCGAGGACGACGTTGCGTCCGCGAGGACCGAGGGTCACCTTTACGGTGTCAGCAAGCACGTTTAGACCGCGCTCTAGGCCGCGACGGGCCTCTTCATTGAAGTGAATAATTTTCGCCATTTGGGTCTCTCCCGTTTGCACTAAGACTTGTTCTTAGCACTCTCGATAAACGAGTGCTAATACATTTTTAGCACTCTAACCCTCCGAGTGCAAATAAACCCGGCACGCATGTTGCGCACCGGGTCTAGATGATGTTTGGGAAAGTTATGCCAGTGGCACTACGTTCTCCGCCTGAGGGCCCTTGTCGCCACTCTTGACGTCGAACTCAACGCGCTGGTTCTCCCTTAGCTCACGGTATCCATCGGACTGGATTGCGGAGAAGTGAACGAATACGTCCGGTCCGCCATCCTGAGTGATGAATCCAAAACCCTTTTCAGAGTTGAACCACTTTACGGTTCCTTGTGCCATGTACTGCTCCTGATGCTAGTTACGCACCCGCGTAACTCACGAATGCATCGGGCTGAGATAGTCCAACTCGACTCTCCAAACTTTACGCTGTACTCAGGGAAATACAAGGCTTATTTATTTGGCATGGAATTAGTTACTAAACGGTTATAAATTCCAAAAGGAGCGCGTGAATTGAAGTACGAAGTCTACAAAACTGACGAGCAGTGGAAATCAGAACTGTCCGAGTTCGAGTACCACGTCCTTCGAATGGCGGGAACTGAGCGCGCCTACACCGGTGAATTGCTCGACGAGCACCGTCCTGGTAGCTACCACTGCCGCGGCTGCGATGCCTTTTTGTTTGAGGCGGACACCAAGTTTGACTCTCACTGTGGCTGGCCAAGCTTCTACAAGCCGCAAGACAACGATGCGATCGAGTACATCGAGGATCGCTCGCACGGCATGATCCGCACTGAGGTGCGCTGTTCAAAGTGCGGTTCCCACCTTGGGCATGTTTTCGATGATGCACCTCAGACTCCAACCGGAGACAGATACTGCATCAACTCGGTGAGCATCACCTTCAAGCCAGCCAGCTAGGCTGAGGCCATGGCTAAGTTCGAAACAGGATCCTCTTCCATTTACGGCATCGGTTTTATCGGCGCAGTTATTTACTACATCTCTTCAGCTAGTGACTTCTGGATGGGTGTGCTCGGTTTCCTCAAGGCATTGGTTTGGCCGGGCTTTTTGGTTTATGAGCTGCTGAAGTTCCTCCAGGCTTAGGTTCAGACCCCTTGGGCACCATCGTTAACATCTTTGCCATCCTGGGTGGCGCTGCGATCGGCGTTCTGCTTGGCAACAGGCTGCCTGAACGCATGTCTCGAACTCTGACAGACGCCATGGGTCTGGTGGTTCTGGTAATCGGCGCGCTAAACCTAATCGCGCTTCAGGACTCCGAATTTGTGTCGGCCGTCACATCTGCCGGAACGCTACTAGTCGTCCTCGGCGCTTTGCTACTGGGAGGAATCACCGGTTCACTGCTTCGAATTGAAGAACGGTTAGAGCAGTTCGGCGGCTGGTTGCAAAGCAAGTCCAGTGGCACCGGAGATCGCAGGAAATTCATTGAGGGTTTCGTAAACTCCTCACTGCTTTTCACCATCGGACCCATGGCTGTTCTGGGTGCGCTACAGGATGGTTTGGGACAAGGCTTTGACATTCTGGCCCTGAAGTCCACACTGGACGGCTTCACAGCAATCGCATTCGCAGCTGCCCTTGGTTGGGGTGTGGCATTCAGTGCAATACCGGTTGGCCTCTGGCAGGGGCTCCTGACCGTGGTTGCGATTGGCGCAGGTTCGCTCATGCCAGACAGCGTGGTTGCATCAATAACCGCAACCGGAGGCATCCTGCTTCTCGGAACCGGTCTCCGCCTGCTTCAAATTCGCATGGTAAGTGTCGCTGACCTACTACCGGCGCTTATCTTTGCTCCGCTGATTACTCTCGCGGTGGATGCGCTGATTTAGGCCTGACCGCTTAGTTTGTCGACATCGCCAAGAATTTCATCAAACTCTGCTGCGGTGAGAAGCCCCAGCTCAATTGCGGCTGTCTTGACAGTGGTGGCTCGCTCCTGAGCATGCTTTGCGATGGCGGTGGCGTTTTCGTAGCCAACCGTTGGAGCGAGTGCTGTCACTAATCCGATTGAGTTTTCAACGGTTGACCTCAGGTATTCCTCATTGGCGGTTATGCCGCTAATGCAGTAATCGGCGAGAACTCGACAACCTTTTCTGAGATACGTGATGCTCATCATCAGGGACCTGGCGATAATCGGCTCGAAGGCATTGAGCTGCAGCTGGCCGCTCTCTGCCGCCATGGTCACGGTCAAGTCATTTCCAATCACAGTGAAGGCGATCTGATTGACCACCTCGGGAATAACCGGGTTTACCTTGCCGGGCATGATTGAGGAGCCGGCCTGTCGCGCAGGCAAATTGATCTCTCCCAAACCTGCCCGTGGTCCTGATGAAAGAAGTCGCAGGTCACTGGAGATCTTTGAGATCTTCGTCGCGAAACGCTTCAGCACCGAGGAAGTGGAGACAAAGACACCGGTGTCGCTGGTCGCCTCGATCAGGTTCTCGGCCAGGATGAACTCGTGCTCGCAGAGTCTAGATAGCTCCTGGACAACAAGCTGCGGATATCCATCCGGGGTGTTGATCTTGGTGCCGATGGCGGTTCCACCCAGGTTGATCTCGCTCAATAGCGGGATGATCTCGCGAAGCCTGCCTTCGTCTTCACCAAGAGTTTGACTCCACGCCGAGAACTCCTGCCCCAGGGTCATTGGCACCGCATCCTGCAACTGAGTGCGCCCCATTTTGATGACCTTGGAAAATTCCACAGCCTTCTTTGCGATTTCGGCACGCAGGTGGGCAATTTCCTTCAACAGGGCGAGGATCTCGATGATCAGCGCAATCTTGACCGCGGTTGGGTAAACGTCGTTGGTGGACTGCGATGCGTTTACGTGGTTGAGCGGGTGAATCTTGTCGTAATCGCCGCGGGCAAATCCAGCTATCTCGAGCGCGCGATTAGCAATCACTTCATTGGCGTTCATGTTGGTAGAGGTGCCCGCACCACCCTGGATTGCGTCGACTACGAACTCTGAGTCGAGCATGCCATCGCGAACGTCGATACAAGCCTTGATGATGATTGGCGCAATCTCTGGGTCCAGGGCGCCGAGCTTTAGATTAGCCACAGCCGCTGCCTCTTTGATAAAGCCGAAGGCCCTGACAAAGGAGCGATAGTGCCCAACGGGTACACCACTGATTGGGAAATTTTCTATTGCCCTCAGGGTGTGAATACCCCAATAGGCGGAATTTGGAACTTCGCGTTCTCCGAGCAGGTCATGCTCAAGCCTCATTGCTTGCACATACTTCAGCCTATTCGATGAAATCACCAGCAATGCTCAGTCAAGGTGCCTAGACTGCATAAATGAGCACACTGAGCACCAATCAATCCACAACTTTGTTTCACCAGGTATTGGTGCAGGTAAGGGACGCCGGCCTTTTACTCAAAAAGCCAAGCTTCTACATCATTCGACTTATTGTCATTAGCGCCATCGCTTTGGGAATCTGGACGCTGACCGGCGCGACCGCGATTGCATTCACGGAATCACAGCTGTGGATCATCGCCGGGTTTGCCCTCGCAGGACTGCTCGGAATCCTTAGTGCTCAGTACGGATTTATCGCCCATGAGGCAGCCCACCGTCAGATCTTTCAAAACAACAAAGCCAACGACTGGCTGGGATTGATACTTGCCAACCTATTCGCTGGCCTGAGCTACGGCTTTTGGCTGCGTAAGCACAACAAGCACCACCAAAGGCCAAACCAAATTGGTGAGGATCCAGACATCGCAATTCGAGTTCTGAGTTTTACCACCGAATCAAAAGAGTCGAAGAAGGGCATCGAGCGCTGGTTCGCAGATCGTCAGGGCTACCTATTCCCATTCCTACTGCTGTTCACCGGCTTCGACCTGCTGCTTGATTCGTTTGCCGGCCTGCGCCGCAAAGATAGAAAGTTGAGCGTCAGAGTTTTGGAATTCAGCCTGATGATGATTCGTCAGAACCTACCGCTGGTGATCCTTGGTTTGATGTTTGGCTGGCTTTGGGGTATCGCACTGTGGTTTTTCATGATGATGACCTTTGGCTTTTTCATGGGGGCTGCCTTCGCCCCTAACCACAAGGGAATGCCGCTGGTTGCCAAAGATTCCAAGCTCGACTTCTTCTCCAGACAGGTCCTCACCTCGCGAAACATTCGTGGCAGCTGGCTCAAGGACAACCTGATGGGCGGGTTGAACTACCAGGTCGAACACCACTTGTTCCCATCAATGGCAAGGCCATACCTCAAAAAAGCACACACGATTGTGAGTGAGTTCTGCCGCCAGAATGACATCACCATGGTCGAGATGGGACTCGCGAAGAGTTACATCGTGATCATGAAGCATCTGAACAAAGTTGGGCTGAGCAACAACTCAGACCCGTTCGTTTGCCCGATGGTTGCGGAACTGAGACCCAGAAACTAAATCATTGCGGCGAGGATTGCACCCATTGCCGCCAGTGAAACGATGTCTTGACCGACCTCTAGCACCCAAACCTTGAGGCTGAAGCCGCCGAAAAGCTTGTGCCCGAGCACGGTTGCGGCAGCAAAACCAACGCCCATTAGTGCACCGGTGGCCAGACCACCAAACCAGTCCAAGTCGCCATTGGCGGCTTGAGCAAGGTTGATGACTACCTGCAACACGGCAGCTTGAACAA
>CAZQZY010000007.1:32553-35003 GCA_964597935.1 uncultured Aquiluna sp. | reverse complement strand
CCGACATAGACGTTCCGGCATGGCTGCAGGTCAATGACCTCGATGACCTCAAGTCAAAACTGATTGGTGTGGTGGTAGCAATCATCGCCGTTGTATTTGTCGGAGTTTTCGTTGACTCAAATCGTTCAGCAGACGTAGCCGCTTATGGATTAGGTGCTGGAGCGCTGGTTATCGGTCTTGCGGTATTTGCCTATGCCACCAGAAAGTCGACCAAGTAGTTAGCCCCTGGAACCTCTGGCATTCTGCTGGGTGGGTCTCGAGCCTCTTCTGGAGCGTTGATTTGGCTTGGCTGGTCTTGAGGGTCCATCCGTTGACCTCGGTGCAGAAGTTGCCGCTTGCTTTTGACCGGCGTTTGGTTTGCTCTGAGGCTGCCCCTGTTTGAGAGCACGCTTGCGCTGAGCATTCCGTCCCTGTGACTTGCCACCACCTTGGACCGGCGCAGGCGCTGACACTGGCTTCACATACGGTGCGACCTCGCCGATCAAGGCTTTCACTTCTGGGGATTGGCTTGTCACTTGAGCCGGAGTGACCTCAATCTTTGCCTTCTTTAGAAGATCAGCTAGATCTTTGCGCTGGGTTGGCAGGCAAATAGTTACAACATCACCTTCGGCGCCAGCTCGGGCGGTCCTACCTGAGCGGTGCAGATAGGCCTTGTGCTCGGCTGGCGGGTCTACGTGAATAACAAGGTTCACATCGTCCACGTGAACTCCGCGGGCTGCTACGTCAGTTGCGACAAGAACTTTCACTTCGCCACTTGAAAAGGCGGCCAGATTTCGGTCACGGGCATTTTGAGATAGGTTGCCATGCAAATCCACCGCTGGTATCCCTGCCTTGGTGAGTGCGATAGCAAGTTTTTTGGCATGGTGCTTGGTGCGCATAAACAGGATTCGACGATCAATACCCGAAGCCAGCGCTTTCACTAATTCAGTTTTTGCCTCGGGCGATGACGCTTCAAATACGTGGTGGGTCATCTGAGCAACGGGGGAGTTCTCCTCGTCGACTGAGTGCATCACTTGGTTTGACAGGAACTGATCCACAAGCTTGTTCACGCCGTTATCGAGAGTCGCTGAGAACAATAAGCGCTGACCATTGCGAGGTGTTGCCCTAAGGATTCTTGTCACAATCGGCAAAAAACCCAGGTCTGCCATATGGTCAGCCTCATCGAGGACGGTGATCTGAATACCATCAAGTTTCAATAGACCTTGCTGCATCAGATCTTCTAGACGACCGGGCGTCGCAACTACGATTTCAACACCCTCACGGATGGCTTTGGCCTGAGGGTTCTGCGAGACACCGCCAAAAATGGTTGTGACCCTCAGGTTCATCGCGTGTGCCAGTGGGCGCATGGTTGCGGCAATCTGTGTGACCAGCTCTCGCGTTGGAGCAAGCACCAGACCAAGCGGCTGTTTCGAACCTGCTGCGCCGCTTCGAAGATCTGCCAAACGGGCAACCATCGGGATGCTGAAGGCTAGCGTCTTACCCGAGCCAGTCTTACCGCGTCCAAGGACATCTCTTCCAGCAAGTGAATCAGGGAGAGTATCAATCTGGATAGGGAAGGGGGAGTCGATGCCCTGCTGAGTGAGCGCATCGACTATTGGCATTGGAACGCCAAGCGCGGCAAAGGAAGTTTGAGACATGGGACTGCTTTCTGGCAGCGCAAAATCGCTGCATTGTTACCAAGTAGTTGGCATTCGGCGAAGACATCAGGTGATGAATTCGTTCGCCGCAGGAAACAATCATTCACATGGAGGGAAGGCGTTCTACGACGCAGTCGAGCTTTTAAACTCGGAACTAATCAAACTCTAGCCTTAGCTGGCTAAAAAAGCTCGACTTTTCTTTAGTCCAAATGCTCCATGCGCATTCTTATGCTCAGCGCAATAAGGCCAATTGGAATGAGCACATCGGTCGCCACAAAAATTGGATAGTCAATCAGATACGACCAGTAGCCAACGCCAGTCTCAATAATCACGGTCAATTGTGAGAACAGGATTGAGAGTGGCCAGGCTATTGCCGCAAGTGGTAAGTAGTCGATTGCCTTGTACTTTCCCGCACCGAACAGCATCAGCAGGAGGGGCGCAACCAGGGCGATGGAGATCCAGCCGAGCATGGTCACAATCAACGCTGCAATTCGCAGGCCGGATGCTTGATCAAAGGGGTTGATGAAGAAAAAGCCTGGGAAAGTTGCCGCAACGAAAAGGTAAAGAGAGAGCAGCACCCATGCGAAGGTGCTTGCAAGATACTCAAGTCGATTCTGCATTTTGATCGGTTTTTTCATTTAGTTACCCCACTTGGTTGACTGTCAGAATTATTGATGGCACCGCTGGTTTGGGCCCTGTTGCAGTCTCTGCCGCGATAAAGGTTTGTGCGCTAGTTCGCGCTAGCCACATCAGCTCAACGTGATCCCCGGCCTGCACTGAGACAAAGAAGTTCCACGCGGCCACTCTTCGGTC
>CAZQZY010000007.1:0-32453 GCA_964597935.1 uncultured Aquiluna sp. | reverse complement strand
GTTTCACCTGTCGGCCCTTGAGGCCCCATCGGACCGACGGCACCTCGCAGGCCTTGGATTCCTTGCTCACCTTGTGGACCGCAGGCTCCGGGGGAACCGGTAGCACCCTGGATCCCGGGTGATCCAGTTGGACCTTGTGGTCCGCATTCACCAGCTGGTCCTTGCGGATCGACAACAGTAATCAGGTTTGTTTCGGGCGATGCAATAACGCTGAACCCGAAAGCTGTTACACCGGTAACGATTGCGACGATGGCGAGTATGCGCTCCAGTCTCATCGTCCCCCCTAGGCCTCGTCTTGTCCTTAGCCTAGAGTGCTACCCGAGAAGAGACTTCAGGTTCTTGTAGATCAGCTTCGCCGCAGTGTCTTGCGACCATTTGCTTAGCCGACCCATGAACTTCGCATCGCCACCGATGTAGATTCGCTTTTTGCCCTGTTCAATGGCATCCACCATCATTCGACCGGCCTCCACCGCTGAGGTGACTTTCATCTTGGAGCTGTCCATGTTCTCAGCCCCGGGAACGCTGACTCCAGAGTTCTTGGAGATATTGGTTCCGATTGCTCCTGGCCACACCAGGGTGAGGCTCACGTTGGTCTCGCTGAGTTCAGACCGGAGCCCCTCGGTGAGCAGGTTGAGAGCGGCCTTCGAGGCGCCGTAGAGAGTCTGACCGGGAACTGGGGCATAAGAACCCATGGAGGAGACGTTCAGAATGTGTGCCTGGGGTCTCGAGAGTAGACCCGGCAGAAAGGCCTTGATCAGGTTTAGCGGGCCAAAGAAGTTGATGTTCATGACGCGGTCAATCGCTTCAAACCCGAGGTCATTCACCCTCACAAACGGCTGAATAATGCCGGCAACATTCACTAGGCCATCCAGATCCTTGTGCGAATCGGACAGGGCTTGTGCGGCGGCTCTATCGGTTATGTCTAGCTTGACGGTGGTCAAACCCTCGGCTGTTGTGCCAGCCAGTAAACGAGTCTCGTTGAGGAACTCCTCGTTGATGTCAACCGCCAGCACCTTCGCACCACGCTTCAAAAGCTCAAGTGCGACCTCGCGACCCATGCCATTGCCGGCTCCTGTAACTAGAAACTTCTTACCTGATACCAACATTTTCATCTCCTAGCTCACCCCCAACTAAAGACTAAGTCCAAAAAATGCCTCCAGCAGAAGTTTTTATCAGAAATTTATAGAGCTAACCGAACACTAGCTAAATGAATTCAGCGCAATCTCGACCATGTTTCTGAAACCGGTTTCCCGCTCTTCAGACGAGGTGTGGCCGGAACCATCCATCATGTCTGAGACGGTAACGATGCTGAGCGCTTTGCGACGGAAACGAGCTGCCAATGTGTAAAGCTGACTGGTCTCCATCTCCAGCGCCAGAATGCCGAGCTTGGTCCACTGCTCGAGGGAGTCGGTCTCGTCATAGAACAGATCTCCACTCGCAACTCCACCGACGTGGAAATCGATACCGAGTGATCTTGCTTTAGCTACTGCTCTCTCCAGCAGTTCGAAGTTGGCGCTCGGGGCGAAGTCGAGTCCATTGGTAGCGCGGCGATTTATTTGTGAATCAGTGGACGCCGCCATCGCAATCACAACATCGCGGAGTTTGGTTGGAGCGATGCCACCAGAGGTGCCAACACGAATGGCCTGCTGAACGTTGTAGTCATGAAAGAGTTCGTAGGCATAGATACCGATTGAAGGAGCACCCATGCCGGTGCCCTGAACCGAAACTCGCTCACCCCGGTAAAGGCCCGTGAACCCGAACATATTTCTAACGCTGTTGTACTGCTTCACATCAGTGAGGAAACTCTCTGCGATCCACTTTGCCCTCAACGGATCTCCAGGAAGCAGAATCTTGTCGGCTATCTCACCAGGCTGCGCTGCAATGTGTGTGCTCATGCAGAGAAGACTATCTGCGCTTGCGAGTTGACTGCCCAAATCTTGAAAGCACCAGGCTCTCGAGAAGACCAACCAGGTTGTAGATGATGATCGATACCAACGTGATCACAACCACATAGGCCCAAACCTCGTTTGTCTTAGCTCTACCGACGGCAGAGATGATGGCATAACCAATGCCCTGTCCGGTCGCCAGCCACTCCACCAGGAGGGCTCCCGTGATAGCACCTGGAACGGAAATCTTTACCGCCGCAAAGAACGACGGGAGAGAGGCGGGGAAGGCCACATAGCGAATTGCGGATAGCTTGTTAGCGCCATAGACAGTCGCCACATCAACCATTGCGGCTGATGCCGAGCGCAAACCAAACACGATGTTCACAAGGGCCGGGAATAGCACAACAATCGCACCCATCACCGCAACCGTTACCTGCTGGCGACCAAAGATGAGAATCAGGATTGGTGCCATCGCGATAAGCGGCACTGATCGAAGCAGCATTGCAATCGGCATCAGCGCTTGTTCAAAACCACGAGAGAGGTTGAACAGTAGTGCGATGAAGGTTGCAAAAAAGAGGCCGAAACTGAAACCGATGCTGGCGTCAATCATGGTCTGACCCAGCGCATCGGAAACCAGCTTGAGATGCTCGGCCGAGTCTGCGTCTAGAAACAGCCAAGTGAAAACCTCGACCGGGCCCTTGCCGATGTATGGGGTGACATCAAGGGCCCACAGACCCAAGACCCAGAGCAGGATCACAACCCCCAGCGATAGTGCTGTGTTGGCAAAGCCCTTGACGAGCAAACCGATTGAGTAGGCGATTTCTTCGCGCCTTACCTTGGAGCGAACCGCGATGAGGGATTTGTCTTCTGCGTCTTCTAACTTGAAGTTCATCGCACACCCACCTTCGCCCAAGGTGTCGCCAATTTTGCAATCAGACCAAAGAGCGCGTAACCAGCTCCGGCGATTAGGCCAGAAACCAGCGCAACGCCCCAAACGCGTGCTACCTCAAGTGACTGTTGAGCATTCACCATCGCAGGACCAAACCCAGCGTCTGTCCCGCCAACGTATTCACCCAGGATGGCCCCGAGAAATGCGGCTGGCGCTGCAATCTTTAGTGCTGCAAAGATCGATGGAAGCGCGGAAAGTAACTGCACCTTGACCAGTCTGTGCCAGGCGTTTCCGCCATAGGCAGTGACCACATCCATGGTTCGCTTATCGGTTGATTGAACTCCTGTGAGTGCACCAACGAAGGTTGTGAAGAAAACGCTCAGGGCTGCGAGTACAACTGCCGCACCGGCCGGCTCTCCTGGGCCAGGTGCACCCACCACAAGTCGCACGATTGGTCCAATCGCGACTATTGGGATGCAGTACGTGATTACCGCAATCTGGGAAGATAAAGACTCGAGCCTTGGGATTAGCAGAGCTACACCGGCAAGCGCGATGGCAGCCAGGTTTCCCCACAAAAAGCCCAGTCCGGCCTCAGCAAGAGTGATCGAAGCATTCTTGAGGTAAAAATCGAAACCATCCTCAATTAGCTTTTGGATTACCTGCGGGGGAGTTGGAATAGCGCCGCCTGATCCATCTGGGCGTGCGCCGATTGAGGCAAAAATAGTCTCGGCACTGACCCACCAGATGGCAATAATCGAGAAAGTACCGATGATTCCGCCGAGGGAGGCGCGGAGTTTTTGGCTAACTGAGGTCATCGCCCGAAAGATTCGATCCGAACAGCAGCTCGGAGGCTCTGTCGTGGAGTGCGTGGAATTCTGGGGTGCGCATCATCTCTGGAGTTCTCGGGCGGGGCAGATCCACCTCGATGATCTCCTTGATGCGACCGGGTCTTGGTGACATCACGGCAACCTGATCCGAGAGGAAGATTGCCTCTGAAATTCCGTGAGTAACCATCAAGGTAGTTGCCGGCTTCTCGGTCCAGATTCTCAGCAGCTCGAGGTTGAGTCGCTGCCTGGTCATGTCATCGAGAGCACCGAACGGTTCGTCCAGAAGAAGAACCGATGGCTGAACAACCAACGCTCTGGCGATCGAAACACGCTGGCGCATGCCACCGGAGAGCTGAGCGGGTTTGGCGTTTTCAAAACCTTGAAGCCCAACAAGTTTGATGAGCTCGTTGATTAGGGACTCATCTGGGGTGACGTGAGCTAGCTCAAACGGAAGTCTGATGTTGGCCATCACACTTCTCCACGGCATCAAAGCTGAGTCCTGGAAAGCAATGCCAAGGCGGTGATCACGTCTTAGCTCAGAAGGATCCATGCCGTCAACGGTCACGGTTCCACTGGTTGGCGTTTCTAGGCCGGCGAGAATTCTAAGAATCGTTGACTTACCGCAGCCCGAGGGGCCGAGCAGCGACAGGAACGAGCCCTTGTCGGAGTGAAGGGTTGCATTGTCAAGGGCGGTTACGGTTTCACGGCCGATACTAAAGGTTTTTGTGAGGCCGGAAATGGTGATGCCACTGCCCAAACTTTGTGGGGTCTGGGCAGTGGCATCCATTTGAGTCATGGGCTAGAGATTACTTCAATAGCTCAGGGTTTTCGGCGTAAACCTCCGCTAGCAGGCTCATGTCAAAGAGCTGCTCCGCGGTGATGTCATAGCCGGCGGCCTTTAGGGTTGCGATGTTCAGTGCCTGGAGGCTCTCGGAGATGGTTAGCAGACCGTTGACCTTGGTCTCGTCGGTAACAACCAATAGCTCGTTCTGAGCCTTTGATTGCTGCTTCTCCTTGTTGATGTCTAGACCTAGGTCAGCACCGTACTTCTCAACTGCCAGACGGGCACCCTCATCCGGGTTAGCAACGGCATCCTTCCAACCACGAATGGTTGCCTTCAGGAATGCCTTTAGAGCCTCACGGTTGTTGTCAATGTTGTCCTGAGTTACCACGAACGCCTCAGCAACGAATGGCAAACCAGCGTCAGCAAATAGCAGGTTGGTTACCTCGTAGCCGAGGTTCTGAACGGTGATCGACTCATTGGTTACGTATGCCAAGAAGCCGTCAACCTCACCGTTTACCAGTGGGGCTGGGTCGTACTCAACTGGAACCTTGGTTACCTGGCTTGGGTCAATGCCGTTGACCTTCAATAGTGCGTCAAACAGGGTCTCGTTACCACCGGCCTGAACACCGATGCGCTTACCGATTAGGTCCTGAGCGGTCTGGATGTTTGCGCCATCCTTCAGGGACAAAATGGTGAAAGGGTTCTTCTGGTAGGTAGCACCGATGATCTTTAGCGGAGCACCTTCCTCGAGAATCACCGGAGCTACTGCAACTGCGTCCGAGATTCCAACCAGTGCGTCTCCCGAAAGGACAACTGCCGCGGTAGCGGTTGGGCCGGCAATGAAGTTGACTGAGGAGAAGCCAGCCTCGGTGTAGTAGCCATTGGTGTCTGCAAGATATTCACCAGCGAACTCTGCATTCTTGATCCAAGAGAACTGGACGGAGAGATCTCCGAAGCCCTCACTTGATGCTTCTTCTGCCTGTGGGGCACAGCCGGTTAGGGCTAGGGCGGCAGCAGAAATGGCTGCCAGTGCAACTAACGGTCGGAATTTCTTCATAACTGATTTGTCCTATCGGGATGAATTGCTGGTGAATCGGGTGGAAGCATCCCACCACATGTATGTTTCTAGCGCATTACAGCAACATCTAGTGGTAAGACATTCCCAGAATTACTACAGATTGTGATTTTTTAGGTTAGCTCGAACTGACCACCGGAGATTTGACCCTGGTTTCGGTACATGTCGAGCTTGGCTCTGGTGTCCTGAATATCTAGATTTCTCATGGTTAGCTGACCAATTCGATCTGCCGGTCCGAACGCAGCATCCTCGGTTCGCTCCATCGATAGCTTCTCCGGGTGGTAGCTGAAGTTTTCGCCCGAGGTGGCGAGGATCGTGTAATCATCTCCCCGGCGAAGGCGCAAGGTGACGGTTCCGTTTACTGCCGAACCCACCCACTTCATCAGTGCTTCACGAAGCATCAGTGTTTGCGGGTCAAGCCAACGACCCTCATAGAGCAGGCGACCGAGCTTGCGTCCCTCGTTGTGGTAGTTGGCAAGTGTGTCCTCATTGTGAATCGCCGATAGCAAGCGTTCGTAGGCAATGTGCAGCAGCGCCATTCCAGGGGCTTCATAGATGCCGCGAGACTTCGCCTCAATGATTCGATTCTCAATTTGATCGCTCATGCCAAGACCGTGACGACCACCAATTTCGTTTGCGGTCATAATCGCGTCAGCAGCGGATTCAAGAGTTCTGCCGTTTATGGCAACCGGGCGACCCTGCTTGAAGGTAATCGAAACATCCTCGGTTTCGATTGCAACTCCTGGGTCCCAGAAGCGAACGCCCATAATCGGTTCAACAATTTCGTAGGAGGTGTCGAGAAACTCTAGGCTCTTCGCCTCATGCGTAGCACCCAACATGTTGGCATCGGTCGAGTAGGCCTTTTCCTTGGAGGCTCGGTAGGGGAGGTCGCGAGTCTGTAGGAACTCGCTCATCTCCTTGCGACCACCTAGCTCCTCAACGAATTGGCTGTCGAGCCAGGGCTTGTAGATTCTCAGGTTTGGGTTCGCCAGCAGGCCGTAGCGATAGAAGCGCTCGATGTCGTTGCCCTTGTAGGTGGAGCCATCGCCCCAGATCTCAACGCCGTCCTCGCGCATCGCACGCACCAGCAAGGTACCGGTGACTACACGGCCAAGTGGGGTGGTGTTGAAATAAACCTTGCCACCGGTGCGGATGTGGAATGCGCCACAGGCAATGGCTGCCAGGCCCTCCTCAGCCAGTGACTCTCGACAGTCGACCAATCTTCCCGCCGCAGCGCCATACTCGAGAGCGCGGGCCGGAATCGAATCGATGTCATCCTCGTCGTACTGACCGAGGTTGGCGGTGTAGGCGTAGGGGATCGCTCCCTTTTCCTTCATCCAGGCAACCGCAACCGAGGTATCGAGACCTCCGGAGAATGCGATACCGACCTTTTCACCAACTGGGAGAGACGCTAGAACCTTAGACACGCCTCAAAGCGTAACGAAAAAAGCCAGGTTACGCCCGTGCCATTGCTCGCTTGAGCGAGTCAAGACCCAAACCACCCATGTTCAAAGCGGTGCTGTGGAACTGCTTCATGTCGAATGCAGCACCCTTTCTAGCCTTGTAGTCATCGCGAATCTGCTCCCAGATGCGCTGTCCGATCTTGTAGGCAGGGGCCTGTCCTGGCCAGCCGAAGTATCGGGTTACCTCAAAGCGGACGAACTCCGGTGACATGTTGACGTTTGACTTCATGAAGTTCAAGGCGTAGTCAAAGTCCCACACCCCGGTTCCCTCCAGGTTCTGCTTCTCCAGGTGTACGCCGATGTCAAGGACGACTCGGGCAGCGCGCATGCGCTGACCATCGAGCATGCCGAGCTTGTCCGCTGGGTTTGATAGATAGCCGAGTTCATCCATCAAACGCTCGGCATACAGTGCCCAGCCCTCGCCGTGACCAGAGGTAAAGGATGCCAAGCGGCGCCACTTGTTCAGGGTGTCCTTCACATAGGTGGACTGCCCGATCTGCAGGTGGTGACCCGGAACTCCCTCGTGGTAGACGGTTGTGGTTTCGCGCCAGGTGTCAAAAGTATCGACTCCCGCAGGTACAGACCACCACATACGTCCGGGGCGAGAGAAGTCATCCGATGGGCCGGTGTAGTAGATGCCACCGTGCTGGGTTGGTGCGATCATGCACTCAAGGTTTCTAAGTTCCGGTGCAATGTCGAAGTGGGTCTTACCCAGCTCCTCGATTGCCTTATCGCTGAGCTGCTGCATCCAGGCCTTCAGGGCATCGGTGCCGTGCAGCTTGGTGCTTGGGTCCTTCTCGAGGTGGGCTACCGCCTCTGCAACATTTGCACCCGGAAGAATCTGGTTGGCAACCTCGTTCTGCTCTGCGATTACCCGGGCAAGTTCTTCCTTGCCCCACTCGTAGGTTTCGTCAAAGTCGACCGCTGCACCTAAAAACTTTTTGCTCAGAATTGCATACAGATCCCTGCCAATCGCGTCCTTGCTGTTTGCCTTTGGCATCATCTGGGTTAGGAAGTCACCGAACTGGGCATAGCCTTCAGTTGCTGACTTTGCGGCATCTGCGAGCTCAGCCTTTAGAGCGTCACTAAGGCCACCCTCGATGTTTGCCTTCTTCGCGAAGGTGTGGAAGAAGCCGTCTGGGTTATTGATCTGCTTGACCTGGTTGATGACCTCTTCAAGCTGCCTCTTTGCCGGAGCGTTTCCGGATTCAAAACCAATTCTGAGACTCTCGGCATAGCCAGCTAGAGATTCACCAACCTTGCGCATACGAGCAGCGATGTTCTCCCAGTCCTGCTCGGTCTTGGTTGGGACTAGGTCAAAAATGTCGCGCACTCCTTGAGCTGGGGATGCGATGTTGTTGAGCTCTCTAAACACCAAACCAGACTCGTGCTTGGCGATCTCGCCCTCGAGAGAGCTTGACAGCGCATCCTTTGTAACAAGGTCAACGTCGTCGACTGCCTCCAGGGCTGATAGTTTTCGCAGGGTCGCCTTGGCTAGTTCGTAGTCACGCTCGAGTGCGGAAGGGGATAGGTCATCCAGTTCCTTCTCATTGCCTGGCATACCCAAATAGGTTGCATAGGTTGGGTAATTGGCGACGCTAGTGTCCAAAAACTCGTTAGCTAGCTCATCAATCTTGGTAACTGGGCGCATCATTGAACCTTTCTCAGAGGGTTCAATCGTGCCACATTTTTAGCGCTTCAAAACCTTGAAGGTTTCCAGGGTTGGATCAGCCACAAATGCAATTCGCACACCGATATCTCGAGCCTGCATTAGGGCATCGAAACCCGCTTGGGTGATGAGCTCTCCTGGACTGAAGACCGGCACGCCTGGAGGGTAGGGGCAGATTAGCTCAGCGCTAACGCGACCCACCGCAGCTTTGGCTGCTACAACTTCGTATTCTGCGAAGAATGCATCCCGCGGATTCTGCACCACCACCGGCTCAATTGAGAACGCCGGAGAGACGGAGATCGGTCGAGGCTCGGTCTTGAATTTCTCAACCAGGGTGATGATGGTCTTTACCAGCGAATGGATTCGCTCGGGAGTATCCGCCAGGGTGATCATCGGAATGATCACATCTCGGTTTGCCATTTCAAGATCGATGTTCATGGCCAAAAGTTCGTTTTCGACCGCATTGCCATCAGACCCAGTCTCGGCAAGCAAGATAACAAGCTTCAGAGGGTCGATGTATTCACCATCGATCACACCGATGCCATGAGCGCGCAGTTCGGCTCTGCCGCGCTTTGTGGCTTCAATCACTGGTCCGATCAGCTCGGGGCCGTGCCTCGAAATCAAAGCGCGAGCGGCATCGATCGAAGCCAAGATGCGACCAGACATTGAGGTGGTCTGGGTTGAATCGAATGCCTTGTTTAGCCTCGCCAAGTCCACGTAACCGGAGTTTGCAAGCACGAAGCTGGCCTGGGAGTAGCTGGGGAGCGTCTTGTGTGCCGAGGTAACCACAATGTCGGCACCCTCATTGATTGGGTTTTTTGGTAGATCAGGGTGAAAACCAAAGTGAGCAGCCCAGGCCGCGTCAACCACCAGTGGAATCCCAAACTCGTGAGCCACTGCGGAGAGCCTGGGAATGTTCGACATAGTGCCGACATAAGAGGGCTCGCCAATCAGAACGGCTTTGGTGTCGGGGTGCTGCTCTAACGTCTCGCGCAATCTTGACGATGGTAAATACTCCGGTAATCCGGTGAGGGGGTTTATCTCTGGCCTGACCCAAATTGGCTCGACCCCGGCATAAACCATGCCAACCAGCATTGATTTGTGCAGGGTCCTTGTGACGATCACCTTGTCTCCTGGACCCGCAACAGCCATCACGGCAGCGTGGTTTGAACCGGTAGAGCCATTCACGCCAAACCGGCAGAGATCTGCACCCCAGGTTTTGGCCGCGATTGCCTCAGCCTCCAGGATTAGCGAGGGGGAGATGCGATTGGGGTGGTTTCCTGGAAGCACAGGAATGTCACCATCCACAATCGGACCGGTGAGGTCTATTCGGCCCTTATGGCCGGGAATTTGAAACGGAGTGCGTTCTGAGGTTATGTCGCGGATCCAAGCATCCAGCAGTGGGGCATCGTTTCGAAGGCCCATTGGGTCATTTGGATCTAGAAGTGTGGCAGCGCCAAAAACGTGCTCGTTCAATACCTTGCTTTCATCATCAAGAAAGCCCCAACTTTACAACCAATCAGGTAGCGAAGGTCAAGCCTTTGCACTAACCCTGGATGAACTTAAGTTCTGCTGCGTCCAGCGAGAGTTCCTGGGTGATTTCTTTCAGCTGATCGAGCGTTCTCGCTGATGCAATCGGCGCGATTACCGTCGGCTGTGTTCTGAGCCACTCCAGTGCCACCGCAGCTATCGAAACCGAGTGATCCCTGGCCACCTTTTCCAGCCTTGCCAATAGCTCAAAGTTTTCTGCGGTGGCGTATTTTTCAACGCCCTGTGCTCGAACCGACTCGACCTTGCCACCAAGCCGATACTTGCCCGTGAGGAAACCGCGGGCGAGTGCGAAGAATGGGAAGCTTCCGATTCCAAACTCTTCAAGAATTGGCCTTGAGTCGGTTTCGTAGTCCTCGCGCTCAATCAGGTTGTATTCGTTTTGCAGCGCGATGTACTGGGGGAGCGAGCTCTCCTCGCTCACGGCTCGTGCCCGTCTTAGCTGGTGCGAGCTGTGTTGGGAGGCTGCGATGTAGCGCACCTTGCCCTGGGAGATCAAAGTCTCATAGGCAGAGAGAGTTTCCTCGATTGGAACCTCGGTATCAAAGTGATGCGAGTAGTAAATGTCGATGTGATCAGTGCGCAACCTTCGAAGTGAATCCTCGCAGGCGGCAATGACGTTTTGCCCTGCCAACCCAGGTCTCGTCGAGAGCTTCGCGACCTTGGTTGCGATTACAAAGTCTGAGCGATTTTGCGTGCTGAGCCAGTGGCCGATGATGGTCTCTGACTCACCTCCGGAATTGCCTTCCTTCCACTCGCTGTAGACATCTGCGGTATCGATGAAGTTTCCCCCTGCCGCAGCAAAGGCATCCAGTACTTGGATCGACTGATCCTGATCGGCACTCCAGCCGAAGACATTCCCACCGAGGCATAGTTCGGAAACAGTAAGGTCGGTTTTTGGAACGGGTCTAAAGCGCATTTAGCTAACCTCTGGTTGCTGCTGAGTGATGCAGTGAATACCACCACCGCGGGCAAAAATCTCGGTGGCGTCGAGCAAGACGACTTCCCTCCCAGGGTATGCCTCTCTGATGATTGCCTTCGCTTCTTTGTCCCTTGGGTCATTGAATGCACAAAGCAGTACCGCGTTATTGAGCACGTAGTGATTGATGTAGCTGAAATCAACCGGCCCTTCACCATCTGTCAGCACCTCTGGAGCTGGGACAGAAACGACCTCGTATCCAGCTCTGATAAACAGCTCCCTTACCTCTGCCGAGACCAGGTAGTCGGGGTGATTTGGGTTTCGCTGGTCGTGGTAGAGAATGCGGCCGTCTGGTGTGAAGCAGGCGACTATGTCGACATGCCCCTGAGTGCCAAACTCTTCGTAGTCACGGGTTAGACCGCGGTCAAGCCAAATTGCTTTCTTGGTGCCTAACTTGTCGTGCATCTCAGTTTCAACTTCGGCGGAAGAGAGGTTGGGGTTTCGGCCTTTTCCAAGCTGGACGGTTTTGGTAAGTAGCAGGTCACCTGAGCCGCTGACATGGAAGCCACCACCCTCGTTCACCAGCTCCGAATCAATAACCTCGACCCCTAGATGCTTGGCAATCTCGGTTGCGAGCTGTGCGTCTTTATCGAAGGTAGCCCAGCCTTGAGCGCCCCAGCCGTTGAAGATCCAGTTGACTGCTTTGAGCGTGCGATTTTCAATCACAAAGCTGGGTCCAGAGTCACGAATCCAAGCATCATTGATTGGGATTGGTATCAGTTCACAAGCACTTGAAAGATACTTCTTCGCAATCACCTCGTCACCTGGGTTGATGACAACGCTTACCGGCTCAAACTCCGAGGCAGCATTCGCAACTGCAGCCCAAGCGCTTCTCGCCCTGTGGTGGTCAGATTCGGTCTCACCTAGGGTGTACCCGGCGGTTGGGAATGCCACCCAGGTTCTAGAGTGCTTGTGCCACTCCGGTGGGAAAAATCTCATGGTTTCAAACCTGGGATTCCACCCTCAACACCCTCGCCGCTCTCGCTTCGCGGGTTCACGATGTCACGTGTGAGCACGGAGTAGGTATCGGGTCTACGGGTGCCGAAAAACGGAAACAGCTCCAGCCAATCCCTGCGCTGATCTAGATCGAGCTCAGCCACCAGCACCTCATCACCTTCGCGACCGGCGCGGGCGAGAATTCTGCCGTAGGGATCAACGATGAAGCTTGATCCGTAGAAGTTGATGCGACCCTCATCACCCCAGCGGTTTGGCACCACGATAAATAGGCCATTCGCGATTGCGTGACCGACGATTGTTTGTCGCCATAGGGGCTCGGTGTCGAAGTCCGGGTGATCTGGCTCTGAGCCGATTGCTGTTGGGTAGCAGAGGATGTCGGCACCGAGTAGCCCATAAGCACGCGCTACCTCTGGGAACCATTCATCCCAGCAGGTGGGCATGCCCAGTTTGGCCTTTTCCGTCTCCCAAATTGGATAGGGGTTTTGGTTAGGGCCTGGCTGGAAGTACTTGTCTTCGAAGTACCCTTCGGTGACCGGGATGTGAAGCTTGGGGGTCTTTCCGACCAGCTTTCCGTCCTTCCCAACCAGGATTGCGGTGTTTAGGCCGCGACCATCCTCAAAGCCGGTGGCTTCGTATAGCGAAGCGTGAATAGAAATCTGCAGTTCTTTCGCCAGGCGGGAGACAAAGCTGTAGGTGGTGCCACCAAGTAGCGCCTCCGCGGTCTCTGATGGAACTCCGGTTGGGCAAACATCAGCTGGATAGCGGGAGAGTGTTAGCTCGGGAAGAAACACAATCTCGGCACCCGAATCTGCCGCGAGTCGAATTGCTCGCTCGAGATTCGACTGATGCTCAAGCGGATCCCTGCGCCAACTTACCTGCACCGCCGCCACGGTGATGGTGCCCCTCACAGGATCCTTCACTCTCGATAGTGGTTGAGCCTTTTCGACCTTGGTGAGCTTCATAATCACTCCATCGAGTCCAGGATCTTTTTCAGATCCTCGTATTTGGTAGTTGGGTTGACGATTGCAAATCTGGTGTTGACCTTGCCACGGTGCGAGGAGGGAACCACAAAGGCAAACCCAGTGTGCAGTAGCTCCTCGCTCCACCGGTCGTAGTCCGCCTTCTCCCAGCCAATGCGCTCGAAAACCACAACCGATAACTGTGGTTGACGCACGAGCGTTAGGTAGTCACGACGTTGGATTTCGGCGGCGATCTGGTGAGCAAGTTTGATGTTTTGCTCAATTGCTTCACGATACCGAGCAACGCCGTGGGTGGCCATCGAGAACCAAAGCGGCAGACCCCGCACGCGCCTGGTCAGATTGAAGGCGTGATCGGATGGGTTGAACTCATCCTTCTCATTCAAAGTCTCTAGGTACTCACCATGTTGGGTATGAGCAGCCCGCGCCAGTGCTGGTTCACGGTAGACCAGTGCGCAGGCATCGAAGGGAGCGAACAGCCACTTGTGCGGATCAACTATGAAGCTGTCTGCATGCTCAATGCCGGCATACAGATGCTTGTGAGAGGGGGAAAGGATTCCAGCTAGGCCGTACGCACCATCGACGTGGAACCAAACATCTAGCTCCTTTGCCACCTCCGCGATCGCGGACAAATCATCGACGATTCCGAAGTTCGTGGTACCCGCAGTGCCAACAATTGCGAATATCTCAAAGCCCTCGTTTTTTGCTGCCTTAACGGCCTCGAGAAGCTCCGGTTTTTTTAGCGAACCGCTGGGAGCGGCAGCCCTAACCACCTCAACACCCATCACTTTGGCAACCGCCTTTAGTGAGGAGTGGGATTCTTCAGATGCGATAAGCGCCCAGTTTTGCTTGCCATGCTTGCGCTCAGCCACATCCCTGGCTACAACCAGCGCCGAGAGATTGCCCAGTGTTCCGCCCTGAACAAAAACACCGCCGGATGATTCAGGAAGCCCGCATTCCTTGGCCAAAAAACTCAGTACCTGGTTCTCCGCGAAGACTGCACCGGCTCCCTCGGTCCAGCTGCCGCCGTAGATCGAGGATGCAGAAACAACCAGGTCAAAAAGCGAAGCTGCTTCGGTGGGTGCGGCTGGAATAAACGAAAGGTAGTTTGGGTGGTCGATTGAGATGGTGGCTGGGGCCAATACATCGCCAAAGAGCTTTAGCGCTTCGATTCCACCAAGCCCTGCCTCGGTAATGGTCTGACCGGCCTTTGCTAGTAGTTCCGCCTCTGACTTTGGTCCATCCAGTGGCGCCGGATCGAGGTCCATGCGTTCGGAGGCATAGGCGAAAATCGCTTCGCGAAGCTTCGGCATTGAGCCTGGGCGGTGCATTGCGTCGTACAAGCGATCTCCTTTGACCACCCGATTCTAGCTAGGCGATCGGACCCTTGTGAAAATGGTCAAACACCAAGTTGGTCCTGGTGTTGGCAACGGCTGGGTTGTTACTAAGTTCGGCTAAAACAAACTCACGCACTTCGTCTGAATTCTTTACAGCAACGTGCACGATGAAGTCTTCGGTCCCACCTAGGAAGAACACCTGGATTACCTGTGGGTGCGATCGAATCTGGGTCATAAAGTCAGACAGGTTCGCCCGTGCACCGGCTCTAAGGGTTACCGAAATCAGGGCTTGCAGCTCCAGACCTAAGGCCGCGGGGTCAATGTCGGCATAAAAACCGGTGATTACCTTTTTCTCAACCAGCGCCCTGACTCTGGCTAAGCAAGTTGATTGGGCGATGCCCACCTCGCTAGCCAGATCAGCATTGGAGATGCGACCTTGGCCCGACAGCACCCTCAGGATCTCAATGTCTGTGGCATCC
Organism: uncultured Aquiluna sp.; assembly: GCA_964597935.1. Classification (GTDB taxonomy): domain Bacteria; phylum Actinomycetota; class Actinomycetes; order Actinomycetales; family Microbacteriaceae; genus Aquiluna. Next base: position 17,583 of record CAZQZY010000007.1, on the reverse strand, counting down.
AATTCCGCGGGCTGCAGATTCTTCGGTGTTACCATCTCACATCTCCCAATTCTCGAATAAATCTCGAATATCTATTCAAATTCCGAATTTATTCTAAGTTATGTCTTCTCTTGCGAAATATTTGCAAGAATCAAGCAACTTTCAGCAAGGAGAAGCTGTGCTAATTGGAGTGCCAAAAGAGGTAAAGAACAACGAGTCCCGCGTGGCAATGACGCCGGCTGGTGTGCACGAGTTGGTTCGCCGCGGACACAAGGTCATGGTTGAGACTGGTGCCGGAGTCGGATCTGGCTTCTCCGATGCCGACTACATTTCGGCAGGCGCTGAGATGGTTGACACTGCCAAGCAGGCATGGTCTGCGGAGTTGGTTGTAAAGGTGAAGGAACCTATCGCCCAGGAGTATGACCTAATGGTTCCAGGGCAGCTCCTCTTCACCTATCTGCACCTGGCTGCCTCTAGAGAGTGCACCGATGCACTGATCAAGAACCAAGTGACCTCCATTGCCTACGAAACGGTTCAGCTTCCTAACCGCCAGCTACCGCTACTGCAGCCCATGAGCGAGGTTGCTGGTCGTCTTTCGGCGCAGATTGGCGCCTACCAACTGATGAAAACCAATGGGGGCGTCGGTGTGTTGATGGGTGGGGTTCCCGGAACCCGTAAGGCAAAGGTTGTTGTAATCGGCGGTGGTGTTGCCGGAACCGAGGCAGCCACCGTTGCTCACGGTATGGGTGCCGATGTAACCGTTATCGACCTATCGATCCCGAGACTTCGTGAGCTCGATGCAAGGTTCTCCTCGCAGGTAAAGACCAAGGTTTCAACCGCATATGAGATCGCTGCCGAACTAAAGGATGCAGACCTGGTGATTGGTTCAGTTCTGATCCCGGGGGAGCGAGCCCCAAAGCTTGTTACCGATGAGATGGTGAAGGCGATGAAGCCTGGTTCGGTTTTGGTTGACATCGCTATTGACCAGGGTGGTTGTTTCGAGCACTCGCGTCCAACCACTCACGACAACCCAACCTATGAGGTTCACCAGAGTACCTACTACTGCGTAGCGAATATGCCAGGCGCTGTGCCTCAGACCTCTACCCAGGCGCTAACTAACGCGACCTTGCCCTATCTGACAAAGCTTGCCGATCTCGGCTGGCAGAAGGCCTGTGCTCAGGATTCAGCTCTAGCTCTTGGCCTGAACACCCACGCGGGTATGTTGACCAACCAGGCAGTGCACCTAGCATTTCCGGAGGTTTCCTACCAGGAGGTTGCGACGCTTCTCTAGCGTTTGCGCTTGTTGCGTCTAACCAGCGTGATTGTCACAGCAGTCACCGTGACGATGATTAGCACCCAGAGGGCGATGGTTCGTTCCTGAGCAATTGACTCGCAGCTGGTCCAACCGGTCTGCTGCGCCTCGGGATTACAGGTCTCTGGATCAAAAAAACCGACCCACCAGGCAAGAATGCCAACACCTGTAATGGTGGCAAGCATTGCAAGCGAGTTATTGCGCATTTGCCTTACTGCTCTTTGGCAATCTCGGCACGAACCTCATCCATGTTCAGTGCCTCGACCTTGCCGATCAAATCTTCAAGGGCAGGTGCTGGGAGTGCGCCGGCTTGATTGAACAGCAGAATGCCGTCGCGGAAGATCATCAGTGTCGGGATTGAGGTTATTCCGGCCATACCCGCAAGCTCCTGCTGGGCCTCGGTGTCGACCTTGCCAAATCTGATCTCCGGGTGAGCCTCGGCAGCCTTTTCAAAGATTGGCCCAAACATGCGGCACGGTCCGCACCACTCTGCCCAGAAATCAACCAGAGTGATTCCGTCTTGCTTGATGGTGCTCTCAAACGTGTCCAGGGTCAGTTCCAGGGTTGCCATGTGCTACTCAACTATCTCTACTGCTTTTTGCTTCCGCGCTGTCTGCGCAATCAAGATTCCCAAGACTACAACGATGCCACCCAGAGCCTGGGTGAGCGTGATGTATTCCCCGAGCCATAGAAGTGCGAAGAAGAAAGCGAGGATGGTCTCACTGGTTGCGATTATGCCCACGATGGTTGCGCTGAGGTGCCGAAGGGCAAGGTAACTGAAGGCCATCGGAATGAATGACCCCATGATTCCTAGCCAAACCAGTGCTAGCCAGAGCGGAACCTCGTTACCAGCAAGATTGCCCGTTAGGTCAAGCTGCATGTTTAGTTTGTCGAAATCGAAATTCTGCCAATTAGCAAATGGCAAGAACAACAGGGTCGCGGTTGTCATGCCATAGAACATGGTGACGTTGGTCGGGAGATTTCGTTGAACTCGCTCTCCAGAGATGAAGTAGAAGGTGAGGGAGGCGGCAGCTGCAAATCCCCAGAAGATTCCAACTGGGTTTAGCTGCGAGTTCCAAACTTGGCCAACAACAGCTAATCCACCCAGCACTAGAGCGGCACCCAGCCAGATCTGCTTCTTTACCGCCTCTTTGAAAAAGATCATCATGATGATTGGCACCCAGAGCACCGCGGTGTATTCAATCAAAAGAGCAATTCCCACCGGCAGCATCACGACAGCAAGTGAGTAAGTCCACTGCAGGGCACCAACTCCAACTACACCAAGGAGGATGAGTTGGGGTATCTGCCGCTTGGTGATTTTCAGGGCGGATCGGTTTGCGTAAAGCGCCCACAGTAGCGCAATCGATGCCGAGAACAGGGATCTAACAAACACAACCTGCTCGGCGGTCATCCCAGACTGAATAATCACTTTGGTAGTTGAAGCATTGAGCCCGAAAAGCAGGGCTGCAGTGAGTGCGAAGACAACGCCGAGAGTTGGGTGCTTTTGAGTCAATTAGGCTTCCTTGGTCAACTCAAGCTGGGATTAGCGTTGACTGAAAGTGAGTTTAGTTACCCATGACCAAATTTGTTCTAGGCGGAGGCTGCTTCTGGTGCCTCGATTCTGCATACTCCCAGTTCAAGGGGATATCCGATGTGACCTGCGGCTACACCGGTGGTCACAAACTAAATCCCACCTATGAGCAGGTTTGCGACGGCAACACCGGTCACGCCGAGGTTGTCAGCATTGAATTTGACGAGTCGGTTATCAGCGCTGACGAAATTCTTGACATCTTCTTTACTCTGCACGACCCTACCCAGCTAAATCGCCAGGGCAATGACATCGGAACTCAGTACCGATCCTCGATGTTTTATGCCGAGGGGCAGCAGGAAGTGTTCCAGGCTGCCCTTGAGCGCAGCAAGGAGATTTGGGGTAACTCTGTTGTTACTGAAATCGTCCCGCTCGGGGATTTTTTCCCAGCAGAGGAATACCACCAGGACTTCTTTGCCAAGAACCCCAACCAGGGTTACTGCGTAGCGGTGGTTGCGCCAAAGGTGGCAAAGGTTCGGGCTAAGTTCACCCACCTACTTCGCTAACAGCTAGCCGAACGCCGAGGTTATCCACAGCTTCATTTACCCAGGCACAACCAGCGGCCGGAAATTGTCACACTTGCCCCATCCAAACCAAGGAGGGCAAATGTCAGAGCAAATCACTGTTTCCGGTTTAGTCGCAACCGATGTAAAGCGTCACGAGACTGCGGACAACCTAACCATGGCCACATTTCGGTTGGCCGCCAATACCCGCAGGTTCGATGCGGCCAAGAACACCTGGACCACTACATCCACAAACTGGTTCACCATCGTGTCTTTTAGACAGTTGGCGAAAAATGTTCTGGACTCTGTGAGCAAAGGGGACCGAGTCGTCATTCAGGGCAGGTTGAAGATTCGAGACTGGGATAACGGGGAGCGAAGCGGAACCAGCATTGAGATTGATGCGGATCACATCGGGCTTGACCTCAACTTTGGCGTCAGCAGCTTCGATCGTGTTGTCCTCAAACCAGAAGAGGATGACGTCGAGGAGCTCGAGGATGAGCTTCAACCGGCATAGCAAAGATTCGGTCAATCATCCCCCCAAGCAAGGTTGATCGATAGCGAAATCCCTCTTCACCTAAGCGGACCTTTTGGTCAGCTAAGCTTTCCGAGGCACTGGTGAAGAGGGATTTTCGCCGACTGAAAAGGATGCAAATTGGCTGAATTTATCTATCAGATGATCAAAGCTCGCAAGGCACATGGCGACAAGGTAATCCTTGACGATGTGACCCTGGCTTTTTACCCAGGGGCCAAGATTGGCGTAGTCGGTCCAAATGGTGCAGGTAAGTCTTCGGTTCTCAAGATCATGGCAGGACTCGACACTCCTTCAAACGGTGAAGCTCGCCTATCTCCCGGCTACACAGTTGGCATCCTGATGCAGGAGCCTCCGCTGAATGAGGAGAAGACCGTCCTGGGTAACGTTGAGGAGGCAGTTGCCGACCTCAAAGGCAAAATCGACCGCTTCAACGAAATTTCTGCCGAGCTCGCGAATCCTGATGCCGACTATGACTCTTTGCTAGCGGAGATGGGAACTCTGCAAGAGGAAATCGATGCCCAAAACGGTTGGGATCTCGATAACCAGCTAGAGCAGGCGATGGATGCGCTTCGCTGCCCTCCGGCTGATACCCCCGTTACCCACCTCTCTGGTGGTGAGCGTCGTCGCGTCGCGCTGTGCAAGCTTCTCCTGCAAAAGCCGGATCTGTTGCTGCTGGACGAGCCAACCAACCACCTCGACGCGGAAAGCGTTCTCTGGCTCGAGCAGCACCTCGCCAAGTACACCGGTGCTGTGCTAGCTGTAACGCACGATAGATACTTCCTCGACAATGTCGCCGAGTGGATTTTGGAACTAGACCGCGGCCGTGCCTATCCGTACGAGGGTAATTACTCGACCTACCTCGAAAAGAAGGCAGAGCGACTTGAGGTGCAGGGCAAAAAGGACGCAAAGCTTGCTAAGCGACTTGCGGATGAGCTCGAGTGGGTCCGTTCTTCGCCAAAGGCCAAGCAGACCAAGTCGAAGGCTCGTTTGGCTAGGTACGAAGAGATGGCCGCGGAAGCCGACAAGACTAGAAAGCTTGATTTCGAAGAGATTCAGATCCCACCTGGACCTCGACTAGGAAACGTGGTTATCGAGGCGAAGAACATCGCCAAGGGATTCGACGGCAGACCGCTGTTTAGCAACCTGTCATTCTCGCTGCCTCGAAACGGAATCGTAGGAATCATCGGACCAAACGGTGTTGGAAAGTCGACACTTTTCAAGTGCATCACCGGGCTACACCAGTTAGATTCCGGAGATCTAAAAATCGGTGAAACCGTAAAGATCTCCTATGTCGATCAGAACCGAGGTGGAATCGATCCAGAGAAGACACTCTGGGAGGTTGTCTCTGGCGGCCTCGATTTCATGACTGTTGGCCAAGTTGAGATGCCTTCCCGTGCCTATGTTGCAGCCTTTGGGTTCAAGGGTGCTGATCAGCAGAAGAAGGCCGGCGTGCTCTCCGGTGGTGAGCGAAACAGATTGAATCTTGCTCTGACGTTGAAGCAGGGTGGAAACCTGTTGCTGCTCGACGAGCCGACCAATGACCTGGATGTTGAAACCCTGTCATCGCTTGAGAACGCGCTACTGGAGTTCCCTGGTTGCGCTGTGGTGATCACGCACGATCGTTGGTTCTTGGACCGTGTGGCTAGCCACATCCTCGCCTATGAGGGCACCGATGAGAACCCAGATCAGTGGTACTGGTTTGAGGGTAACTTCGAAGCGTACGAGGCGAACAAGATTGAGCGACTTGGACCTGAGGCTGCAAAGCCTCACCGTTCCACATACAGGCGTCTTACTAGGGACTAAGAAACCTCAGGAATTCGAATCATGCCCTCTTGGGCACACGTCGCCACCAGTTCACCGGCTTCGTTGAAGATCTTTCCGATCGATAGCCCTCTGCCGCCCTGTGCGGAAGGGCTCTCCTGAACATACAGGTGCCACTGGTCAACTCTTGTTGGTCTGTGAAACCACATGGCGTGATCCAGGCTGGCTGAGTTCAGTCCTGGGTGAGCCCAGGTGATCCCGTGCCGCTTCAGGATTGATTCCAGGATCGAATAGTCGGATGCGTATGCCAATGCCGCTGAGTTGATTGACTCATCCGTGGGCATTTCACTCAATGCTCGGAACCAGACCATTTGATTCGCAACCCGCTCTTTCGGAGGCTTTAGGTAGAGCGGCTCCGATACATGCCTTAGGTCAAAAGGTCTTGCCTTCGACCAGTACTCCGCGGTTGGGTGGGCTATAGCACCCAATAGCTCGGCTGCCGATGGCAACGAATCTGGGTCAGGCACTCCCTCTGGGAAAGCGGTGGTGTGCTCGAGTCCGACTGCAGCCTCCTGGAAAGAGGCGATCATCGAGAAGATCGGAACGTCATTTTGGATGGCGTGCACTCTTCTCGCGCTAAAACTCTTTCCGTCTCGCAGAATCTCGACCGAGAAGCGGATTGGTTGCTCGATGTCACCTGGTCTCAAGAAGTACGAGTGAAGCGAGTGCACTGGCCTTGAGTCATGGATAGTGCGTTGGGCGGCAGTCAGTGCTTGGGCAAGCACTTGACCTCCAAATACTCGGCCATGCGGCATCCACTGGGTTTGACCAAGAAACTCAGTTTCGGATAATTGCTCGAGATTCAATACCCTCAGCAGATCTGCTACCGGGTCATTCGGGATGGCGATGGTCATAGTTCCCCTTGTTCAGCGATAGTTTAGAACTCTCATGCCAGCGATCCAGTTCAGTGAATACTCTGATATCTCAGACCTAATCAGCTTCCTCGAACGGGCGAGAAAACTGGACCCGGATGGACTGGTCAAATTCAAATCCTTCGGTGCGGTGCTCGCTGTCTACGTTGCACCGATTTTCTCTGCAAACCTGCTCGGTGATGGACCAACCGTTCTCGGGCTCAGAACGCTTCAATTGGAGAATCCTCTTGAGCTGGATCTCAATTTTGAGTTATCGGCAATCCTGGAGCGCCTGGCAGGAGTTGGCGAGGACAGGTCACTGAGTTTGCCACCGGTTCAACAGCGAGCGGCATGGACCGGAGTTACCCCACCCAGAGAAGGGTGGGAAGCGGCAGGGCAGATTCCGCAACAGCAGCTTACGCTTTGGGCAAAGGATGGAATTAGTGAGGTTGCCTCTTTGCTTCCGGAGAACATCGGGGCATCAATCGCTCAAAGGGTGCGAGCCCAAGTCTGGGGTAAGCGGATCGGTTACGACGTTGAGTTTCCCGCTGCCGCGGCATTTGCGCTAGCTGGCCTTGGGTTTATGAGCCAGGGGGAGATGGTGAGTGTGTATCAAACCCGAGGCTGGGTAAGACTCAGCACGAAGTATGGACACGTGCTCGCAAGACAAACTGCTGCCTAATCCTCGAAGGTATTGAGCATGGCGTGCGCAGCACGTTCTAGGTAGTCCCAAAGCATCGCCTCATCAAGCTCGGATAGTTCAAGTGCCGAGACCGCATTTCGCATATGACCCAGCCAAGCATCCCTAGCTTTTGGCCCAATTCGGAACTCGAAGTGGCGCATCCTCAGGCGTGGGTGTCCGCGCTCCTGTTGGTAGGTATCTGGCCCGCCCCAGTACTGCTCCAGAAACATCCGCAGTCTGCGCTCGGCAGGCCCCAGATCCGCTTCCGGATACATCGGCTTCAGTAGCGGGTCTTTAGCCACACCCTCGTAGAAAACCTTGGTTAGTTTGGTGAAGCCTTCCTCACCAATTCGGTCATAGAGATTTTCCATGGGATCCATTGCCGACATTTATGATTTCGCCATTTCTGACAAACCAAAGCATGCCGTCTTTGTCTCGCACCTCGGTGACCCTGAGCCTGACTCTTTCTACCTTGCCAATTACCTGGCCGAGGTTGACTTCGTCGCCAACCCCAAACTGGTCCTCAAACACCATAAAGATGCCTGAGATTACGTCCTTTACGAGCGTCTGAGCACCGAAACCAACTGCTGCACCGATGATCGTGGAAACGGCAATTAGTGCGCCAACATCGACACCGAGCTCACTGAGAATCATTACCAGGGCAGTGATTGCCAGGGTCCAGGTGGCGATGTTGTCCAGCACGCTGGAGATGGTCTTGCCGCGCTGACTGATACGTTCCCCATTCGACTTAGCGGCCTTACCGTTTTTGTTTACGGTTCTCGCGCCTTCCAAAATGGCTCGGGTGGTCTTGCGTATCGAGAATGCCAACACGATCCTGACAACTATCGCCAGGATGACGATCAGGCCAATGCGAGCTGGAGTTTCCCATGCTCCCAATGACTCAAGCCAGGCCATCAGGCGTCCTTTGCCTGAGCGGTTAGGCCGCGCTCCAAAGCAGCGAGGTTCTCGATCAGAATCCTTCGCAGGGCAGGCTTTGCCTTGATCGAATCCGTTTCAATAAGCGCTCTGGTCTTCTCGGCAAGCGATGCGTTTGCCAGCTGAATTGGGTAGAGGTTATTCAGAAGGTAGGCGGCGATGTGATAGCTGCGCTCATCCCAGATTCTTTCTGCGTTTGCGAGATAGAGATCCGCGTATGGCTCGAGAAGTGTCACATCGTTCACTCGACCAAATGCCAAGGAGGCAGAATTAATCAGAGTGTTGGAGTAGTCCTCAGTTTCGGTGAGCGTCTTCCAGGTTTCCAACTTGGTTTGAGCCGATGGGATTGTCGCCCTGGCTGCTGCGGCAAACTTTTGACCATTGGCGGTGTTATCGCGTTCCAGTTCGGTGGCAATCTCGTGCTCACCAAAGATGCCGCAGACACTCAGGCCGATGACCAACTCCCAACGAACATCCTGGTCAACAACCAAACCTGGTAGTGAGATTTCTCCGTTTAGCAGCTGCTTCATCCAGGTTGCTTGAGCTTGGGTTCTTGCAAACTGAGGAACAAACTTCACAAACTGCAGCTGTGAATCTGAGCCAGGCTTTGCCTTGGTTGCCAGGTCAATTAGTCCATCCGCAATCTTCACCAACATGGCTTCACGCTTTGCTGGTGCCGTATAGAGCGTTCCGGTTGTCACCAGCTGACGAAGCAGGGTCAAGATTGTGGTCGACTCGGTCTCCGGGCCAATGTGTCCAAGCACTAGGTCGATGAAGTCGCTCGCTGGAGACTCACCATCTCTGGTGGCATCCCAAGCTGCGGTCCAGACCAATGTCCTCGCCAAGGAGTCTTTGATTCCAGAGAGGTTTCCAAGTGCCGATTTTGCCGACCGCTCGTCCAGGCGAATCTTGGCATAGGCGAGGTCCTTGTCATTGAGCAAAAGAAGATCCGGCTGCTTCTTACCAACAAGTTCAGTCACCTCGCTGACAGGGCCGTCGATGTCGAGTTCGAGGTATTCGCTCCTAATCAACTTGCCGTCAACCAAATTAAACAGTCCAACCCCCATGCGGTGAGGTCTGATGGTTGGCTGCTCCGCGATAGCCGACTGCAAAATCTTGAAACTCGAATAGTTTCCGTCAGCGTCGAGCGTGAACTCTGGCTTCAGGGTGTTTACTCCAGCGGTTTCGAGCCACAGCTTGGACCAGCTGGAGAGGTCGCGGCCTGACTCACGCTCGAGCTCAACCAAGAGGTCTTTCAACTCGGTGTTACCCCAGGCGTGCTTTTTGAAGTAGCTGGAAACGCCACGAACAAATGGCTCCTGGCCAACCCAAGCAACAAGCTGCTTTAGGACCGAAGCTCCCTTGGCGTAGGTGATGCCATCAAAGTTAACCTGCACGTCCTCGAGGTCGTTGATGGTGGCAACGATTGGGTGGGTAGAGGGCAGCTGGTCCTGGCGGTAGGCCCAGTTCTTTTCAAGCGATGCGAAAGTGGTCCAAGCTTCTTTCCACTCGGTGGCTTCAGCCGTTGCAAGGGTCGAGGCGTACTCTGCAAAAGACTCATTGAGCCATAGGTCGTTCCACCAGCGCATGGTTACAAGGTCACCAAACCACATGTGTGCTAGTTCGTGCAGGATGGTCACGACTCTGCGCTCGCGGGTTGCATCAGTTACAGCAGAGCGGAATACGTAGTTCTCGGTGAAAGTAACTGCACCGGCATTCTCCATAGCGCCAGCGTTGAAATCAGGCACCCAGAGCTGGTCGTATTTCTCAAACGGATATGGGACTCCGAAGAGGTTCTCGAAGAAGTCAAAACCCTGCTTGGTCTTCTCGAAGATGTATTCAGGATCCATGTACTGCCCAAGCGACTTGCGGCAAAAGACCCCGAGCGGGATGGTTCTGCCTGAGGTGGACACGAGCGAGTCGGTCCACTTTTGGTAAGGACCAGCAATTAGCGCTGTGATGTAGCTCGAGATTCTTGGGGTAGGAGCAAAGTCCCATCTTGCTTTGCCAGCATCGAGCTTTACCGCCTGAGGTGTTGCCTGATTGGAGGTGACCTCCCAGTAATCAGGCGCGATGATGCTGAAGCTGAACTCTGCTTTTAGATCAGGCTGCTCAAAAACCGGGAACATCCTTCGGGAGTCAGGTACCTCGAACTGGGTGTACAGGTAAACCTCTTGGTCTACCGGATCAACGAATCGGTGCAGGCCCTCACCGGAGTTTGAGTACTTGCCATGAGCCGAGATGACCAGGGTGTTCTCGGCTTGCAGGTTGGGAAGGGAGATTCTTATGCCATCAGAAACCACTGCCGGGTCAAGTTCTACCCCGTTCAGAACGACCTTCTCGACGGAGTGGGTAATGGCATCGATAAAGCTCGAGTACCCACTCGTCGCGCTGAAACTCACCTCGGTGTGGGAACTGAAGGTCTCCTCACCGGTGGTTAGGTCCAATAGAACCTTGTAGCTGTGGACTTTTAGGTTGGCTGCGCGCTCTGCGGCTTCGAGGCGAGTGAGGTTTTCACCAGGCATGTGTCTCTAAGTCTCCGTTAACTCTGTGTAACCAAAAGCCTAGAGCGTTTTTAGGCTGGGATTATCCCGAGATAATTAGCTGTGTTCAGAATCTTGCAGGCTAGCTCCCAGGCGCCAGAAAACGCTGCGCTGCTTGCTGAGATTGGCGGGGCCCTGCTGGTGCTTGGCATCGTTGCCTTCATTGCTAACCGCTTGAAATTCTCTGTTGTCCCGCTCTACCTATTGATTGGTCTTGCCATTGGCGAGGGCGGCCTGGTCCCGCTTTCCCTGAGTGAGGAGTTTTTAAACACCGGAGCTCAGATCGGCGCGATTCTGCTGCTATTGCTGCTTGGACTTGAATACTCCGCCTATGACTTGGCCAAAGCGTTCAAGGAGCGCAAGAGCGCGGGCTTTATCGATTTCTTTGCAAACGCAACCCCGGGCTTTGTGCTCGGTCTTTTGCTTGGCTGGGGGGTCGGGGGAGCGCTGGCCTTGGCTGGAATCACCTACGTTTCGTCCTCAGGTATTGCAGCTCAGCTGATCAAAGAAATGGGTTGGAGACGATCTGAGGTTTCTAAGCGAGCTATCGGAGTTTTGGTTTTTGAGGACCTCGCTCTTGCCCCCTACCTTCCACTCCTTACCTCCATCGTTCTCGGGGTTTCCGCTGTCTCGGGAATCATCTCGGTGTCTCTTGCACTGGCAATCACCGGCTTAGTGATTCTGGTGAGTTTCCGCGGCACTGCCAAGTGGAGCAAGATCCTGGATCCAAACGAGCCCGGTGGTCTTCTGCTAACTGTTTTCGGTGCGGCTCTGCTGGCGGCAGGACTTGCAGACCTAGTTGGATTCTCCGGAGTGGTCGCAGCCTTCTTGATTGGACTTCTTTTGACCGGTGAGGTTGCCGAAACCGCTCGTGCCAGGCTCAGTCCGATCAGGGATATATTTGCGGCAATCTTCTTCCTCTTTTTTGGAATTACCACTAACCCAGCAGATCTTCCAGCGGTGTTGCCATTGGCGCTTCTGCTCACCGTATTGGGTATTGCCGGCAAGTTTCTGGTTGGCTGGTGGGTGACCAGGGATTTGACCGACCCAATGAGCGCGTGGCGCGCCACTGGCTTCCTCATTGCACGAGGTGAATTCTCTATGGTTATCGCTGCCTTGGCGGCTCCGATTGTTTTGACTCTGGAATTGCAGGCACTAACCCTTGCCTACGTAATCTTGACCGCTTTTGCCGCTTCGGTGGTGCTTCGCTTTTCTAGGAGTCGGCTTGAAAAACATTAGAAAGATTTTTGCCGCAGCGGTTGCCCTGGTTTTATCGCACCTCGGCTTTCTGATTTTGAGCTATCAGTTGGGGTGGTTGGCTGAACCAATTCCCGTGCACTGGGGTCCGAGCCTTGCGCCAGATCGATTCGTAAGCTTCGAGCAGCACTTGATTGAGATCGCGATCCTGCAGGTTTTTGCGCTGCTGTTCTTGGGCATCTCGGCCTTTACCCGCAGGCGTCTACTTTCAGGCCTGCTTGGTTTTACCGGGCTAGGGGTTTTCTTGCTGCTGCAGCTAATCGCCTGGACCACGACTGTGATTCAGCTCAGCGATGAGCAGCAGGGGTTTCCTTTCAACCTGTTCCTGATCTTGCTCGCGATACCAATGGTTCTTGTTGTGGTTGTGTTGCAGGTTCCCCAGGTCGAACTTGGGGAGCGGATTCGAGTAAAAGTTTCAGGATTGCCCATGCTGACGCTCGATTACGACGACATTGCCGATATCGAGATTGTTCAACTCCGGGCTCGTGATTACGGAGGCTTGGGAATCCGATACTCAAGAGGCAAGTTGGCATTTATGCCAAAGCCGGGCAGAGGACTTGAACTAAAGCTAAAAAGCGGTGAGAGTGTGGTCATCTACTCGACCCAGCCCGAGATATTGCAGTCTGTAGTTTCAAACAAGATGGAGCAGCAATGAGAATCCACATCGCAACCGACCACGCAGGTATGGAGCTAAGCGCTTTCTTGGTGACCGAGCTTGGCAAGTTGGGTCATGAGTTGATTGATCACGGACCTAAGGTCTATGACGCGCTGGATGATTACCCCGGGTTTTGTATTGCCGCGGCTCAGGCCGTGGTTGCTGATCAATCAGCAGGGGTGCGGGCCCTAGGCATCGTGCTCGGGGGTAGCGGTAACGGTGAGCAGATAGCGGCAAACAAGGTCAAGGGAATCAGGGCCGCATTGATCTGGAATGCGGACACCGCCGCACTCGCGAGGGATCACAATGATGCAAATGTTTGTGCTGTGGGAGCAAGGCAGCATTCGCAAGAAGAAGTACTAGAGCTTGTGAAGATTTTCATTTCCCGGGATTTCTCCAATGACGAGAGACATGTTCGGCGCATCTCCAAGATTGCTCACTTCGAGAACACGGGCGAGGTCCGCTACTAAATGCCCGAGGGCCATACCGTCCATAGAACCGCGGGGGAGTTTCGCAAGCGATTTCAAGGTAAAGCGCTTGAAGTTAGTTCCCCTCAGGGCAGGTTTACCGATGCCGGTCTAATCAGCGGAAGCAAGCTATTGAATGCCTCAGCCTGGGGGAAGCAACTCTTTCTTGAATTCGAAGCCGCAACCTTGCGCATTCACCTCGGCATCTATGGCAAATGGAAGTTCGAAAGTTTTGATTCTGAACCACCACAGCCAAAAGGTGCGGTTAGGGCCAGATTCCTCGCTGGTGGGATGCTTGCAGATCTTCGCGGCCCGACTGCTTGTGAGCTCGTGAGCGATGAGCAGCTGGCTACCTTGGCAAAACGGCTTGGTCCGGACCCACTTCGCCCTGATCCAACTGGCAAAGAGCAGAGTCGATTTATCGAGCGAGTTAAGAAGTCCCAAAGCCCAATCGGCATCCTGCTAATGAACCAAGAGGTGTTGGCTGGAGTCGGAAACGTTTATCGTGCCGAATTGCTATTTCGGGCGGGCATAAATCCATACACTCCGGGAAAGTCTCTAACCGATGAGCAGATAGCTGGGATTTGGTTCGATGCCGTGACACTTATGCCATTGGGCGTTAGGACCGGATTAATGCTCACCCGTGAGGGTTTTTTGAAGGGAAGACCAAAACTTCAGGACCGTTACTACGTATACAAGCGTCAGGGTTTGCCCTGTAGAGAGTGTGGAAGTTCAGTTTCAATTGAGATGATGGCGACCCGAAAGCTCTACTTCTGCGCCAGTTGCCAGCGGTAATTGGAGCGAGTGACGGGAATCGAACCCGCGTAATCAGTTTGGAAGACTGAGGCTCTACCATTGAGCTACACTCGCGTGCGTTAGACGCCACCCCATTCTATGGGATAGAGTGTTCAGGCTCGCGACCAGCTGGTCAGCGGGAATCTCCGGGATGTAGCGCAACTTGGTAGCGCACCTGTTTTGGGTACAGGGGGTTGCAGGTTCAAATCCTGTCATCCCGACCAGTTACTGAGTAGTCCACCTATCTCACGGAGAAACGTTGAAAACTAACGTAGAAAAGCTCAACCCAACGCGCGTCAAGCTCACCATCACTGTTGAGCCGGCAGACTTCAAGCCAGCCCTGGACGCCGCCTACAAGACAGTTTCTGAGCAGGTGAACATCCCGGGTTTCCGCAAGGGCAAGGTACCTGCTGCGGTTATGGACCAGCGCGTGGGCAAGGACATGATCATCGCCCAGGCAATCAACGATGGCATGGATGACTTTTACCGTCAGGCACTTGCGGCAGAGAAGCTGGTTCCGCTTGCCACCCCGCAGGCAGATGTGCTGCAGGCACCATCGGCTGCAGAGCCAGACAAGGATCTGAAGATCGAGCTTGAGGTTGAAGTTCGCCCAGAGTTCAAGCTGCCTGAATACAAGGGGATGAAGGTCAAGGTTGATGCCCTCAAGGTTGCCAAGCTAGATGTCGACACCGAACTCGATGCCCTTCGTGCTCGTTTTGGAACCCTAAAGACCGTTGAGCGCCCAGCTCAGAAGGGTGACTTCACCTCGATTGACCTAACTGCGAACATCGACGGCAAGACCATCGATACGGCGAAGGACATCTCCTACGAAATCGGCTCTGGCCAGTTGCTAGACGGTATTGATGAGGCCCTAGAGACCCTGACCGCAGGTGAGAGCACCACTTTCCGCTCCAAGCTTGTCGGTGGTGAGCTAGCGGGTCAGGATGCCGAGGTTTCGGTAACCCTAAACGCGGTAAAGGAGCGCGAGCTTCCAAAGGCAGACGACGAATTTGCCCAGCTCGCCTCAGAGTTCGACACCATTGCCGAGTTGAAGGCGGACATTGAGAAGAAGCTCGAGGTCAACCTAGCTCGCAAGCAGATCCTGCAGGCTCGCGACATCATGATCGATGAGCTGTTGGAAAAGGCAAAGATTCCGGTTTCTGAGGAAGCTGTAAAGCGCGAGGTTGAAAGCCACCTCGAGGGCGAGGGTCGCCAGGCTGATGACGTTCACCGCAAAGAGGTGACCGAGGAGACCGAGAAGAACTTCCGCACTCAGCTGCTGCTTGACGCAGTTGTTGAAGCTGAGGGCATCAAGGTTGAGGACCAGGAGCTTATTGAGTACCTGGCTTTCACCTCTCGCAACTACGGCATGGATCCAAACGAGTTCATTAAGCAGGTGGCCAATGCCGGTCAGGTCCCTGCTTTTGTTGGCGAGCTAGCTCGTCGTAAGGCGGTAGATGCTCTGGTGGCTGCTGCAGAAATCGTTGACTCAAAGGGAAACAAGGTTTCAACCGAAGCCAACAACTAACGCCTTGGGCGAACATGCCACAAGGTTTTGGTTTGCCTGACTATCTTTGTCTCAGATAGCTAAGGAGATACCCCTTATGTCCATGCCTCAAATGGAGCGAAACGGCGTTTTTGATCGCCTGCTGAAGGACCGAATCGTTTGGTTGGGCAGCGAGGTTCGCGATGAGAACGCAAACGAGATTTGCGCCAAGATCCTGCTTTTGGCAGCCGAAGACGCTGAGAAGGACATCTTCCTCTACATCAACTCTCCAGGTGGCTCAATCACAGCTGGCATGGCGATCTACGACACCATGCAGTACGTGCCAAACGACATTGTTACCGTCGGAATCGGCATGTGTGCATCGATGGGTCAGTTCTTGCTCTCATCGGGAGCAAAGGGTAAGCGCTATGCCACACCAAACACTCGCGTACTTTTGCACCAGCCGCACGGTGGCTTTGGCGGCACCGCCAGTGACATCCAGACTCAAGCTGAGCTGATCATGTCTATGAAGCACCAGCTCGCATCGATCACCGCAAAGCAGACCGGTAAGACTGTGGAGCAGATCATGAAAGACGGTGACCGCGACCGCTGGTTCACCGCGCAAGAGGCCCTCGAGTACGGCTTTATTGACCACATTCAGGAGTTCGCAAACCGCTCCACCGGCGTTGGAAAGGCTGAGTAATGAGCTACCAAGAGTCAGCAGCTGGCCGCATCCAGATGCCGCAGTCGCGCTACATCCTTCCCGAGTTCGAAGAGCGCACCTCATACGGCTTCAAGCGCCACAACCCATACACCAAGCTGTTTGAGGATCGCATTGTCTTTCTAGGGGTTCAGGTCGACGACGCATCGGCCGACGACATCATGGCTCAGCTTCTGGTTCTTGAATCTCAAGACCCAGACCGCGATATCACCATGTACATCAACTCTCCTGGCGGGTCATTCACCGCTTTGACCGCAATCTACGACACCATGCAGTACATCAAGCCGCAGATTCAGACTGTTTGTCTAGGCCAGGCCGCATCGGCTGCTGCGGTCTTGTTGGCTGCGGGTGCCAAGGGCAAGCGTTTGGCGCTGCCAAACGCCAGAGTGCTGATTCACCAGCCTGCTACCGGTGACGCGGGTCGAGGGCAGGCCTCGGACATCGAGATCCAGGCACGCGAAATCATGCGCATGCGTGAGTGGCTCGAAGAGACGTTGGCAAAGCACTCCGGAAAGCCTGTTGACCAGGTGAACAAGGACATCGATCGAGACAAGATCCTGACCGCTCAGGATGCCCTCGAGTATGGACTGATCGATCAGGTGCTAACCAGCCGCAAGGCCTAAATCCGACACGCCTAAGGCAAAAAGTCCTTCGGTAGATATAGGGTTTTGCCATGACCTTGTCAGAGACCTCTGAGCTTTTGAAGTGCACTTTCTGTGGAAAGAGCCAAAAGCAGGTTCGAAAACTAATCGCTGGACCTTCGGTCTACATTTGTGACGAGTGCATCGAACTTTGTAACGAAATCATTGAAGAGGAGCTCGGCAACGCCGTAGCAACCGAGGCCGAGAGCATTGATCTTCCAAACCCGAAGGAGATCAAGGCGTTTCTGGACGAGTATGTCATTGGCCAAGATGGTGCTAAAAAGCAGCTTTCGGTGGCGGTCTACAACCACTACAAGCGCATTCGTGCAAAAGGCACGCTCACCAGAGCAGGCAAGAGTCACGACGATATTGAGATTGCCAAATCCAACATTTTGATGATTGGTCCAACCGGTTGTGGCAAGACCTATCTGGCCCAGACTCTTGCCAAACGTCTCAACGTACCGTTCGCGGTGGCTGATGCGACCGCACTCACCGAAGCCGGTTACGTCGGCGAGGACGTCGAGAACATTCTCCTGAAGCTATTGCAGGCTGCAGACTTCGATCCAAAGCGTGCCGAAACCGGCATCATCTACATCGATGAGATCGACAAGATCTCTCGCAAGGCAGAGAACCCCTCGATCACTCGAGATGTATCGGGAGAGGGTGTCCAGCAGGCACTTCTAAAGATTCTTGAGGGAACCGTGGCCTCTGTTCCACCCCAGGGTGGTCGCAAGCACCCTCAGCAGGAATTCATTCAGATTGACACCACAAATGTTCTGTTCATAGTGGCCGGCGCCTTTGCGGGCCTAGAGAC